>NZ_CP193663.1:308333-616666 GCF_051106465.1 Streptococcus sp. KHUD_016 | reverse complement strand
TCAAAATAAGGTTGATTAGGACTATGGAGATGATTAAAATGAAATCACTTTTTAGGAAGGGTTGAACAAACTCGTAGTTTGGTGACTCCATTTCTTCCAATCTTCTCTTTGTTTCAGTTGCTACTAAATCTTCAATTTCGGATGTCGTTTTCATCTTAGTTTTCCTCCAAATACAAGTCAAGGGCCAGTTGTCCATATTGTTTGGTATAGCGATACCAGATGTAGAGAAATTCACCAACTGGTTTTCCGACACTCTCCTGGAACAAAGCCCACAAGAACCAATAATATGAGGTCACTGCTACATAAGCCAAATAGTGACGTTTGGTTTTCTTATCTGGTACTTCTTGCAAATACAATTCCAGTACTTTTTCAGCATCCTCTACGGTATAATTGGAACACGCGATAAAGGTGCCCAAATCTCCTGCTGGCTCTCCCATTCCAGAATATTCCCAATCAATCAAGCTCATTTCGCCTGCTTCATTCAACAAGAAATTAGGACTATAGGAATCTCCATGACAAAGGACAACCTGTTCCGGATCATTCTGTAAATAGTTTTTGAGAATTGAAACAGTTTCATCCAATTCCTCGAGGCCATCAAATTCAAATCGATTTCTAGCCTTCAATTTTTCTCTAAAATCATCAATTCCCTCAAATTGGTCAAAGGAATGTTCCGTTTTTTCTCCAGATTGGTGTAACCGTCTCAAGAGGTCCATTGCTTGTGCCACATCATCCCAATTATCATAATCCAGTTGCTTAGCATTGGGAATAAATTCTGAAATTTTCCAGCCCTCATCCTTGTTCATAGCTACGAAGGTATGGTCAATCTTTAATTTTGCAGCAATTTCCATAGAAGCTGCTTCACTAGCTCGGTCGATATAATTTTCCGTTCCCCTACCCGGATGACGGTAAACATATTTTTTCCCTAGACAGTCAAATGAAAATGATGTGTTGGTTAACCCATCTTTTAGAGGTTTGATATTGACAATATCTGAAGCCACACACTTTAATGTCTTACAGATATTATCGATAATAGCTGAGTCTGCATTTACCAAATAACGTTCATCAAATTGACGGAGTTCATCTAGTGAATCAAATTCTTTAACAATATCCGCTGAATAGTGACGAGCTTCTAAAAGGAGTTCCTTGACATGGCGACTATAATAATCCTCCCAAAGCTGTTCCCGATAAGGTTCGTGCTTAAACTCGGTTTCTAAAATTTCCTTAAATTTCTCGCTAAATGCACGGTCAAAATAAACGTGCCCCACCATAGCCCAAGTATTTTCTCCACCAATCTGGATATCAACGATGATGTGATTCGAATCCTCTATAGCACAATATTCGTCCGTTTGACCTTCTGCAAATATCGTCGAGTAGTAACCTCTATAAATATATTGCTCAAAAGGATTTTTTACAAAATAATTATCCGATGAACAAATATAAGTGTTAGAAAGTTGATTTTTAACCAACATAAGAGACGAACAGTTATTATATTTGTAGTAATCATTATTTACTACAATTTTTACACCAAACTTCTCTGCAAGATAGAACATTTTTTCTTGAAGATAGCCTACAATAACGGTTATATCTTCTATTCCTGCTTCTTGCAGCTGTCTGATTTCCCTCTCTATCAAGCGTTCACCCTTGACTTGAAGTAATCCTTTGGGAATCTCATAAGACAAAGGAGCAAAACGGCTACTCATGCCAGCAGCCATTATAATGGCATTTTTTACTCGATAGGGTTCTAAAACTTTCTGACCTAGTTCAGTTAAGTGAAGCTCCTCATCAACCCACTTCTCTTCTTTCAGTTTTTTCAATAATGTGTTGATTGTTCCTAAAGATAGGTCTAACTCTTCAGCTAACTGTCTCTGAGTAAATGTCTTTTCTTTATGTATCAACATAAAACGCAAAAGTTTAAATTGTTTTTCTGTTACCATTCTCAGTCCTCCTGTTCAATTTTTTCTTACCCATATTATAATATGAACAAAAATGACTGTCAATTCAAATAAGGAAACAATGAGTAAAAATTAAGACCTTCTTCCCTTTCCTCAAAAAACATATAAATAAAAGAGCTCCTTATTCTGGAGCCCTGAAATATTTTATATTTTTGATAAGTAGCCGTATTAGGTTTCGCTTGGTTGCAATTCTTATCCGCCGACTAAAACAATCCACTGGATTGGATGATTGCTTACGCAATCTCTATCTGCCGACTAAAAAGGTCCCCCGGACTATAGAGGGATTGCGTGCGCAATCTCCATCCACAACCTAAACTAGTCTCCCAGACTAAAGGAGAATTGCTGCACAATTCTTATCCGCCGACTAAAAAGGTCCCCCGGACCTTTTTAGCCACCTAGATATGCTTTTCTGACTTCATCAGATGCTGCGAGTTCTTTTCCTGTTCCTGATAGGACAATCTTTCCTGTTTCAAGTACATAACCACGGTCAGAGATAGCAAGGGCCTTGTTAGCGTTCTGTTCAATTAGGAGAACCGTTGTTCCTTGCTTCTGAATATCTTGAATGATATCAAAAATTTCTTGGATAAAGATTGGGGCAAGTCCCATTGACGGCTCATCCAAGAGAAGGAGCTTAGGTGTAGACATGAGAGCGCGTCCCATAGCCAGCATCTGCTGTTCACCACCTGAAAGAGTTGCCGCATCTTGGTTTTTACGTTCTTCCAAACGAGGGAAACGTGAAAAGACTTTTTTCAAGTTGGCTTGATTTTCTTCACGATTTTTCTTCAAGAAAGCTCCCATTTCCAAGTTTTCCATAACAGTCAAGCCTGGAAAAACATGGCGTCCCTCAGGAACTTGTGAAAGACCACCTGCCACGATTTTTTGCGCAGGCAACTTTTGAATTTCTTTTCCCAAAAACTGAATTTTACCAGCACTTGGGCGAACCAAACCTGAAAGGGTACGAAGAATGGTTGTTTTACCAGCACCATTGGCACCGATAAGAGAAACAACTTCACCTTCATTAACCTCGAAACTTACATCACGAACTGCTTGGATCATACCGTAATGCACAGAGAGGTTTTCAACTTTTAACATAGACATCAGGCTTCACCTCCTAGATAAGCTTCGATAACGCGTTTGTTGTTCTTGATCTCATCCGGAGTCCCATGAGCAATCAACCGACCATATTCAAGAACATAGATACGCTCAGTGACTTCCATAACCAAATTCATGTCATGTTCGATGAGCATGATGGTAATTTTAAATTCATCTTTGATACGACGGATCAATTCTGTCAATTCAGCTGTTTCTTGTGGATTCATACCAGCTGCAGGTTCGTCCAAAAAGAGGATCTTAGGTTCAGTTGCCAGAGCACGAACAATTTCTAATCGACGTTGTTGACCATAGGCCAGATTCTTGGCAAGAGTATCTGCGTCACCATCCAAATCAAAAATCTTCAGCAAGTCCAAAGCTTTGCTTTTTAATTCTTCCTCATTCTTATAAAAAGCTGGTAGGCGTAGGAAGCTCGCAAGGACATGTTGTTTATGATGATTGCTAAATGCAATCAAAACATTTTCCAAAACTGTCAAGTCCTTGAACAAACGAATATTTTGGAAAGTACGACTGAGACCAAGTGAAGCAATCTTATAGGGAGTTTTCCCATTTAGGAGGTGACCATCTAATGTGACAGTACCTTCGCTTGGTTCATAAACACCCGTCAAGAGATTGAAAAGGGTTGTTTTTCCAGCTCCGTTTGGTCCAATCAAACCAACCAATTCTCCCTCGTTCAATTCAAGAGTGACATCTCCAACAGCTGTTAGACCGCCAAAATGTTTGGTTAACTGTTTAACTTCAAGTAATGCCATTAGTTTTGTCCCTCCTTCTTAGATTTTTTAAAGAAACGTGATAGACTCAATTCCCATGTTCCAAGAAGTCCACCTGGTCTGAAAATCATAACCAATACAAGAGCCAAAGCGTAAATGATCATACGTACGCTAGCCACATCTTGAAGGAGCATATTTAAAATTCCCAAAACAATCGCAGAAACAATCGTACCTGTAATAGAACCAAGTCCTCCAAATACAACAATGATCAAAACGTTGATTGAGTTGATGAAAGTATAATCTTTTGGTACAACTGAACCGATAAATCCTGCCTGAAGAGAACCAGCAATACTTGCTGTAATGGCACCAAAGACAAAAGCGATAATCTTGATCTTTGTAGTATTTACCCCAACGGACTCCGCAGCAATCTCATCCTCACGAACAGATAGAGTAGAGCGTCCAATCGGACTACGTAAGAAGTTAAGGGTTGCAATAGTTGTGATAATCACAAAAAGGTAAACCATTTGCCAAGTTGTGAAGTTAGGGATACCCAAGATACCAGCAGCACCGTTGGTCAAACTTCCACCATTAATGATAAAGATACGAATGATTTCTGAAACACCTAGTGTCGCGACGGCCAAATAGTCCCCCTTCAAGCGTAGAGTTGGAATTCCAACGAGCAAAGCGACTGCACCAGAAATCAAAGCGCCCAAGACCATCGCTCCAAAGAAAGCACCATAGGTTGGTGATTTTGAACCAATAATCGCTGCTGCATAAGCCCCAATCGCCATAAAACCTGCATGACCAAGTGAGAATTGTCCTGAAAAACCAACGATTAAGTTCAAGCCTACTGCAAGGATGATATTAATCCCAATTTGTTCTAAAATTTGGACATGGAATAGATTGAGAACACCAGCAGAAACCAGTACACTAATCAACCCATAACCCGCTAATAGAAGGAATAACCAGAGAATATTTACTTTAAGATTTGTCTTCATTGTTTACACCTTCTCTTTCACATTCTTACCAAGGATACCTGCAGGTCGAACAATCAGAATCAAAAGCAAGATTCCATATACGATAGCATCACGGAAATCAGACATACCGAAGGCAGTAGCAAATGTTTCCAACAAGCCAATCACAAATCCCCCTAGAGCTGCACCAGGAATAATCCCGATACCACCGAGTACGGCCGCAACGAATGATTTTAGACCTGGAGTCACACCCATCAAAGGTTCAAGAGAGTTGTAGTAAAGGGCAATGAGGACACCTGCTGCACCAGCAAGGGCTGAACCCAAAGCAAAGGTAAAGCTGATTGTACGATTTACATTAATTCCCATCAATTGAGCTGCGTCACTATCAACTGATACTGCACGCATGGCTTTCCCCATTTTTGTTTTTTGGACGATCAATTGCAATAAAACCATCAACAGCACAGAAACTGCTAAAATCATCAATTGAACATTTGTCAAGCTAATTGGTCCCAAGTCAAAGCGGACTGTTTCAATTGCTTGAGGGAAGGCACGAGTATTGGCACCTACTAGATAAACCATTCCGTATTCCAGTAGGAAAGACACTCCGATGGCAGTAATCAATACAGCAATACGTGTAGAGTGTCGTAAAGGACGGTATGCAAGAAACTCAATCACAACACCAAGTAGTGCGGTTCCTGCCATTGAAATAATTAAAGCTAAAAAGAAATCCATTTGGAAAGAATTAATCAAAAAGTAACCAATAAAGGCACCCATCATGTAAATATCGCCATGGGCGAAGTTGATGAGTTTGATAATTCCATAAACCATGGTATAACCCAGAGCCAAAAGTGCATAAACACTACCCAGAATTAGACCATTCACAAGTTGTTGGAGCATAGCATTCACTCTTTTCTATCGTTATTTTTTAGAAAATTTCATTATTTTCACAAGTTCATAAACACCGAAACAGGGAGTGAGTCAAAGGCTCATTCCCCATTTCAATTACTATTCTAATGTTATGGTTTTACAACTTCTGCTTCTTCAACTTTACCATTGTTCATGGTCATCATGTAAGCAGTTTTCACTGTATTGTGGTCAGCATCAAAGCTTGTTTGACCAGTTACACCATCAAAATCTTTGGTTTTAGCAAGGTTGTCCTTGATCTCACTTGAGTTTTTAGCACCTTTTGCAGCATTTGCTACTAGGTAAACTGAGTCATAGGCTAAAGCTGAGAATGTTGAAGGCTCTTCGTTGTATTTAGCACGGTATGCTTCAAGGAAAGATTTAGCTTTTGCAGAAACATCAACAGTGGTTGAGAATCCAGAGATGAAGTAAATGTTTGATGCTCTTTCAGCAGTTGCTTGTTGAACAAATTCTTCACCGTTAAATCCATCTCCACCAACGATTGGTTTATCAATTCCCATACCACGAGCTTGGTTTACAATTTTACCAGCTTCTGTGTAGTAACCTGGAACTACGATAGCGTCAAACTCTTTCCCTTTCATTTTAGTAAGGGCTGCTTGGAAGTCAGTATCACCTGCTACAAACGTTTCATCTGCTACAATCTCACCCTTGTAGGCTTCGCGGAAAGATTTAGCAATACCTTTAGCATAGTCACTAGCATTGTCAGTATAAAGAACAACCTTCTTAGCATTTAATTTGTTTGTTACATAGTTAGAAATAATCTTCCCTTGGAAGCTATCTTGGAATGTTCCGATAAATAGGTAATCTTGACCTTTAGTCAAACCGTCTTGAGTAGCACTTGGTGAAATCAATGGCACTCCAGCTTTAGTAGCGTTAGCTACAGCTGCAGCAGTTGCACCAGATGTCGCAGGTCCTACAATAGCTGCTACTTTTGATTGGGTAACAAGGTTTGTTGTAACAGAAGCTGCTTCAGCAGTTTCTGACTTGTTGTCTTTGTCTACAACTTCGATTTGTTTTCCATCAATTCCACCTGCAGCGTTGATTTCGTCTACAGCAAGTTGGGCACCTTTTTGTTCAGCTGTACCGTAAGCTGCCACAGCACCTGTCTCTTCAAAGTTAAAACCGATTTTAATTGTTTTTTCGTCTACTGGATTTCCAGTTGTGTTTGACGCTCCTGACTTGACCTCTCCACAGGCAGCAAGAAGAGCCACACTAGCAAGAGCCACAAAAGATAGGGCAAATTTTTTCTTCATTTTTAATCTCCTTATAGTTGTTTCAAAAATTGTATGTTAAGAATATACCGAATTATCAGAAAATTGTCAATGTATTTGTTTAACTTTTTTAAATGATAACGTTTTCTTCGGTTCGATAGAGATTCCCAACGAAGGGAGTTTCTAGCTCTTGAATATGGCAACGTCTAATTTTCTTGATATATCTTTCCTTACCTAATCTCTCAACTAAGTCATCTAGCTCCTCAGTTGGAACATAGAGTTGCAAGTAACGATGTTTTTTGGAATGGTAACAGATATCACCGTATTCCTGAATTTTTTTTGCATCTCGATTATAGTAGAGATAGATGATTAATCCTGATCGATTTGTTTTTTCAAACATGAGGAATCCTCTTTCTAAGAAATCTTCTCCTATTATATCAAAAAAAGCAAACTCCGTCGAGTTTGCTTTCTAGGTTGCTTAGCTTAAAGAATTATTGGCCATGATTTCATCAATAAAGCCATATTCAAGTGTTTCTTGGGCACTCATCCAGTAATCACGTTCTGCATCTGCATGAATTTGCTCGACTGATTTACCAGAGTTATCTGCAAGGATTTGCTCCAAAGTCTTACGAGTTTTAAGCAAGTGCTCTGCAGCGATTGCCATATCGGTTTGTTGGGTACCACCACCTGTACCACCCATTGGTTGGTGAATCATGTACTCTGCATTTGGAAGCATGAAACGTTTGCCTTTTGCGCCACTTGATGCAATGACAGTCCCCATGGATGCAGCCATCCCCATAACGATTGTTTGGACATCTGCCTTGATAAAGTTCATGGTATCAACGATTGCCAAACCAGCTGAAACAGAGCCCCCAGGTGTGTTGACATAAAGATAAATATCTTTTGTACTATCTTGGGCATCCAAGAAAAGTAATTGGGCGATAACGGAGTTGGCCATGTTGTCTTCAACTGGACCTGTTAGCATGATGATGCGGTCTTTCAGAAGGCGAGAGTAAATGTCATAGGAACGTTCTCCACGGCTTGTTTGTTCAATAACTACAGGAATCATTCATTTCTCCTTTTATGTTGAATTTTCTTAGTCTTACGACTCAATACAGAACTATTATATCTTTTTGGTCAAAAAAGGTCAAATTTTTGCTCTATTCTCTAAACAGAAACAAAAACTCAACCTCCTTTCAAGTTAAAAACGAACTTCTAGTTTCACTATTTACTTTGGGATTTTATTTAGTACCGAACAAGCGGTCTCCAGCATCTCCAAGACCTGGAACGATATAACCGTGTTCGTTCAAGCGTTCATCCAAGGCTGCTGTAAAGATTTCTACATCTGGGTGTGCTTCTTGAAGAGCTTTCACACCTTCTGGAGCAGATACTAGGCAGACAAACTTGATATTTGAAGCACCACGTTTTTTAAGGGAATCTACTGCCAAGATTGCTGAGCCACCAGTTGCCAACATTGGATCAACAACAAAGATTTGACGTTGGTCAATATCCTCAGGCAATTTCACCAAGTATTCAACTGGTTGAAGGGTTTCTTCATCACGGTACATACCAATATGACCAACTTTAGCTGCTGGAACCAAGCTCAAGAGGCCATCTACCATCCCGATACCTGCACGCAAGATTGGGACAATCGCCAATTTTTTACCAGCCAATTGTTTTTGAACGGTCTTTGTGATAGGTGTTTCGATTTCCACGTCTTCAAGTGGAAGATCACGAAGTACTTCATATCCCATCAACATTGCAATCTCATCTACTAGCTCACGAAAAGCTTTTGTAGAAGTGTCTGTACGACGCAAGATAGACAATTTGTGTTGAATGAGTGGATGATTAATGACTTCAATTTTTCCCATTTTCTGAGTTCCTTCTTTCAATTTATTCTTCTTATTATATCAAAAAACGGTTTAAAAAGCTTCCTAAACTATTTATTTTAATTAATTTTTAAATCAAATCTGCCTCTTGAAGAGCTGCCTGAACAGTCTCTAATGGTAAATGGGTCAACTCGGTGCCTTTTTCTTGATAAAGGTACTGGGCATAGTCATCCATTCGGTACTGGTTGATATAAACCACGCGCTTGCAACCAACTTGAAGCAGTTGTTTGGTGCAGTTCAGACAAGGGAAATGGGTCACATAGGCTGTAAATCCTCTGGGAACCCCTCGCTCAGCCCCTTGGAGAATAGCATTAACCTCGGCGTGAAGGGTTCGAACACAGTGACCTTCAATGACCAGACATTCGTGGTCAATACAGTGCTCCGTTCCTGATACGGAACCATTATAGCCAGTTGAAATGACTTTATTGTCTTTGACTAAGACAGCTCCCACCTTGGCACGTTTGCAGGTCGAACGATTGGCAATCAGTAAAGCCTGGGCTGCAAAGTACTCATCCCAAGCCAGTCTTTTTTCTGTCATAAGTCTTCTCCTTATCCCCTATTTTTTGAAAAATGGCAAGCGTAAATCTGCAATCTTTTCAGCTGGAACCTTCATGCCATCCTTGATCCATTTGAGCAGAACCGATACGATGGCAGAACTCCAAAAGGAATGAAGGTAGCTACTAACGCCTTTTGATTTTCCGTGATATTTTTCTAGAAATTCCTGCATGGCTTGGACAAAAATCTTTTCCAAATGGTAGTCCAGAGCAAGTTGAATAACCTTGGCTTCTTTCTTGGCTGCGCGGAAAAGGTGTACCCAGACTAGATAAAGATCGGTTTTGACATCGTAGTGGCTCAACTGTTCCATAATATTATGGACACTGCGTTTAAAAACACTTTCCAAAATCTCTTCTTTGGAGTCATAGTTACGATAGAAGGCAGCACGAGAGACGCCCGCCCGTTTGACCAGCTCCGAAATACTGATCTTGGCCAAGTCTTTTTTCTCTAGAAGTTGCAAAAGAGCCGTCTCGATTGCTTCTCTGGTTAAAAAATTGGATTCTTGATTTGATTTTCTGAGATTTTCAAGAGATTTTTCAGATATTTTACGTTCAGACATAACAATTTCTTTCTACTTGTGACAACAGAGAGGTGGTACTTTTGTTTCAAGGGCTTTCATGATATAATTGTAAAAAAAGACAGAACCTTTGTCAATGTATAAGTGACAAAGATGGAGAATTTCTATGACTTGGAAGATTGTAGCTGACTCTGGTTGTGATTATCGTCAACTGGCAACTCCTGCTATTGATACGGAATTTGTTAGTGTTCCTTTAACCATTCAAGTAGCTGATCAGGTCTTTATCGATGATGCCAATCTTAACATTGACCACATGATGGAAACAATGTATGCGACTTCTGAGGCTTCAAAATCAGCTTGTCCTAGCCCTGATGATTACTTGCGTGCATTTGAAGGTGCTAAGCATATCTTTGTCGTTACTATCACTGGTACTCTTTCAGGTAGCCATAATAGTGCACAACTCGCTAAGAATATCCACCTTGAAGAACATCCTGACACTCAGATTCATGTGATCGATACATTGTCTGCAGGTGGTGAGGTTGACTTGATTGTCGATAAAATCAATAGTTTGATTGATCAAGGACTTTCTTATGAGGAAATTGTTAAAGCTATTACAGCCTACCAAGAAAAAACGAAGTTGCTCTTTGTCCTCGCTAAGGTCGATAACTTGGTAAAAAATGGCCGTTTGAGTAAGCTTATCGGTACAGTTGTTGGCCTTCTCAACATCCGTATGGTTGGGGAAGCAAGTGAAACTGGAACCCTAGAACTACTCCAAAAAGCGCGTGGACCAAAAAAATCCCTTCAAGCAGCCTATGAAGAACTCATCAAGGCTGGCTACGCTGGTGGTCGAATTGTCATGGCTCATCGCAGTAATGAAAAATTCTGTCAGCAATTGTCAGAACGCTTGCTAGAAACCTTCCCGCAAGCGGATATCAAAATCATCCCGACGTCTGGTCTCTGCAGTTTCTATGCAGAAGATGGCGGTTTGTTGATGGGATATGAAATTAACTAAGATTATGAGCAACAAGAGATGCCAAGCATCTCTTGTTTTTTGTGGTACAATAGAGCTATGAAACATTTTGATACTATTGTCATCGGTGGTGGACCTGCTGGCATGATGGCTACAATTTCCAGTAGCTTTTATGGTCAAAAAACTCTTCTCATCGAAAAAAATCGAAAACTTGGCAAAAAATTAGCTGGAACGGGCGGTGGTCGTTGTAATGTGACCAACAATGGTAGCTTGGACGACCTACTAGCTGGCATCCCTGGGAACGGACGCTTTCTTTACAGTGTCTTTTCCCAGTTTGATAACCACGATATCATCAACTTTTTCACGGAAAACGGTGTTAAACTAAAGGTTGAGGACCACGGCCGTGTCTTTCCTGCTAGCGACAAATCTCGGACCATTATCGAAGCCTTGGAGAAGAAAATCATTGAACTTGGCGGGCAAATTGCTACTCAAACAGAGATTGTTTCGGTTAAAAAGATAGACGACCAGTTCGTCCTCAAGTCCGCAGACCAAAGCTTCACTTGTGATAAACTCATTGTCACAACTGGTGGAAAATCCTATCCTTCGACTGGTTCGACTGGTTTTGGACATGAGATCGCCCGTCATTTTAAACACTCCATTACTGAGCTTGAGGCTGCTGAGAGTCCTTTGTTGACTGATTTCCCCCATAAGGCCTTGCAGGGAATTTCACTGGACGATGTGACCCTAAGCTACGGCAAGCATGTCATCACTCATGATTTGCTTTTTACCCACTTTGGTTTGTCAGGTCCTGCTGCCCTACGCATGTCTAGCTTTGTCAAGGGCGGAGAGGTTCTCTCACTCGATGTCTTGCCTCAACTTTCTGAGAGCGACTTGTTGGCATTTCTAGAGGAAAATCGAGAAAAATTCTTGAAAAATGCTTTAAAAACTTTGTTGCCAGAACGTTTAGCAGAGTTCTTTGTGCAAGGCTATCCTGACAAAGTTAAACAGCTAACTGAAAAAGAACGCGAGCAACTTGTCCAATCTATCAAGGCTCTCAAAATTCCTGTGACTGGTAAAATGTCATTGGCTAAGTCCTTTGTTACTAAAGGAGGCGTCAGTCTTAAGGAAATCAATCCCAAAACTCTGGAAAGTAAGCTCGTTCCTGGTCTCCACTTTGCTGGCGAGGTACTGGATATCAATGCCCACACGGGTGGCTTTAACATTACTTCTGCCCTCTGCACCGGCTGGGTGGCAGGCTCCAATCCAATAAATACCAAGTAAGAAAGGAAGTCCTTTGGAACATATTATTTTACTGAGAGGCGTTACTCCTAATGGAAAAAATGCTATCCCGAAAATGTCTTATTTGATAGATATTTTGACAGAAGCTGGTTTTCAACACGTTCGAACCTATATTCAAAGTGGGAATATCATTCTTGAAAGTGACTTAGATTTAGAAGAAATACGAGAACGCGTTCATACTCTGATAAAGGAAAAAATTGGGGCCGACTTAAAAATGGTTATCAAGAATAAGAACGATTTTGAAAAGATTGTTCATGAGAATCCATTTAGAGAAGACTATCTTTACGATCGTATACATGTGATTTTTTATCAGGGATTTATCCAAAGTCTGCCACTAGAAAAATTGAAAGCTGACTACGGTGAAGAAGAAATCTGTGTAGGTGATCACTGTCTCTACCTCTATCTCCCTAGAACTGCAAAACAAAAAAAGCTCAATACCAACTATCTTGAAAAATTGTTTGGCCTGGATCTGACCATGCGGAAGTTAAACGTAGTGGAAAAGTTACTAACAAAATAGGAGAACAAGATGAACAGAAGAGAAACAGTCGAATTTGTCAACATGTGTATGATTCGAAACGGAAACAAGGTTCTGGTTCAAAATCGAGTTAATCCCGACTGGCCTGGCATTACTTTTCCTGGTGGTCATGTTGAACGTGGCGAATCCTTTGTCGATGCTGTCATTCGTGAAGTGAAAGAAGAAACTGGTCTGACCATTTCCAAACCACAACTCTGTGGTATCAAAAACTGGTACGATGACAAGGATTATCGTTATGTCGTCCTTTTTTACAAGACAGAACACTTTACTGGTGAGCTCCAGTCTTCAGACGAAGGGAAGGTTTGGTGGGAGGATTTTGACAATCTATCTCATCTAAAACTTGCAACCGATGATATGTCTGATATGCTTCGTGTGTTTCTAGAAGAAGATCTCAGTGAATTCTTTTACTACAAAGACGGTGACGACTGGCTTTATGACTTGAAGTAAAAAATAGGCTAGGAAATTCCTAGCCTATTTATTCTGCATTTGTCTGAACGTAAGCAGCAATGACATCTGATGTGTACTGGGCTGTTCCAGCTCCAAATTTGTCAATGTTTTCCTTAAACTCTGGGTTGTAGACGTAGCCTTTACCGATATGGCCGAAGACCTCAATAGAGCAGTCAAATCCATAAGTACGAATAGCTTGCAAGAGCTTAGCTGCCTCTTCTTGGTTTTCAGCTGCTGTTGCAGGCAGACCATCTTGAAGATTTTGAGCCAAGGCTCGAAAGACTTGATTGAAGGCAGCCGTAGCTTCGTCTTCGTGACCTTTTTGGCGCTCGAGCGCTTGGTCCATGACTTCTTGTCCATATTTCTCTACCGCCTCTTGGTGGTATTTTTGATGGTCTTGGTAGTTAAATCCAGCAAATTTCTCTTGAATGCTCATTTCTCTTTCTCCTTTTTGTTCTTGAATGGTTTTTTGCAAGGTGGAAATCAAGGTATCCAGGTGTTGCCTTTCTCGAGTTAGATAGTCCAACTGCCTAGTCAAATGGGGCAATAAATCTTTCCTTTCTTCCTTTAACAGCTCTGCTATTTTTTCTAAAGAAAAACCTAGATATTTGTAATACAGAATGACCTGAAGTCGTTCCAAATCCTCTTGACTGTAGGTTCGATAGCCGTTTTCCGACTTTAAGGGAACCAAGAGCCCTATCTTATCGTAGTGGTGCAGAGTCTTGACAGAGACACCTGAAAGCTGCGCAGCTTCTTTTATATGGTACATGATTTCCTCCTTATACTCAATGAAAATCAAAGAGCAAACTAGGAAGCTAGCCGCAGGTTGCTCAAAGTACAGCTTTGAGGTTGCAGATAAAGCTGACGTGGTTTGAAGAGATTTTCGAAGAGTATTACATTGATAGTATAACCCCTCCCCCTAGGTCAGAGTCAAGCTTTTTTGCGAAAAATTTTTAACTTTTTGAGAAAGGTGTGAAAACTTGAAAATGGTTTTCTTGACAGACCTTAGAAAACATGATAGGATAGTCAAGTCTATCAATCAAACAGAAGGCTCATAGAGAGCCATTGAGAGAAGGCTATTTGACCACTCAAGTAGCCTTTTCTTATTTAAAAAACGAGATTGGAGTTTCAACTATGTCAGAAAAATCGCAATGGGGCTCGAAACTAGGCTTTATACTAGCATCTGCTGGCTCAGCCATCGGGCTTGGTGCCGTTTGGAAGTTTCCCTACATGACTGCCGCTAATGGCGGGGGAGGCTTTTTACTGGTCTTTCTCATTTCCACCATTTTAATCGGTTTCCCGCTCCTGCTGGCTGAGTTTGCCCTTGGACGTAGTGCTGGCGTTTCTGCTATCAAAACCTTTGGAAAACTTGGCAACAATAGCAAATACAATTTTATCGGTTGGATTGGTGCCTTTGCCCTCTTCATCCTTCTCTCTTTCTATAGTGTTATAGGGGGATGGATTTTAGTCTATCTAGGCATTGAGTTTGGGAAATTGTTCCAGCTTGGCGGAACAGGTGATTATGCTCAGTTATTTACTTCAATCATTTCAAATCCAGCCATTGCCCTTGGCGCACAAGCTGCCTTTATCTTGTTGAATATCTTTATTGTATCACGTGGGGTTCAAAAAGGGATTGAAAGAGCCTCGAAAGTCATGATGCCCCTGCTCTTTATCATCTTTGTCGTGATCATTGGACGCTCTCTCAGTTTGCCAAATGCCATGGAAGGCGTTCTCTACTTTCTCAAACCAGACTTCTCAAAATTGACCAGTGCTGGCTTCCTTTATGCTCTAGGACAGTCTTTCTTTGCCCTCTCACTAGGGGTGACAGCCATGCTGACCTATGCGTCCTACTTGGACAAGAAAACCAATCTGGTCCAGTCAGGGATTTCCATCGTAGCCATGAACATATCGGTATCCATCATGGCGGGACTAGCCATTTTCCCAGCCATGTCAGCCTTCAATATCCAGTCTGAAGGGGGACCAAGCCTGCTCTTTATTGTCTTACCTCAACTCTTTGACAAGATGCCTTTTGGAACTATTTTCTACATCCTTTTCTTCTTGCTTTTCCTCTTTGCGACGGTCACTTCCTCTGTCGTGATGCTGGAAATCAATGTGGGCAATATCACCAATCAGGACAACCGCAAGCGTGCTAAATGGAGTGCTATTTTAGGAATCTTGACCTTTGTCTTTGGAATTCCTTCAGCTCTATCCTATGGGGTCATGGCGGATGTTCATATCTTTGGGAAGACTTTCTTTGATGCTATGGATTTCTTGGTTTCCAATCTCCTCATGCCATTTGGAGCCCTCTGCCTGTCACTTTTTACTGGCTATATCTTTAAAAAGGCCCTTGCCATGGAGGAACTGCATCTTGATGAAAGAGCCTGGAAACAAGGACTTTTCCAAGTCTGGCTCTTCCTTCTTCGTTTTATCATTCCAATCATCATCATTGTGGTTTTTATCGCCCAATTTATGTAATCAAAAAGGACTTGAGTAGTAAACTCAGGCCCTTTCTTTTTTATGGATGGCTAACAATCAATTCCAAACCTTGCCCTTCCAAGACCCAAGCTTCAACATCACTTGGTAGGATAAAGTGGCTACCTTTTTGGATTGGATAATTTTTCCCGTCAACAGTAAGCTGACCTTGACCAGCCAAGACGCTGAACAGGCTGTAGTCAGCTGTCTTTTCAAAATCAACTTTTCCAGTAACTTCCCACTTGTAAACGGCAAAGAATTCATTGGATACAAGTAGAGTGGAACGTAAATCATCAGCTTTGATAGTTACAGGACGGCTATTGGCAGGCTCACCAATGTTTAAAACATCAATAGATTTTTCAAGGTGAAGTTCACGCAAGTTGCCCTTGTCATCCTTGCGGTCAAAGTCGTAAACACGGTAGGTGGTATCGCTAGACTGCTGGGTTTCAAGAATCAAGATACCTGCTCCGATAGCGTGCATGGTACCGCTTGGTACATAGAAGAAATCTCCAGCCTTGACAGGTACTTTTGTTAATAGACCATCCCAGTCTTTAGCTTCGATTTGCTGACGAAGTTCTTCTTTTGATTTGGCATTGTGACCATAGATAATCTCTGATCCTTCATCTGCAGCGATGATATACCAGCATTCTGTTTTTCCAAGTTCACCTTCATGCTCTAGTCCATAGGCATCGTCTGGGTGAACTTGAACACTGAGCCAGTCGTTGGCATCGAGAATTTTAGTTAAGAGAGGAAATACTGGTTCTGGACGGTTGCCAAACAATTCACGGTGTTCCGCATACAAAGTAGCTAGGTCTGTTCCCTCAAAACGCCCATTAGCGACCTTTGAAACTCCATTTGGGTGGGCTGAAATAGCCCAGTATTCTCCGATTTTTTCACTTGGAATGTCGTAGCCAAACTCATCACGTAGCTTGGTTCCACCCCAGATTTTTTCTTGCATAACTGATTGTAAAAATAATGGTTCTGACATCTTGATCTCCTGTCTATTTTTCTCACTTCATTATAGCAAAAAGCCAGGTCTAATTGAACTCTTTTTCACATCTTATAAAGTAGGGAGAAGATTTTATAAAAATAGTGAACAAATGTGCTCTACTTAATACTTGCACCATTGCTGGCAATGACATCCTTGTACCAGTAGAAGGATTTCTTCTTGCTCCGTTTGAGACTTCCTTGACCTGCATTATCACGATCCACATAGATAAAACCATAACGCTTGTTCATTTCGCCTGTTCCAGCAGAAACCAGATCTATACAACCCCAAGTCGTATAACCAAGCAATTCAACGCCATCTTGGTAAATAGCATCTCGCATAGCCTTGATGTGGGCTTCTAGATAAGCAATCCGATAGTCATCTGCTACGTATCCATTTTCATCTGGCGTGTCCATAGCACCGAGGCCATTTTCTACGATGAACATAGGCTTTTGATAACGATCCCAGATAGCATTGAGGGTGATACGAAGCCCCAGTGGGTCAATCTGCCAACCCCATTCAGAGGATTCTAGATAAGGATTTTTGATAGAGGCAAAGACATTTCCAGCGGTCAGATTCGTCACTTCTGGATCGCCTGAGGCCACTCGACTCGCATAGTAAGAGAAGGAAACAAAATCAACAGTGTGATTCTTCAACAAATCCAAATCCTCTGCCGTCATTTCAATTTCTATCCCCTCACGCTCCCACTGTTTCTTGGCATAGTTTGGGTATTCCCCACGCGCTTGGACGTCAATGAAGAAGTAACTCTTACGGTCTTCCTCCATAGCTGCCCAGTAGTCTCTCGGATGGGCAGTGTTGGGATAGTATTGTCCTGCTGCCAACATACATCCCACCTTGTTTTCTGGATCAATTTCGTGAGCAATTTTAGTCGCCATAGCCGAGGCTACCAGCTCATGGTGGGCTGCTTGGTATTTGATCTGTTCTTGATTTTCTCCTTCTTCAAAACAAATCCCAGCTCCTAAAAAGGGGGCATGCAGAATCATATTGATTTCGTTGAAGGTGAGCCAGTACTTGACCAAGCCCTTGTAACGGGTAAAGAGGGTGTGACAGAGATTTGCGTAAAAGTCCAACATACGACGATTGCGCCAACCACCGTACTCCCTAATTAAGTGCATGGGGCAATCGAAATGCGTGATGGTCACCAGTGGTTCAATTCCATACTTGTGGCATTCCTTAAATAAATCCTCATAAAAAGCTAGACCAACTTCATTTGGCTCTGCTTCGTCACCTTGAGGAAAAATCCGAGTCCAAGCAATGGAAAGTCGATAGGTTTTAAATCCCATTTCTGCAAAAAGCGCAATATCTTCCTTGTAATGATGGTACATATCAATGGCTTCCTTTGCTGGGTAAAAATAGCCCTCCTCAAACGAAAACATCTTTTTCTGACCTGTAATAATAGCCTCACGGTCTGGACCAATCGGTACCACATCCACATTAGCAAGACCACGGCCATCTTGATTATAAGCACCCTCACATTGATTAGCTGCCGTAGCACCACCCCAGAGGAATCCTTCTGGAAATTGTAGTATTTCTGTCATCACTTTACCTCGATTGATTTATTACTTCTATTATACTAAAAAGGAGGCAAAAAGTTTGGAACCCTCTGGATAATAATAGCACTAAACTTACTTTTATATATACGAAAAAAAGACTGAAACCAGTCTTCTTTTTAAATCAAAGCTGTGATAGCCGTTACTAGGCCAAAAACGATACCTGGTGCATTAGCAGCCGCAAGTGGAATATCTCTTTCTTTCTTGAAAAGACCGTAGTAAACCCAGAGACTACAGTTGATGGCTGCAACCAAGGGCTGGATAAAGTTCCCTTTTTGACCAGCCAGGTTGTTCATAATTTGTGGGAAGTAAGACACATACATCATAACAGACATAAAGGTCGCTACCCAACCTAAAATTTTCATTTGTTTTTCAGACATTTTCAAAACCTCTTTCATTTTTACTGAATCTTATTTTAAAATATTCTTTCAAAACAATCAAGTCTTTAAAACTTTTGTTATAAAGATATAAACTATCACAATCTTGTTATAAGAAAGAGGGAACAGAAAAAAGACCGAATTGCTCCGTTCTGTTTACTCAATCAAATATTAGAAAATGAATACTCCTTTTCAATGAATCGATTGATTGATGGTAAATAAGCCGTTAGAAATTATTGACAGTATCGAAATTTTCTAGTAAAATGAATTTTGTTAATACCTAAATGGTGTGTAGTTTTCTATCAACATAGTCAGGAGAAAAGGAACTTATGCTAAAAAAATTTAATGAATTGTCACTGAAAGATAAGGCTTATCTAATTGGCGGTTTGAGCTTATTAGTCATTGTGATCTCATTTGGTCTACTCAATCGTCAAACAGTAACTGTCAGTCTTGTCTTTACACAACTATCTGCTCCCTTGATTTTGGTGATTTTTACTTGTCTAGTAATCGGGATCATTGCTGGTAGTGCTATTGGTATTAGCTATCACCATAACAAGACTCAAGATCTGAGAAGCCGCATTGCTGAAGCAGAAGCGACTATCAATATAAAAGACAGGGAGCTTGTCCAGTACGAGGAACAGGTGCAACAATTAAAACAGGAAGCCAAACAATAAGTGTAGAAATCATAACCACCCGTGAAAACGGGTGGTTTTTTGTCTCGCACCTAACGGAGCGAGACGGACTGAAAGTCGCATAAATACAAAAAAGATCGAATTGCTCCGATCTTTTTAAGTTTCACTCCAAGAATGTTTAGATAAAAAATTTGATAATAGAATTACCTACTTCATACGATAAAAATCAATCACTAGACCAGCAGGCCCTTTAACTAATAAGGACTCTGTTCCCCAATCGGTTACAGTTGGTCCGTTTAAAACCTGGATACCAAGTTCTTTCAACCGTTGGTAATTCTGGTCTACATCCTCAACCTCGATATGAAGAATGATTCCTGACTGAAAATCTTCCAAAGGAATCAAATGATTTTGGGACAACATGAGACAGTGACTGCCAATCGTAAACTGAGCAAAACTGTCATCAACATAATCGGGCTTTTTATCCAAAATACGCTCCAAGTCAGCACAGACTTGGGGAACATCTGAAACGATAATATCTAATTGATTTAAATTCATTTACTATCCTCCATAAAAAGACCGGATTGCTCCGATCTTTTTAAGTTCCACGAAGGAATTATTTAATTGCGCGTGATTGCAATCCTTCTTCTTCCAAGAAGAGGCGGAATGGTACGAGTTCTTCTGCTTCGTATTTTTCCTTGAAGTCTTTGATTGCTTCTTCTGAGTGAAGTTTTGGATCCAATTCAAGTACTTCTACTGGAAGTGGACGGTGTGGAGTGATGCGAGCATCGATCACAACAGTTTTACCTTCTTTGTTGAGTTTAACAGCTTCTGCAACAACTGCATCGATGTCTTCGATACGGTCAACTGTAAATCCTACAGCACCTTGAGCTTCAGCGATTTTCGCATAGTCAGCATTAGGGAAGTCACAACCAAACAAGTGTTTGTTTGTGTCTTCGTATTTGTCCTTGATGAATGCATATTTACCATTTGAGAAGACAACGTTGATAACTGGAAGGTCGTATTGAACGTTTGTGATAACGTCTGGGTAGCACATGTTGAATGCACCGTCACCCATGATGTTCCATACTTGGCGATCTGGATTGTCTTTCTTAGCAGCGATACCACCAGGAAGGGCAATACCCATTGTCGCAAAGAGTGGAGATGTACGCCACATGTTCTTAGGTGTCATGTGAAGGTGACGAGTAGATGTTTGAGTAGTGTCACCTACGTCGATTGAGTAGATAGCGTCTTGATCAGCATGTTTGTTGATTGCATTGTAAACTTGATACAATTGCAATTCACCCTCAGTTTTACCTTCGATTTTGTTCATGTAATCACGCCAGTTTTGGTTGTTCTTAACGTTTGCACGCCACCATGGAGTAGATTCAACTGGGTTCACTTTGTCAAGGATAGCTTTAGCTGCTTGACCTGCATCACCAAGGATTGAAGCGTCTAGGGCATGACGTTTACCAAGTTTGTAAGGGTCGATATCCACTTGGATGAATTTTTCAGTGTTCTTGAAGGCTTCGTAAACTTCAGCAAATGGGAAGTTTGAACCAAGGAAAAGAACTGTGTCTGCTTCGAAGACCACTTCGTTGGCTGGTTTCCAACCAACACGGTAAGCAGAACCTGTCAAACCTTCGTAGTTCCATTCAAAGGCTTCAAAGTTTTTACCAGTTGTGATGATTGGTGCTTTGATTTTACGTGACAATTCAGTAATCACTTCACCTGCTTTAACACCACCGTAACCAGCATAGATAACTGGACGTTCAGCATTGTTCAAGATTTCAACAGCTTTGTCGATTTCAACTTCGTTCAAGGCAGGAGCGATGAATGAACGTTCGTATGAACCTGAACCGTAGTATGAGTTTTCGTCGATTTCTTGGAAACCGAAGTTTACTGGGATTTCAACAACAGCTGGACCTTTTTTAGAAACTGCAGCACGGCAAGCTTCGTCGATTACTTTTGGCAATTGCTCAGCGTAAGCGACACGTTTGTTGTAGACAGCGATACCGTTGTACATTGGGTTTTGGTTCAATTCTTGGAAGGCATCCATGTTGAGTTCGTTAACAGGACGTGATCCAAGGATAGCAAGGAATGGAGTGTTATCCATAGCTGCATCGTAAACACCGTTAATCAAGTGAGTCGCACCTGGACCACCTGAACCTACTGCAACCCCGATTGAGCCGCCGAATTTAGCTTGCATGACCGCAGCAAGAGCACCTGTTTCTTCGTGGCGAACTTGCAAGAAGCGGATATCTTTGTCTTCAGCCAAAGCGTCCATCAATGAGCTGAGTGTTCCTGATGGGATACCGTAGATTGTGTCTACGCCCCATGTTTTCAATACGTTGAGCATTGCTGCTGATGCAGTAATTTTCCCTTGAGTCATAATGATAACTCTCCTTCAAATATTTTTAAAACTTGATAAATCCGTTTTCATATACTAATTGGAAACGTTTCAGCAAATTTTTACTCTACTACTTTACCACATTTGTTTTGGGTCTCCTAAGAATGTGCTCAGAAGTTTTTATTCTCTATTACAGTACAGTTTGAAAACGTTTTTAGAATCTGTTTTATAATAAAAAGCGAGCAAGCCCGCTTCTTAGTCTATCTTAGTAACGTTTAGCATGAGTGAACTAATCAAAACAGATACAGAACTAAAAGCCATGGCTAGACCAGCCAGTTCTGGGTTGAGCACCAAACCAATACCTGAAAAGACTCCTGCTGCAATCGGAATTCCGATAACATTGTAGATAAAGGCCCAGAAGAGGTTGAGAAGAATTCGATTGAAGGTTCTCTTGCTCATATCAAAGGCACGAACCACTCCTGTCAAATCATTGTGAGTAAGAACAATCCCTGCCGACTCAATAGCAATATCAGTTCCTGCGCCCATGGCAATCCCCACATCCGCTACACTAAGGGCTGGCGCATCATTGATACCATCTCCGATAAAGGCTACTTTACCAGCCTGTTGAAGTTGATGGATTTCATGCGCTTTTTCTTCTGGCAAAACACCAGCAATGACCTCTTCGATACCAATCTGGTCTGCAATCGCATGGGCTACTCCAGCATTATCTCCAGTAAGCATGACCGTTCTAAGACCACGTTTTTTCAGCTGACTGATGGCAAGCTTGGCATTTTCTTTGGGAATATCTTGCAGGGCAAGCAAGCCTTTGATTTCATTGTCAACAGCCAAGTACACAACTGTCTTAGCTTCTTTTTCCAGTTCTTCTAGTTTTTCCTGATAAGCGCTCGAAATATCCATGCCATCTAGCATTTTAGCATTTCCAAGCAAGACTTGTTTCCCATTGATTTGCCCTGAAACACCTTTTCCGTGTAGGGCTTGGAAATTTTCTACAGGTTGAAGCTCAAGTCCTGCTTCACTCGCTCGCTTGATAATAGCTTGAGCCAGTGGGTGTTGAGAGGCTTCTTCCAAAGAGGCAGCTAAGCCAAGTACTTCTGTCTCGTCGCCAATGATATCAGTGACCACTGGTTTTCCTTCCGTCAAAGTTCCTGTTTTATCAAAGACGAGAGTTTGGACTTTCTGGATTTCCTGTAGGACGGTTCCATTTTTTATGAGAACCCCCATCTTGGCACTCCGCCCTGTTCCTACCATGAGGGCTGTTGGTGTTGCAAGACCTAGGGCACAAGGGCAAGCGATAATCAAAACTGCCACACCATAAAGTAGAGAGGTCACAAAACTAGCCCCAAGTAAGACAAACCAAATCCAAAAAGTCAAAATCGCTAAAATGACAACTGCTGGGACAAAAATTCCTGAAATCTTATCCGTCAAATCCTGAATCGGTGCACGGCTGGTCTGGGCTTTCTTCACAAAGTCCACAATCTGAGCCAAGACAGTCTCTGAACCAACTTTTTCTGCTTTAAAAACCAGTGTTCCACTATTATTGATAGTGGAGCCAATCACAGTATCTCCAACTGTTTTGTCTACCGGCAGGCTCTCACCTGTCACCATGGATTCGTCAATACTGGACACACCTTCGACTACAACCCCATCAACCGCAATCTTTTCACCGGGACGCACTCGAATCAGATCACCTACCTTGACTTGCTCCAAAGGAACTTGTACATAGCTATCTTCACGCAAGACTTCTGCTGTTTTAGCCTGCAAGTCCAGTAATTTCTCCACAGCTTGGGAAGTGTTTTTCCGCATTTTTTCCTCAAAAACTGCTCCCAAAAGAATGAAGAAGAGGATAAATGCAGCACTTTCAAAGTAAACGGGGAGACCAGTGAAGAGGGCAACTAAGCTATAGAAATAGGCCACTAGGGTTCCCAGAGCAACCAAGGTATCCATGTTGGAATTGTGCTTTTTAAAACTAGCCCAAGCGCTTCTGATATATGGAACTCCAGCTACCAGCATAATGGGGGTTGTGGCTAAAAAGGTGCCCCAACGCATGACTTGGTGACTAATTCCTCCTGTAGACATCCCAATCATAAGAATCACAAGAGGCACAGTAAAGATAGTAGTAATCCAAAAACGTTGTAAAAGACTGAGAGACTTTTTGGTTTTTTCAACAACGGTGTAGGTTCCCTTTTGCATCTTCATGCCACAAGAAAACTCGTGCTCACCCAAGTCTTGAGGCGTAAAGCGAATAATTTTTTCCTCATCTACGCCGATTGGTTCTAGAATTCCTTCTTCTTCAAAAAGAATTTCCTTATAACAATTTGAAGGAGTGGTGCGATGAAAGGTAATCTCAGCTGGAATCCCTTTTTGAAGCTGGATATGGGCTGGATGATAGCCTTTGTCTGCCGTGATACGGATTTTTTGAACACCATTTTCAAGACTTGCTTTTACAATTTCAGTCATATCATTCTCCTATTCTACAATCATCTTACCGTGCATCATATTCATGCCACAAGAGAAACCATACTCACCTGCTTCTTGAGGAGTGATTTCAACCACATATTGCTCTCCCATAGGGAGATTTGCATGCACTCCAAAGTCTGGAAAAACGATTTGATCCAAGCAAGGTGAAGGATCTTTTCGATCAAAAATAATGCGAGCAGGTTGCGATTTTTTGAGGATAATGGTTTCTGGAGTATATCCTCCCATGACTTCCACACGGATTTCCTGATAGCTATTCTTTTGTTGGGCTCTCTTAGCATCTTCTTGCGGTTTTTTGAAAAACCAAAAGAGGATAAAAGCAATCATTCCTAGAACAATAATAGATACAAATAGATTTAACATAGCGTCTCCTTTACATACAATTACATTTGACTTCAGCAACTGCGCTAGCTTTTTTCTTAGAAATCACAGCTTCCAAATCTTCCAAGTCAGCCAAAGTGAAATCACATTCCGCAATCAAGTCAGCCAACAAGTTCTTAATCCTACGAGAACAAACCTTGTCTTTGATATCTTGGACAAGTAAATCCCGACTTTGGTCCAAAGTTAAAAGGGCTGAATAGACAAAGAACTTGCCTTCTTTTTTCCTTGTCAGACACTCTTTCTCAACCAAACGAGCCAAAAGAGTTTGAATGGTCGACTTGGACCAGTCGAACCGCTCCGCCAGAACCCTGATCAAATCCGTACTGGTCTGCTCTCCTTGCATCCAAATAATCTTCATGACCTGCCATTCTGCATCTGAAATCTGCATCATCACACCTCCTAAATCTACATTTGTCGATTACAGTTATTAGTATACTCTCAAAATCTACATTTGTCAACTATAATTTTTATTATTTTTTCGAAAAATAGAATTCTAATCCTGTAACGAGAGATTTGCAGTCAAATTTCACTATATAAACTATAAAAATATGCTATACTGTAGAAAAAAGAAAACAACCACTAGGGGTGCGTAAAGCTGAGATTAACGACTGTTAGATCCCTTTGACTCAATCTAGGTAATGCTAGCTGATGGAAGTGGAAATGATAATGAGGACTAGCTAGTCTTCTATTTCCTTCCAAAACAGACTAGCTTGTTCTTGAGAATACAAACTTCAGTTGGTTGGGAGGTTTTAGATGACTTATTTACCCGTTGCTCTAACCATTGCAGGAACTGACCCTAGTGGCGGTGCTGGCATTATGGCTGATTTGAAGTCATTCCAAGCGAGAGATGTCTATGGAATGGCCGTTGTCACCAGCCTTGTCGCTCAAAATACCAGAGGTGTTCAATTAATCGAGCACGTCTCCAACCAAATGCTGGAAGCTCAATTGGAGAGTGTCTTTTCGGATATCAAACCTCAGGCTGTGAAAACTGGTATGTTGGCAACTACTGAGATCATGGAGATCATCCAACCCTACCTTAAAAAGCTGGACTGTCCCTATGTGCTGGACCCTGTTATGGTCGCTACGAGTGGGGACACCCTGATTGATACCAGTGCGAGAAGCTTCCTAAAAACAAACCTACTTCCCCTTGCAACCATTATCACTCCCAATCTTCCTGAAGCAGAAGAGATTGTTGGTTTTTCAATCCATGATCCAGAAGACATGCAGCGTGCTGGTCGCCTGATTTTAAAAGAATTTGGTCCTCAGTCTGTAGTTATCAAAGGTGGTCATCTTGAAGGTGGTGCCAAGGATTTCCTCTTTACCAAGGAGGAACAATTTGTCTGGGAAAGTCCACGAATTCAAACCTGTCACACCCATGGTACTGGATGTACTTTTGCTGCAGTGATTACGGCTGAACTAGCCAAGGGGAAGACCCTTTATCAGGCAGTCGATAAGGCCAAGGCCTTTATCACAAAAGCCATCCAAGACGCCCCTCAACTCGGTCATGGTTCTGGCCCAGTCAACCATACAAGTTTTAAAGATTAAGAAAAACTCTCTAGTTCCCACTTTAAGGGAATTAGAGAGTTTTTGATTAGGAAATCATGTCATCCAGCTTTGTTAAAAATGCTTGCGTTTTTGCCTCTATATCTTCTGCCTGCATCAAATCACGAACAACGGCTACTCCAGCTATGCCAGTTGCAGCAAGTTGGTCAATATTCTCTGACGTCAAGCCTCCAATAGCAACTACTGGAATGGCGACCATTTGGCAAATGGTTTTCAAGGTTGAAATCAGGGTGATAGGCGCATTTTCTTTGGTCGTAGTCGGGAAAATGGCTCCTGTTCCCAAGTAATCCGCACCCGATGTTTCCGCCTCAAGAGCCCTTTTTACTGTTTTAGCAGTGACACCGAGGATTTTTTCAGGACCCAAGACTTTGCGGGCAACCGAAACTGGTAGTTCATCGTCGCCTATATGCAACCCAGCAGCATCAACCGCGAGACAAACATCCAAACGATCATCGATAATCAAGGGGACCTGATAGGCATCGGTTATTTCCTTGACTTGTTTTGCCAGTTGATAGTATTGATTGGTGGTGAGATTTTTTTCTCGTAGTTGGATGATGGTAACACCTGAACGGCAGGCCGTCTCAACTTTTTCAAGAAAGCTTTCCAAGGAATCTTGGTAGCGATTGGTTACTAGATACAGTCTAAATGCTTCTCTATTCATAAAAGTCTCCTTTGATGGCTTTTAGCCAGTTTTCATCTCTTTTTAGGAGAGAGAGTTGATTGAGAACTTGGTAACGAAAACCTTCCAATCCCATTCCTTGAACAAGAATTCTCTCAGCAGCGATATTGAGATAAGAAACTGCTAGGCAGGAAGCTTCAAAGGCAGTCTTTCCTTGGCTGAGAAAAACGGTTGTCAAGGCTCCAACCAGGTCTCCTGTCCCTGTTATCCAGTCCAATTCTGCACAGCCATTCCTCAATACAGCAACTTGATTTTCTGAAACGATGAGGTCCTTGGGGCCAGTGACTAAAAATGACATACCAGGATAAAGCTGACACCAGTCTTTCAAGACTTGGAGCAAATCCTCAGTTTCTTGATCTTTAGCACTCGCATCGACCCCAACTCCGTGGTGTTTTAAACCAACAAGACTTCGGATTTCCGACATATTTCCTTTAAGGACCGTGGGATTGTATTCTAAAAGATCTCTGACTAAGGTCTTTCGAATGGGAGATGCTGCTAGGCCAACCGCATCTACTACCATTGGGAGACAAGCTTGGTCTGCATAAGAAGCTGCCCTACGGATTGCTTTTTCCTTCTCGGCTGACAAATGCCCCAAATTGATAAAGAGGGCTTGACTTTGCTTAGTAAAATCAAGAACTTCACGAGGGTCATCTGCCATGACAGGTTTGCATCCTAGAGCCAAAATGCCATTAGCCAGCATCTCACAGGAAATCTCATTGGTGATGCAGTGAATCAAGGAACTGGTTGCCAGAGGGAAAGGATTTGTAAATGCCTGCATCAGTCTATCCTTTCTCCAAAGAAATATCCCTGCACTTTTTTAAAGAATTCCTGCTTGATTAAAAATCGAAAGGCGAGGAAAGCTATGGCTGTACCGATCAAGGTCGCTCCGAAAAATCTCGGAGTATAGATAAACCAGCTGAGCTTGGCCGCAGATCCGGTAAAGAGAACCATGACAGGATAGGAAACAATAGAACCGATAATCCCTGTTCCCAAGATTTCTCCTAGGGCAGAATAGTGAAATTTTCGACCGTACTTATAAAAGAGACCTGCTAGGAGAGCTCCAAAAGTAGCTCCTGTGAGGGCCAAGGGCGGAATGCCTTGAGTAGACATACGGATAAAGGCTGTGACTGTAGCCATGACCAAGGCATAAACAGGTCCCATCATGATTCCTGCCAGAATATTGACTACACTAGACATCGGTGCCATTCCTTCAATTCGAAAGATGGGTGTAAGAACTACGTCAAGGGCAATCATCATGGATAAAATAGTTAATTTGTGAACTTGTAGTTGGTGGTTTCTCATTTTCTATTTCTTCTCTTTTTCTAAGGATTGCAAATCACTCGTCCAGGTTTGATGTTGGTAAGCCATCTCCCAAAACTTAGCTTCCATGTGGACACTTCGGTGGAAGGCCTCTAGCATTTTTTGTTTGTCTGTCTCGTTGCTTTCGCGATAGAGCTGATTGACCAGGGCTTCTTCCTCTTTAATCTGCTGTTCTAACTCATCGGTGATATAGGTCTCAATCCACTGTTGATAAAGAGGATTCGGGGATGGTTTGCGATTAAGTGCCTTGCCCAAATCATGGTATAACCAAGGACATGGAAGCAAACTAGCAAAAGCAATGCCCAAGTTTGGCTCTGCAAACTGGCGATAAATATGAGAAATGTAATGATAACAGGTTGGAGCGATTGGATGTTGCTCCATCTCCTGGTCACTGATTCCCAATTCCTTAAAAAATTGTTGGCGAATAAACAACTCACCCTCCACTAGACTATGGGCATTTTGTTTCAAGAGTCTTTTCATCTCCTCGTTTGAAGTCTTATCAGCCAAGAGGTGATAGGCTTCTGAAAAAGACTTCAGATAGTAGGCATCCTGAATCAGGTAATAGCGGAAAATAGAAGGTTCTAAATTCCCCTCTTGTAACTGTAAAACAAAGGGGTGATGAAAGGAAGCCTGCCAAGCTTCCTTGGATAATTCCATCGCAATATCTGTAAATTCCATAATAACTCCTTTATAGAAATAGGCTGGTTTGAAGCAATAAAAAGAAAAGTAGGTAGATCAATTTTGTCCTCTGAGAAATATAAAAAGTCCGATAACTATTCTCCAACTGTGCATGCTCGTCATATCCATGCGCAGATAGAGCTCTCAGGTAAAGATGGCGCCACCTAAAGACTGTCATCAGAACCTTACTGTAAATCAGGGGAGACCAAACATGCAATTTTTGACCACGCAATAAGCAAGCTTCCTTGAGGGACTTGATTTCTTGTTGAATGAGGGGAAAGGCATTGAATACCACAATTAAGGCATAGGCCCAAGACCGTGATAACCCCTTTTGAGCCAAGTACAAGAGAAGCTCTTTTAAGGAAATACTGGAAACAAAGACAAGACCGATACAAACCGTCACAAAGGCCCTCGTTCCAAGTATCACTGCCTGCGAAGCATCCCCATGTAACTGTACTGCCCAGTAATTGGCAAAAGATGGTAAAATGGCGAGCACAAGCATCCAAGCCAACAATTTAAATCGACGGTAGTAGAGCATGAAGAGAATGCAAAATGCGACTACTGAAAGATTAAGAGCAATCGAAGGAATGAAAGATGTTTCCAAGGATAAAATTAGAAAGAAGAGACCGATTATCGGTGTCTGGGTTGCTACTTTGACCATACTACTTCACCTCCCCTTGAGTATTGATACTCCGAGATGTGAGAGGTTTGCTGATGGTCACGTCTTTAATATGACGGAGACCCTCACTAGTCATCTCAATCCAATAATCGACCACAGAAATCAAGGGATCTAAACGATGGCTAATGATCAAAAAACTTCTCCCTTGATTTCTGTCCTCCAGAATCCACTGACAAAAATAGGCGCAGGCTCTATTATCTAAACCAGCAAAAGGTTCATCTAGTAAAATCACAGAAGCCTTGCTGGTCAAGATGGTCAAGAGCTGAAGAATCTTTTGTTGGCCACCACTTAATTGATAGGGACTCTTATCAAGCGCCTGCTCCAGATCAAAATATCGTAAAGCTTGTAGAATCCGCTGATTTCTTTCCGAGTCTGAGCTATCTAATTGAAGTTCCTCTCTCAGACTGACTCGGATAAATTGCTTCTCAGCTTCCTGAACGACACCCGTCAGGTCACGATACAGACTCTTTTTCTTTTTTAGGACCGAACCCTTCCAAGTAATGCGCCCTCTATACTTTTGAAATTGAAGAATGGAACGAAAGAGGGTTGATTTCCCAACACCATTATCACCTAGGATACAGGAAATTCCTTGGTAAAACGTGAAATCAGCAATCGAAAAGAGGGGACGATTACCCAGCTCACAAGTCACACGATCCATATGGAATAGTTCTAGGCTAGAGGCAACTTCCTTTGAAGCAACCTGTGTCATCTCAGAGGTAGGGATTTGAAACACTTCCCTCAGTTGCCCGTCTCTTAGCTCCACCATATGGTCAATGTAGGCTCCATAGTCTGATAAATCATGGTCACACAGGATGACTGTCTTCCCATTAGAGGCCAACTCTTTTAGAATCTCTAGGATCTCCAGCCTACTTTTTCGATCAATGGAAGCAAAGGGCTCATCCAAGAGATAGACTCTAGGATTCATGGCGAAGAGAACAGCCAGCGCTGCTTTTTGCCTTTCCCCACCTGATAAGTGATGGATGGGACGGTGCAAGATCGCCTTGCAACGACATTGCTGGACAACCTCAGCTATTTTAGCATCAATCTCTTGAACAGGATGGCCGATATTCTCCAAGGTAAAAATCAGCTCCTCAAACAAGTTCTCCATGGTAAATTGATGATTGGGATTTTGAAAGAGAATGCCAACCGTCTGGACACGTTCGACGATAGAAAGCTGACTGACCTGGTTTCCATCTATCAGGACTTGACCACTATAGGGCAAGGAAGTGACCTGGGCAATGATTTGAAAGAGACTGGATTTTCCTGAACCACTGCTCCCAACTAACAAGGTAAAAGCTTGCGCGTGAAAAGTAAAATCAATCGGCTCCGAAAAGATTGGGGACTGAATCTCCCGTAGTTCCAGCCCCATCTACGCCTTTCCTCCAGCCGCAAACTGATGATAGAGTTTGACAATGGCACGAACCAAGATGGCACAGAAGAAAAAGACGGAAATAAAACGCACCACAAGCAAGGAAAGGACAAAAGGAAGGGAAAAGGCGTAGTAACCTAACTTAATGTATTCATAGACAAAGCTAAAAAGCGTAATCCCAATACTATTAGCAGTTAGAGAGAGCCAACTTTCATAGCGATTCTTGGTTACGAGAAAACCAAATTCACTTCCCAAGCCTTGAACCAAGCCAGACAAAAGAGCGCCTAGGCCGAATTGGCTACCATAAAGGACTTCAGCAAGCGCAGCGAGCACTTCTCCAATCGTTGCACTTCCGATTCTTGGAACAAAGATAGCCGCAATGGGCGCAGCCATACACCAGAGACCAAAGAGGATTTCATTGGCAAAGGCCTGCAAACCAAGAGGGGCCAAGATCAGGGTGAGGATATCAAACAGATAGCCTGAACCCACAAAAACGCCACCAAAAAAGATAGACAAGAAAGCAAGCAAGATAACATCTTTTAACTGCCATTTTTTCAACATAAAAAACTCCTTTTTTAAAGAAAAGTGGGGCATTCAAGGAGAGATACCAAAAAGCTTATACTCAATGAAAATCAAAGAGCAAACTAGGAAACTAGCCGCAGGCTGTACTTGAGTACGGCAAGGCGACGTTGACGTGGTTTGAATTTGATTTTCGAAGAGTATTAACGTTCAGCCTATCCTCTTTTAACAAACAAAAAAACTCCAATTACAAACGAGAATTAGAGTTCACCTTACAAGATTAGACAGTTCTTTTCGACATACGAAAAAAACCTTTTCACATTTCCCTTCGCCAGTATTAACTGTATCAGGTTCAATGGGTATCATCTCAGCCTAAAGCACCCCAAATGTCTTTATTATTTTATTACTGGACCAGTATAGCAAAAAATGAAACCCCTAGCAAGATATTTGACTGGAAAATATATTTATATAGTTTGTTTGTTAATTCTTTTAATCTACATAAAAGGATTGAATTTATCCTATAATTCATAACCAATATCAAAAAAGGCTAATTCTAAAGCAACTGCTTGATTCCAACGTTCCTGAAGTTCTGTCAAATCTTCTCGATTTTTCCCGACACGATTAAGTTCATCAACTAGAAATTGAACCCACTCTGCAAAGAAATGACCTCTATGTAGATTAATCCATTCCGAATGAATATAGGCTTCAGGTAGTGCCAAATCTTTAGAACCCCAGTCTAAATAGAGACCTTCTGCAATGACCAGCATGACCAAAAGATGAGCATAGTCTGATGAAGCCACAGCAGAATACATTAGCTCCTGAAACGCTTTTGTTACAGGGTGCAAGTTCACTTCTAGATAGTCATTCTCTGCTACCTTTAACTCTTTGAAAGCCTTTTGGAAATAACCATCTTCATCTACTTCAAGAAAGCCTAGTTGCTTGGCAAAACGAAGTTTGGATTCAAGCTGATCTGCGTGAGCTACACAGGCACCCAGCATGGATAAGAAGGCATCAAAGAAGTGATAATCTTGAATCAGGTAGTCTTTTAAGACCTTATTCTCAATTGTCCCCGCAAAAAGTTCCTTAACAAAACGATGATTGATTGCAGCCTGCCAATCCTTCTGACTGCTTTTTAATAATTCTCCAACGGTCAAACCTGGCTGAAATGCATAGTCTTGTGTTTCCATATTTATTTTTCCTCTCTTTACTCGTTCGTAATCAATAAAATATCAAGAGCTACCAAGCAAAATCGTAATTCCACTTGATACTTTTAAAGAACATCGAGGGCATTTGCAGAGAGCTACCTAAAAAAGCCTATCCTCTTTTGGTAAACAAAAAAACTCCAATTACAAACGAGAATTAGAGTTTACCTTACAAGATTAGACAGTTTCCTTCAACATACGAAAAAAACCTTTTCACATTTCCCTTCGCCAGTATTAACTGTATCAGGTTCAATGGGTATCATCTCAGCCTAAAGCACCCCAAATGTCTTTATTATTTAATTACTGGACCAGTATAACAGAATTTGAAAGCCCTAGCAAGATATTTGACTGAAAAATATATTTATATAGTTTCTGATAACGATTTATTCTTTCTATACACAAAGAAAAACCTCCACATAAGGTGAAGGCCTTCTACTTTATCAATACAATTTTAAGTCACGAGGGTCGACTGGGAAGGTTGGGTTGTATGGGTTGTGACGGAGTTTGAAGTGTTTGACATCCTCAATAGTCTGAGTTCCAGATAATTGCATAACTGTCTTCAATTCTGCATTCAAGTGTTCAAAGACTTGACGCACACCAACACTACCACCAAGAGCCAAACCATAAATCACAGGGCGGCCAATAGCTACCAAGTCTGCTCCTGAAGCCAAGGCCTTAAAGACGTGCTGACCGCGACGAACACCAGAGTCAAAGACAATTGGCACACGTTTATCAACTGCTTCTGCTACTTCTTGAAGTGAGTCAAAGGATGCTGGTCCACCGTCGATTTGGCGGCCACCGTGGTTGGTTACCCAGATACCAGAAGCACCTGCGGCAAGCGAACGTTCAACGTCCTCACGGCATTGTGGCCCCTTGACATACACAGGAAGTCCTGAGTATGTAGCGATAAATTCGACATCGCGTGGAGACAAGCGTTGTTTAGCTGACTTGTAAACAAAGTCCATTGATTTTCCAGCACCTTCTGGCAGGTATTCCTCAACAATCGGCATGCCAACTGGGAAGACAAAACCATTGCGTTTGTCGACCTCACGATTGCCCCCAACAGTTGCATCTGCCGTCAAGACAATCGCTTTGTAGCCTTCAGCCTTCACACGGTCCATAATGTGGCGGTTGATGCCGTCATCCTTACTAAAGTAAAATTGGAACCAGTGAGGTGTCCCTTGAAGAGCTTCCGTAATTTCTGGAAGGTCAACGGTAGAGTAGGAACTAGTTGTATAGAGAGAACCAAACTCATGCACACCACGCGCAGTAGCCACTTCCCCCTGTTCATTTGCTAATTTATGAGCCGCAACAGGCGCCATAATAATTGGTGAAGATAATTTTTCACCTGCAAATTCAATCTCTGTACTTGGATTTTCAACATCACAAAGCGTATGAGGAACAATCAGTTTGTGGTTAAAGGCACGGATGTTCTCGCGTAAAGTGAAAGTATCCTCCGCCCCACTAGCGATATAGCCAAATGCTGCTTTAGGAATAACTTGTTGCGCCATTGGCTCCAAATCATAGGTATTGATGAAATCTACATGACCTTCTGCATTGCTTGTTTTGTATGACATAAAATGTCCTCCTTGATAAGTAAGCGTTTACTTTGTATATTACAAAAAATATTCTAACTCTTTTTTCAAAATTTTTCAAATATTTTGTTTGGAAATTTCAAACTGATTATCTTAATATGCCCCAAAAAAGAGAGGACTCTCATTCTATCATTATCCTATATTCTTCTTTACCTTTACTTTTAGGAACCTTAGTTTTATTGCCTATATGCAAAAAAATCAGGCAATCCTAGTGACTACCTGATTTTCTATGTTTTAGGCATTTTGCCAATTTTCTTGATCTTCTTTAAAGCGTTTTAGGAGGTCCAATCCTTCTGGCGTAATGTAACCTTCTTCTTGGGCTAGGTGGATGAGTTCGCTGTAGTTAGAAAGCGTCACAAGTTTGACACCTGCGTCTGCAAAGTTTTTATCTGCTTTTGGTAGTTGATAACTAAAAATAGCTACAACACCAAGAACGTCTGCTCCTTCGCGTTTGGCAGCAGCCACTGCCTCGAGAACAGAACCACCGGTTGAAATGAGGTCTTCAACAACAACCATCTTTTGACCTTGAGCTACACGGCCTTCGATTTGGTTGCCTGCTCCATGGTCTTTTGGTTTGCTGCGGATGTAGGCAAAAGGCAAGTTCATCTTGTCAGCGATGATAGCTCCGTGTGGAATTCCTGCTGTCGCAGTTCCTGCAATCACTTCTACCTCTGGAAAGGCTGTCTTGATAGCATCTACAAAACCATTTTCAATCAAGGTTCTAGTTTCTGGGTAAGCCAGAGTCACGCGGTTGTCAGTATAAATCGGCGATTTGATACCAGATGCCCAAGTAAAAGGCTCTTCTGGTTTAAGGTAAACTGCCTGAATTTTCAAGAGGTGGCTAGCAATATCTTTAGCAAGTGTCATAGTATTCTCCTTTTATTTTTATAATCTATTTCTTTAATTTCTGTCTTGGTTCCATTCATCCTTGATAGCATGATAAGCTGCAACAGGATTCTCAGCTTGGGTAATAGGACGTCCCACTACGATATAGTCACTACCGATTTGATAGGCATCAGCAGGTGTCATGACACGTTTTTGGTCTCCAACCGCAGCTCCAGCTGGACGAATTCCTGGTGTCAAACAGATAAAATCTGAATTGGTAGCCTGCTTGATGAGTTGCACTTCCTGAGCCGAGCAAACGACACCATCCAAGCCCGCTTCAGCTGTCTTCTTGGCATAGTGAATCACAGACTCTTGCAAGCTGGTTTGGATATTTTGAAAATCCTGCATCTGGCTTTCCGACATTGAGGTAAGCTGGGTCACAGCGATCAATTTGGCTTGCGTCCCAAGACCTTCGCGCGCAGCCTTCATCATCTCCACACCACCAGCAGCATGAACATTTGTCATGTCCACACCAAGCTGAGACAAGACCTTCATAGCCGATTTAACTGTATTTGGAATATCATGTAGCTTGAGGTCCAAAAAGACACTATGCCCCAGTGACTTCAAATAACGGACAACTTCCGGACCTTCCGCATAATAAAGCTCCATCCCTACTTTTAGATAAAGACTTTCTTCTGCCGGGAAAAGAGATAAAAATTCCTTGACCGCCTCAAAACTAGGAAAATCAAGAGCAATAACTGGACGATGTTCACGCATACCTTTCTCCTTTTACCTTAGCTAGCAAGAGAGTATGGTTAAAAATAAACCACGAAAAAAGGAACCTGCCAACAGCAAGGTTCCACGAAAAATGGGTAGTCTCCACCCTTTCACCGTCTAACCTTAGCTGCCTCTCTGGACTGCTTTAAAGGTTTTTTTCTATTCTATTATTTATAGTAGGACTTGTCAAGCAAAAACTCGAAACTGGACTTCTATACCATTCAAAATCAAGAGGAAAAGTTAGTCTAACGACTCTGTGATTGCTGGCTCGTTTGGTTTTGATTTCCCTGTTCTTCTTGTTTTTTCTTTTCTTCTTCCTGTTTTTTCTTCTCAGCTTCCTTTGCCTCTTGTTTGGCTTTTTCCTCAGCCTCTTCTATCAGTTTATCCGCTATCGTATAGCTGTATACTCCAGCTTCCATATCGACTACACTCGGTTCTGACAATTGTGGCTTGATTTTGCTGTAATAAGGCAATTTCTTGCTCAATTCTGATAGGGGAACCAAAATTTCATCTGTATCCAGCATGGTAATTTTTAAAAGATCTGCTGTTGCCTTGCTTGGCGCTAATTCGATTTTCTGGATTTGACTCTTGATATCCTCACTGATGGTAGACAATCCTGTTATCAGCTTTTTCACCTGCTGCTCATCGTTAAAGGTAACTGTCAGATAAGTCTCAGGCAAGTTTAAGCGATCAATAGGAGTTGACTCTACTGTACCACTAGAAAGAATAGGATAATGTTCTTCACCAGACACATAATAACCGACAATATCAAATTCCTTAACCTCAATCGTAAAGTTAGCCGGAAATTGATAGTCAATCTTCGCTGATTCTATCCAATGATTGGACTTGATTCGCTCAGCGTATGTTTCCTTATCCAACAATAGAGCTAAGGTATAGTCGCTATCTTGAATTCCAGAAGCCTGTTTGATGTCATCCGCCTGCGTGTTACTATTTCCCTTAACCTCGATATTTTTGATGGTCGAAAGTGGAGTCAATAGATAGACTGAAAGAAGGAGGACCAGAACACTGGGAACCAAGATACTCACAGCTCGCCAAATATGAACAGGTGCAATTTTAGGCTTGGCTGGTTTCTCTGGTTTTTCTTTTTTCTTCTTCTCTTTTTCCTCTTTGACTTTCCGGTCATCCTTTTGAGATTTTTCTTCTTTTTCGGATGGTTCCTTGCTTGGACTTGAGGCTTCCTCATCTGACTCACTCGATGATTTCTTGGATTCCTCCAATAGTTTCGAGTTGGCTTCCTTACGAGCTTGTTTTTCCTTTTCCTTCTCTTCAGCTAGGGCAGCTTCTTCCTCAGCCTTCTTCTTCAGGTATTCCTGGTTTCGTTTCTGCCATTCAGACAATTCTTGCTTCTGGTTTGATTCTTTTTTCTTATCCTTTGACATTGATATTCCTTATGCTAGGTCTTTTCTTAATAAATCGTAAAAATCTGCAAGAGATTTCAATTCAGTCGAAGCTTTCATACTAGCTTGGTACTGATCCTTGTGACTAAGCAAGTGACTGAGTTTCTCTTCCAAGCTTTCCAAGGTCAAGTCATTTTCTTGAAGTTCTTCTGCGTAGCCTTTCTTAACAAAGTAGGCTGCATTTTCAATCTGGTCTCCTCGACTTGCTTCACGACCCAATGGTACGATAAGATGGAGTTTCGCCATGGCCAAGAGCTCGAAAATCGTATTGGCCCCGCCACGCGTCACCACCACATCTGCCATCTCCATCATGGGTTGATAGAGATCTGTCACATAATCAACACGAAAGAGATTTTGACTCAACTCATTGAGGCTGGAATCTCCAGTGAGATTGATAATATTGTAGCGTTCGGTCAGTTCTTGCTTATGATCTGTCACCAATTGGTTAAATACACGAGCTCCTGCAGAACCTCCGACAAATAATACGGTTGGCAATTTAGGATCAAAGTGGGTTTTGATATCCACCAACTCGTCTGGTTCTGGCGTCTCTTGACCTGTTACCTTGGTCACTGCCCCCACATGCTCGACTTTTGTGAGACCAGCAGCTTGCTCAAAGGTTGAATACATCTTAGTTGCAAATTTATAGGCGATTTTATTGGCCAAGCCCATAGAAAGGTCCGATTCGTGAATAAAGACAGGTACCCCTGACACACGCGCTGCGATAACCGGCGGTACTGAGACAAAGCCCCCCTTTGAAAAAAGAGCCTGTGGACGCAGTCGTAACATGATAAAGAGGGATTGGACGATACCCCAAGCAACTTTAAAGACATCTAGCATGTTTTGCCAGGAGAAGTAACGACGCAACTTCCCAGTCGCAATAGAGTGGAAGGTCACATTCAAGCCTGACTTGAGGATTTCTTGGTGTTCAATTCCATGCTTGTCACCGATATAGTGAACTTCCCAGCCGTCTTCGATGAACTTAGGCATTAACAAAAGGTTGAGGGTGACATGTCCAACCGTCCCCCCACCTGTAAAGACAATTTTTTTCATATTATTCCTTTAACTCCGCTACTGTGTCGATGAAAAGATCTCCACGTACTTCAAAGTTAGCATACATATCCCAGCTAGCATTGGCAGGACTGAGGAGAACCACATCTCCTTGAGTCGCGAGCTCATAAGCCTTGCGGGTCGCATCAGCAACATCTGTCGCATCTACATAAGCCACACCAGCCTTCTCTGCTGCCCGTTTGACACGTTCTGCAGATTGACCGAGGATAACCATCTTCTTGAGCCCAGTAATATCTGGCACCAATTCGTCAAACTCATTGCCTCGATCCAAACCACCTGCAATTAAGATAACCTTACTGTTGTCAAATCCTGACAAGGCTTTTTGAGTAGCCAAGATATTGGTTGATTTGCTATCGTTATAGAATTTGACCCCCTGAATTTCATCAACAAATTGGAGACGGTGTTTGACACCACCAAAGGCTGATAGAGTTTCCTTGATGGTTTGGTTATCCACACCACGGAGCTTGGCTACAGCAATAGTCGCAAGGGCATTTTCTACATTGTGGCTACCTGGTACACCGATTTCACTAGCTGCCATGACCACTTCTCCACGGAAGCAGAGTTGACCATCTTCCAGATAAGCCCCATCAACCTTTTCCTGTGTTGAAAATGGTACAACAGTAGCTTGTGTTTTGGTAGCCAATTCTTTTGCCAAATCTTGGTTAAAGTTCAAGACAAGGAAATCATCCGCTGTCATCTTGTTCTGGATATTCCACTTAGCTGCCACATACTCCTCAAAAGAACCATGGTAGTCGATATGAGTGGGCATGAGGTTGGTAATAACCGCAATCTCAGGATGGAATTCTTGGACACCCATCAGTTGGAAAGAAGAAAGTTCCATGACAAGTGTGTCCTTGGCTGTCGCAGTTTGAGCCACTTGACTAGCAGGATAGCCGATGTTCCCTGACAAAAGACCATGTTGGCCGGCAGCAGTTAAAACTTCCCCAATCATCGTCGTTGTGGTTGTTTTCCCATTTGAACCAGTGATACCGATAATTGGCGCATCTGAAATCAAATAAGCCAATTCCACCTCAGTCAGGACTGGAATCCCCTTTGCCAATGCCTTTTCAATCATGGGATTGCTATACGGGATACCTGGATTTTTCACCATCAGAGCGAAATCCTCATCCAACAATTCCAAAGGATGCCCACCAGTGACAACCTTGATTCCCTCTTCTAGCAAACTTTGCGCAGCAGGATTTTCCTCAAAAGGTTTGCCGTCATTTACTGTCACAATAGCACCTAGCTTGTCTAGCAAACGGGCCGCAGACTCACCAGACTTAGCCAAACCTAAAACAAGTACTTTCTTATTTTTAAATTGATCGATTACTTTCATGTCTCAAACTCCATTTCTACTCCTACTATTTTACCATTTTTATGGAAATAAAAAAGCCACAAAGTGTATTTGTGACTCTTTCTTCTAACTTAATGTTCTCTTATCATCGATGAGATAAATCGGTAACTCGAATTACTTGATCCACTTGTTCCCAAATCAGGGGATTGTGGGTCGCAATAATAATCGTTCGATTCGGATTTTTTAAAGATTCTAGGATAGAAAGTAATTCCTCAGAGTTTTTGGGGTCTAAGGAAGCGGTTGGTTCATCTGCGAGAATCAAAGGTGGATCCTTTAAAATTATCTTCGCTAGTGCAACACGTTGTGCTTCTCCTCCTGATAATTCAAAGATAGGTTGCTTTAAATCTAAATAAGAGAGGTTAACACGGTTTAGAGCTTGTTTCATCAAAGAGATTTTCTCTTTTTCTTTCAACTTATTACCAACTAAACCCAGATTGAGATTCTCTTTGATGGTTTGACTTTCAATTAAGCCAAAATCTTGAAATAAGTATCCTAAGTAATCTCTAAAGAAAACAGAAGGCTTGATGTCCTTAAGAGAAGTGCCATCATAGATAATTTCTCCATTGTCATATGGCTCTAATCGTCCAATCATATTCAAGAGGGTTGTCTTACCACAGCCACTTGTACCGATTAAGGCATAAATTTTCCCACCTTCAAATTGAAGATTAGTATCTGAAAATAGCTGACGGCTTCCAAATTTTTTAGATATATTCTTTAGTTCAATCATCCTATTTTCCTTTCATAATGGTCATAGAAACACGAGATTCTTTCTGTGCTTGACGGTAGAGAGTCAGTATAGCACTAACGAGGAATATCGATAAAGTTACCAATCCAATCACCACATCCCGACTACGCCAAATAAAGAGACTCGCACCGAATACAAAACTTGCAAATTGGCTAACCATATACTGAGCATGTGTTTCAAAAAATCGTAAACCTGAAATTCGTTTAATCAAGATATCTCGACGAAATTGCTCGAAATATAGAAGATTGACAGAATAAAAGAGTAACAAGGAACTAGCTATTCCAACAATAGCTCCTAAGATTAAAGTTGCTGTTTCAGTTTGCACTTCATTATAACGAGTTAGATAAACACTTCTTCCTTCTTTAAGATAAGATACTTGCTCATAAATTCCAGCTTTCTTCAAGAGTTCTAGCCCACTCTCATATCCTTTGATAAAGATATTCTTACCAGCATTGATAGACCAACTAGATAAGGATATAAAACTATCACCTGTAGAAGTCGGCGTGAATACCACTAAAATCGGATCGGTTAAGTACTGGATGGATACTGGGTTTTCACCGTTATTATAAACAAACCGCTTTTCTCCAGTTGGAAGATAACTAACAATCGCTCTCATTTCATACTCTAAAGGAGCGTCTTTATCCTCACTTGATTGTCCATAAGAGTTTAAACTTTCTTCAAAAACTTTCTTAAGTTCTGCTTCCTGTGAACGAAGAGATTCTGGTAATAAGAGTCCAAATTCCCCTTTTTGGAGATGGGCTAACTTCTGTTTGGTCTCAGCATCTACCACGACCTTTTCCTTCTCCAAATAACTTGGACTAACATAGAGCGTATTAGCATCTGGACTATAGGTATCCAGTGTCTCTCCCTGTTCATTTTTTCCTTGTGGATTGGCAAAATGGAACAGATTATCCTTTACATAAAGGGCTTGTTCTTCTTCGATTGCTTCCTTGGCAAAGGCATACCACTTGCTCTGATTTTCCGCATTTTCTACTCTATCACCGAGCCCAAAGGAAATCTGGTAATAATCTGCTCGATCTTCCCACGCTTGCTTGGATAGTTGGAGTTCCTGTAAACGCTGGTAAGAAGTCAAGCCTGTCTTAACAGCGTAGCCTACTGTAAAAACAGCTACTAACTGACACAATAGGGTTAAAGCCATCAAGCGTTTAAGTGGTAATCTGCCCTTGATAACAGGAACTAATGCTTTGTAACTCAAACTCATTAGATAAAGGAGCATTAGTAAAATTGAAATCGCTAATAAAAACAACAGATAGAAACTAATCCCAAAACCATAGGTGGCTAACAAGATAGGATAAAACAAACCTTGACTAAAAAGAACGACTCCCCCACCTAGGAAGGAAAGGAGTGCTGATAGAAGGAGCCACTTGATATCAGTCGATAAAGAATGCCCCATGATGGATAAGAGAGTCTGACCAGAAAAGAGTTTTATACCTGCAGCTCTCATTTCCTTAATACGAGTGATAATCACTAAAGCAAAGAAAGATAAGCCAAATATTGCTAAACTAATTAAAATAAGGGGAATTAGTAACATTCGAAAAGCAAGAGTATAGGGCGGTGTCTTTCGGTCAGGAATTGCTTTATAACCCAAATCTCCTAATTTATCGGCAAGCTTTTCTTTCGTCAAGGAGCCTGACAAAAGGAGATAACTATTTAGTGGATCACTCCGTTCACGACTTTCTTGACTAGCTTCTTGGAATTCTTTTGGTAAAGTTCCCTGACCATAAGTTGCATAAGTAAAGTGAGTCGTCCCATCCTTACTCGGCTCTACGATTCTTCTAGCTATTAAACTCTGTTCTGAGTTTGCAAAATTCTCCAATTCCTGTTCAAATACCTCACGCGTCGGTTCCTGAGTATCTTTTTTGACTCGAAGTAAGGAGACGGAATCATAGCTTGCATATAAATATTGTGGCGCACGTAAGACAATAATCCAAGCAAGGAAGAAGCTGAGAAAAAAAGTTGATAATAATATGAATAGTTTCTTCATAGTAGACTCCTTATAAACAAAATTCCCCTTATAATTTCTTACAAAGGGAATTATCTAAGAAAACTAAATATTAGTCGTCATAGTCATAGAAAAATGATACTTGTTCCCCAAATTCAGTCCAGATCCATGCGTAGGAGGTTTTTCCTGCAACTGCTTCTCCTTTATCTGAATGACTATTCCATCTACTTACAAGAGAAGAATAATGATATTTTTTACCATGATAGTAATTTGAAAAAGCCCAACCACCTCCTGAACCTTCTCCGTATGTCCATACTCCTCCATCTGGATATTGTACAGCAGCTGATACGGCTCCCATTAATGTAAAGCTTGAAATAAGAGCTAGAGCGAGTAATCTATGTTTTTTCGTTTTCATTTTATTTTTCCTTTCGATTCAAGCACACCCAGAGTGACAAGACGATAATTAAAACCTCCTCCTACCCTAATTTTTGAAAACGTTTTCTTTTGTGTTTATGGTATCATTTTTATCATAGTTTGTCAATAAATTTTACAAAAATATTTTAACAATTTTATCTGTCTAAGTCTAAAAAAGAGAGCCGTAGCTCTCTTTCTTTTATCTTCTTTTACCCTTTTTTACTGGCATGAGTGTAATATCTCTCAAGCTAAAGTAGGCAAGGGCAAGCATGGCTATTGTGACAAAGAATTCTGTCGGTAATTGGAATATTTGCAAGATGGACAACATCAGCAAAATCAAGAGTGCAACAACTACAAAGACCAAGATAACGATGTTGACTGTTCCTTTAATACTTTGAGGTGTCGCAAATACATAGAGTAGTAATAAGAGTATCCCTATGATTAAATAGATCATCTTTATCTCTTTCTAGCTCTTATTCAGCTGATTTTTTCTTCTTGTTGGCTTTCTCACGCTCTGCCTTGTTAAGGATTTGTTTACGCAAACGGATAGACTCAGGCGTTACTTCCATGTACTCATCGTCATTCAAGAACTCAAGAGACTCTTCAAGTGTCAAGATACGTGGTGTCTTGATAACAGCTGTTTGGTCCTTGGTTGCAGAACGAACGTTGGTCATTTGTTTGGCCTTAGTGATGTTAACTGTCAAGTCGTTCTCACGAGAGTTTTCACCGATGATCATTCCTTCGTAAACCTCAGTACCTGGGTTGACAAAGATGGTTCCACGTTCTTCGATAGACATGATTGAATAGGTTGTTGCCTTACCAGCATCGATGGAAACAAGGGCACCACGATGACGTCCCCCAATTTCACCTGGAATCAATGGCAAGTATTGGTCAAAGGTATGGTTCATGATACCGTAACCACGAGTCATTGACAAGAACTCAGTTGAGTATCCAATCAAACCACGCGCTGGAACAAGGAAGACCAAACGAGTTTGACCATTACCGGTTGAAATCATATCCAACATTTCACCCTTACGTTCAGAAAGGCTTTGGATAACAGAACCTTGGTATTCTTCTGGAGTATCGATTTGAACACGTTCAAATGGCTCACATTTAACACCGTCGATTTCTTTTACGATAACTTCTGGACGAGATACTTGAAGCTCATAACCCTCACGACGCATGGTTTCGATCAGGATTGACAAGTGCAATTCTCCACGTCCTGAAACAGTCCATTTATCTGGTGAGTCCGTTGGGTCAACACGAAGGGAAACGTCTGTTTGCAATTCTGCTTGCAAGCGTTCTTCCACCTTACGAGAAGTCACCCATTTACCTTCTTTACCAGCAAATGGTGAGTTGTTGACCAAGAAGGTCATTTGAAGAGTTGGCTCATCGATGTGTAGGATTGGAAGAGGCTCAACTGCATCTGTCGGTGTAATCGTCTCACCAACAAAGATATCTTCCATACCTGAAACGGCAATCAAGTCACCTGCTTTTGCTTCTTGGATTTCACGACGTTCCAAACCAAAGAAACCAAAGAGTTTTGTAACACGGAAGTTCTTCGTTGTACCATCTAGTTTAGAAAGGGTAACTTGGTCCCCAACTTTCACACTACCACGGAAGACACGACCGATACCGATACGACCTACGAAGTCATTGTAGTCCAAAAGTGACACTTGGAACTGCAAAGGCTCATCTGAGTTGTCTACTGGAGCTGGGATATGATCGATAATGGTGTCAAAGATTGGCGCCATCGTAGCTTCTTGGTCAGCTGGATCATCTGACAATGAAGATGTCCCGTTGATAGCTGAAGCATACACCACTGGGAAGTCAAGCTGGTCGTCATCTGCACCAAGCTCGATGAAAAGTTCCAAGACTTCGTCCACTACTTCTGCTGGACGAGCTGATGGCTTATCGATTTTATTAACAACCACAATTGGAACTAGGTCTTGTTCCAAGGCTTTTTTCAATACGAAACGAGTCTGTGGCATGGTTCCTTCGTAGGCATCTACGACCAAAACGACACCATCAACCATTTTCATGATACGCTCAACTTCTCCACCGAAGTCCGCGTGTCCTGGTGTGTCCATGATGTTGATGCGTGTGCCATTGTATGCTACAGCAGTATTTTTGGCAAGAATTGTAATTCCACGCTCTTTTTCGATATCGTTTGAGTCCATAGCGCGCTCTGCCAATTCAGTACGTGCATCAAGCGTTTCTGATTGTTTCAACAATTCGTCAACGAGGGTTGTTTTCCCGTGGTCAACGTGGGCGATAATCGCAATGTTACGGATATCTTCTCTTAATTTTGTCATGATTTCCTCTAATATTTAAATTTTTATTTCTAACTGAACAATTATACCACAGTCTCATTCAAAAATCACAGTTCAGCTAAGTGTAAATGTTTTCACTCTGCTTTTCTAGTCAAGGCAACTCTTTTCAAAGTCAGAGACTTATGATATGATAAGCTGGTATGCGTTTAGATAGATTATTAGCCCAAGAAATGGTCAGTCGCAAGGCTATGAAACAGGCTCTGTTAAAAAAAGAAATCCTAGTGGATGATTATCCAGCTCGCTCCCTCGCCCAAAATGTTGATACAGGATTGCAAAAACTAGTCTTTCAAGGACGGCAGATTCAAGGATACGAGCACAACTATCTCATGCTTCATAAGCCAAACGGAGTCGTTACAGCTAGCAAGGATAAGAAACTGCCAACCGTCATGGACCTACTCCCACCTGACATCCAGTCTGACCAGCTCTATGCTGTCGGCAGATTAGACCGCGATACCACGGGACTGCTGCTTTTGACAGACAATGGACCTCTTGGCTTCCAACTCCTTCATCCCCAGTACCATGTCGATAAATCCTATCAAGTGGTAGTAAACGGACCGCTCACGTCAGACCATATCCAAAAGTTCAAGGATGGAATTGTCTTTTTAGATGGGACCACTTGTAAACCTGCTCAGCTTGAAATTCTGTCCGCAAGCCCAACAGAGAGCCGGGCCTCCATCACTATCTCTGAGGGCAAATTTCATCAAGTCAAGAAGATGTTTCTATCAGTTGGTGTCAAGGTGACTGCCCTAAAACGAATCCAATTCGGTGACTTTACATTAGACCCAGAACTAGCAGAAGGGCAATACCGTCCCTTGAATCCAGAGGAATCGGAAATCATTAAAAACTACTTAGAGAAAAGTGGATAAAAGAAAAAAGCTTTATGTTTAAAGCTTTTTTTGTTTTTACTTATCTAAAAACTATTGCGATTGCTAGAATCCAGTTAAGAACAGAAACTACAAGTCCTACGATATTGAGAATTTTTTCTGTTTTATAGTCCAGTCCAGATTCTTTTTGGTATGAAAAAGCCAAGACCAATCCTATGATCCCCAAAATCAGACCCACTATTGGAGAAAGCAAACCAAGGACGATAGATAAGATACCTAAAATAAGTGAAGGTTTTTTCTTTTGTTGTGAATTCATATTACAAAATCTCCTTAAATTTAATATAAATGATGATACCATAAAACGCAAGATTTATCTATCATTAAACAGTTTTTAACAGAATGTTAGCTCGTCTTGACCTTTCCAATCCAAGAATCCAATCCATAAGAAAGGATATAAATCTCAGAAAAACCTTGCTTTTTCAGATAGAGGGCTGCATTGGTCACTCGTTGTCCGCGTTGGTTTTCGTAGAGAAGGACAGGTTTATCCTTGCGAAGAGCTGCAAGGCTTGACTTCAACTGATTTGAAGGAATATTGCGAGCTCCGAGGATATGTTTTCTGTGAAATTCTGCTGCATCACGGACATCAATCAATTGCCCTTTCCGAATCAAGGCTTCAAACTCTGCATTGTCTACAATCTTAGCCGCACGACGAATACGAAGGTAGTTATACCCCATCCATGCCGCCATCGCTAGTACGATTCCCCACAAAATCCAAATTGTCATAAGTTCTTATCTCCATTTTTCTCTATGTAGTCTAATTCTATCTTGTGCTCTCTACGAAGAACAGCTTCTGCCTCTAGATAGTCTAGCTTGTCCATCAGACCTGCATCATAGATCCGAGAGAGTTCGAGCTTCATCAGTTCAATATCATACAAGCGCTTCCCCACATAGACAATAATGCCAAACTGTTTGAGAAATTGCTGCACATCATAGAATGTTTTCATAGCTTTCATTCTAACAGATTTTAGACTTTTTTTCAATACTGGACCGGCTCTTCCCCCTATTTTCTTCGTCTTCATTGCCCATTCTTCCGCAAGTATGGTACAATAAAAGCATGAGAATTCAACAATTACACTATATTATCAAAATCGTCGAAACTGGCTCTATGAATGAAGCAGCTAAGCAACTCTTTATCACCCAACCTAGTCTCTCCAATGCCGTTCGAGACTTGGAAAATGAAATGGGCATTGAAATCTTTATCCGCAATCCCAAGGGCATTACCTTAACCCGTGATGGGATGGAGTTTCTCTCCTATGCCCGTCAGGTCGTTGAGCAAACCCAGCTTCTGGAGGAACGCTATAAAAATCCTGTCGCCCACCGCGAACTCTTTAGCGTTTCGTCTCAACACTATGCCTTTGTGGTCAATGCCTTTGTATCCCTACTCAAGAAAAGTGATATGGAAAAATACGAGCTCTTCCTTCGTGAAACTCGGACTTGGGAGATTATCGACGATGTCAAGAACTTCCGTAGTGAGGTCGGTGTCCTCTTTTTGAATAGTTATAACCGTGATGTTTTAACGAAAATGCTGGATGACAACCACCTCTTGGCCCACCATCTTTTTACAGCCCAGCCCCATATCTTCGTCAGCAAGACCAATCCTCTGGCAAAGAAAGATAAGGTTAAACTAGAAGACTTGGAGAACTTCCCTTACCTCAGCTATGACCAAGGGACTCACAACTCCTTCTACTTCTCTGAAGAGATTCTCTCTCAGGAATACCACAAAAAATCTATCGTAGTCAGCGACCGTGCCACCCTCTTTAATCTCTTGATTGGTTTGGATGGTTACACGATTGCAACAGGGATTTTGAACAGCAACCTTAACGGAGACAATATCGTTTCCATTCCACTGGACATTGACGACCCGATTGAACTAGTCTATATCCAGCATGAAAAAACCAGCCTGTCTAAGATGGGCGAACGCTTTATCGAGTATCTACTAGAAGAAGTTCAATTCGATAATTGATAAAAAATAAAGATTAAAAGGGAAAGAGAAAAAGTTAGGAAATAGAAAGTGAAAAAGTTACTACTTGCCAGTGCTCTGATTCTGTCAATAGCAGGATCTATATTAGCTCCCGTCTCTGCAGAAGAAAACCAATCACAAACTCCTTCTGCTGTTAAAGAAAAGCAATCCAAAGATGATCAAAAAGATGCTATTGTTAAGGAGAATACAGAACCCGAAGTTCTTCCAAAAGTAGATGCGCAAGAAGCCAAACCCAAAAAAGAGGGCTGGTACCAAGAAAACTACCACTGGCGCTTCTACCAAGATGACCAACCTGCAGTGAACTGGAAAAAAATTCAAGGCAAATGGTACTACTTCGACCAAAATGGTGACCGTCTCCAGTCCACTATCTATAAAGGTTATGCCTTTGACCAAGAGGGTGCTATGGTGGAAAATAGCTGGACCAAATTGGAGAATCAATGGTATTACGCTGCTCCTTCTGGACGATTAACTCAAAATGCTTGGAAAAAAATCAATGGTGCTTGGTACTATTTTGACCAAACTGGAATCATGCTCAGCAATACAAGCATTGATGGCTATTTCTTAGGTCAAAGTGGAGCCATGGTATCTCAAGGTTGGCAAGAGGTCAATCACGTTTGGTACTACGTTCTGCCGTCAGGAAAAATCTCTCAAGACAAATGGGAGAAAATCAAGGGTACTTGGTACTATTTTGACAAAGAAGGAAGGATGTTGAGCGAAACAACCTTCAAGGGCTACCTCTTTAAGAAGAGTGGAGCTATGGCAGAAAACAACTGGGTCAAAATCAAGGATACTTGGTTCTATGCTAGCGATTCAGGCAGATACGTCCAAGACAAGTGGCAAAAAATCCAGGGCTCTTGGTACTCTTTTACTCATGATGGGGGAATGCTAGCAGATAAATGGCAAGGAAGCTACTACCTCAAGACCAGTGGGGCCATGGCTGAAAAAGAATGGATCTTCGACAAGACTTATAAGAGCTGGTTCTATCTAAAAGCGAATGGGCATTATGCAAATCAGGAGTGGATTGGAGCTTATTATCTCAAGTCTGGTGGCTATATGGCCAAAAACGAGTGGATCGATGATAGTCAAGACAAAGGGCGTTACTATTTGGATGAAAATGGTCGCTATGTTACAGGAATTCACAAGATTTCTGGAAAAGACCATCTCTTCCAAAAAGATGGGAAATGGATTTCTGAAGTTTCAACTGAGGGTGGATTTGTAAAAGGCCAATACAGTAACACCATCTTCCTCGATCCCGGACACGGTGGTCGAGATTCTGGCGCCTTTTACTACAATGTAGCTGAAAAAGATCTCAATATGCAAATCTACCGTAAACTTCGCACCAAGTTAGAAGAACTAGGCTACAAGGTTCTCACCTCACGTGATAGTGATATTGATGTAGATTTCATTACAGAACGTTCCCGTATGGTCAACAAAACCAACTCTGACATTTTTATCAGTATCCACTTCAATGCAACTGGAAACGCATATTCAAAAGCGAGCGGTATTCAAACCTACTCCTATAGCGATGAACCTGATTATCCAAGTAAGATTAATCAATACTGGCACAACCATCCTGATCGCATTAGTGAAAGTAAGCGCCTCGCTGCTGCTATCCACTCCTCTCTCTTAGCCGAAACAGGGGCTAAGGATGCTGGTCAGTTAGAAAGAAGTTTTGCCGTACTACGCGAAACAGCCAAACCAGCCGTCCTCCTTGAACTTGGTTATATGGATAATTTCACTGAAAGCCAACAAATCAGAGATAGTCGCTACCAAGATAAACTGGTCGCAGGCATCGTAAAAGGGATTCAAAAATATTACGCTGGTAAATAAAAATAAAGTCTCGAGGTTTCTCGAGACTTTTCTATTTGTCTTCTTTTTTATCTTTATCAGGAAAGAGGTAGCCAATTCCTACACAAGCTAACACACCGGCACCAATCACCAAACCACTTGAAATTGGCAAGAGATCAAAAATAGCATTTGCAATGATAAAGGCAATAATCAAGCACATCAGACTAGCCTTATAGTCTTTTTTCAAAAGATTTTCTAGAGTGAAATAGAGGAACAAGCCAACTGGAATCAGTGACCAGAGATTGACATCCAAACTTGGCCAGCCAACAGATCCAAAATACAATACTAGCGCTGCTGCTACTAAAAATACAAGTCCTAATAATTTTTTCATTTTTTTGTCTCCATTTTCTTTTTTGGTTCTTGAGTTGTCTGATACTGACCTCTCACGCCCTTACATGAATCATTATAGCAGAGGAATTTTTCAAGAACAAGACCTTTTGCCTATCTGGTCAATATCTCTGTCTATGTGGTTGAATAGTAGTGATAAAAGAAAAAAAGCCCTAATGGACTTCTTGATTTTGCCGATTGTAACAGTATTTTTGAACAAATACCATCTAGTTTTTCTTTTCCTTTGACTCTAGAGAAGATTTGATTGCTTCTCGATCTGCTTGTAGTTGAGCTAAGTTCTTTTCTGCTTCCTCAAGTTTACTGGTATCTGGTTTCACACGATAGTAAACATCTTCTGGTTTCATTAACATCGATCCATAATCTTGGCCCGAAAGTAGTCTTTCTTCAGCATGATTGCTTTTATCCGTAATCTTTCCATCATCAGCAGGTTGCATAACAACTCCACTTGGAACAGCAACTACTACAAATCCTCCAGCAACAGAATCTTTTACCCACGCACTGATAGAAGCTGTCTCAGGGTTACGACTATCTTGACCTTTTGATACCTTTAATCCAACTACAGATTCGTACTTTTGATCATTTGTAAACCAAGTCGCATCTACTTCTCCAGAATTCTTAATAATGTATTCATTACCAGATTGACTACGCCAAGTGCCTTCTAAACTAGACAAATCATTGTTCTTGATTGCTTCAATATCTAGTTTTGGAACGGTAGTTTCTTTCTTTAACTTGCTAACAAGTGCTTCTGCTTCAGTAATTTTGGTATCTAAAGCAGTCAGTTGATCCTTGAGTTTCTGAATTTCCTCTTGTTTATCCTTATCAGCCTCATCTGTTTTTCCTTGGCTTGTAGACGATTGACTTGTTGACTCTGTAGTTGAAACAGCAGACGATGCTTGATTTGACTCTTTCTTTCCAATCAAAGAATGCGAGAAAACACTTACTAGGATTATAGCAACCAAAATACCGAGGACTAACCCAATATAGATTTTAATGTTTCTAGTTCCTCTCGCAAACTTTTTAGTTGACTGCGCCTCTGCTAATTCTGATGCAGTCGGCTTGCGGCCATTGACCTCCTCAAATTGTTTTACCCATTCTTTCTTATTCATAATTTTCTCCTTTTTGATTTCTATTCAGCCAAGCTTACGAGACTTCATCCGTTATTATCCATGGATTTTTATAATTTTTAGAAAATCTATGCAAAAAATTCTAAAATGATTAACAGCCTATAGTCCTCTAAAACGGAACGAAAACAAGTACTTGTTAATATATATTATACCACAAAAATATAAATTTTAGTTTTTATTTATAAGCAGGAGACACAGACGTTAAACAGAACCCATCTCCATTAGAAAAAGCCTGTCCTGAGACAAGGCTTTTACATATATCTCTTTTAAATCTCCCATTTTCATAGAAATCTAAATAATATATTTATAAATCAATACTTTCACAAAACTATGTCATCACCTCACTATCTAATCTCAGTACATAAACCATTTTTTCTATAGCTTTTGTCTTAATCTTTATTTTTTCTCTTCATTCCAAGAAAAGCTCCTACTATAAACATGATTCCGGCAGTTAATAGTGTCTGGGCTCCGCTTGCTGTTCCGGTTTTTGGCAACTCATTAGGATTGTTACTAGTTGATTTACTATTGATGTTGGTATTTTTATTAGTTACGTTTCCTTGTTCATTTAGATAAACGTTCTTGTCAATTTCAAAGTTTTTATCATTTTCATCAGAAACAATGCTGTTGACATCATTAGTTGAATCAGATTGTGTTTTTTCTTTCTTTTTGGATACATCAAAAGTAGGTTTATTTTCCTCCTCCTTTTTCTCCTCTATTTTCTTGAATACAGGTTTTATAAAGGTATCTTTTGATAGATTAAGAACATAGCCGGCGTCTTTTTTCCCTTCGAAACCAGAAATTTCCCAACCATCAAATTGGTATCCTTTTTCTAATTCACCCTTATAGACAGGTAACATAAAATCTTCTTCCGACACTATCGTTGAACTCATTTCTTTTCCATTTTGAATGGTCACAGTTACCCTATGAGGTTTTAATTCACTTACCTCTCCCGTGTCTTTATTTAAAATGAATTCTTTTACGGTTGTATTTCTTGCAAAATCTTTTACAACAATCTTAATGTTTAGTGTCTTATCTGTTAGTTGTTTAATATCATCAAATGATTTATATTCTTTTCCATTTACATAAATATGTTGTTCTTGAATCTCACCATCGAATCCGTTATTTCTTTTATCATTGATGTTAAAGACTACAGATTTTCCGTTAGCATATTCGATACTAGTATTTCCCTTAGGATCAATGTTTACTTCTGGTTTGACATTATCATATAAAAATTGATAATGTACTCCAACCGCTTTCGCATTCAAATCGCTATAGCCAGTTTGAAGATAAACATTTCCATCCATATCTGTTACCTTATCTGGGAATCCGTTTGCTTTATAGTCTTTCATCCCCCAGTCCATGATGTCACCGTCTTTAACATTAAGCTTAATGTTAAAATCTCTAGTGTTATCAATGTGTAAATCTCCGTAGATTAAATAATTATCTACAACCGATTCATTAACTCTCAACTCCCAGTTAAAACCACCCTTATCAGAAATCTTACCTCTTAAATAAAATTCTGGATTTCGTACATAAATTTTATTAGTTTTAGATGGATTAAAGTAGTTCTTGTCCATTGAAAGATTTACTGGTTTTGCATCAATAAATAACGTAGAGCCATCTTCTTTTATAGCTTCTACATTGGACTTATCCTCTCCTGTGTACTCTTTACCATCCTTACCAAATAATACAAGTTTAGAAGGATCTGTCACAAGATTTCCATCGTTATCGATTGCCTCCCCTTTATCATTCATTTTAAATGTAAACACTTGATACCTTACAATGTTAAAGCCGTCCAAAGCCGACATTAATACTGATTGAGTACTTCTTCCATCTTCAACATTTCTACTATCAGCATAAATTGTTGTTTCTGATAAAACTCTTAGATTAGGATTGGCCTTTTGGATTTTTGCTATATCTTCCTTGTTATAGACTCCATTCCCTTCTAACATATCCGTTTTTCCAGGATTATAGGTAGTCACTTTTAGTGCATAGCCTTTTCTCAGAATGATGTTATCCTTTAATAGATATTGTTGTTTTTCTGAATCAGAATAGATTTTACCAGATTCCATGTCCGTTAAATTATTTGGTTTATTTTTTGAAAGATCTCCTTCTCCTAATTCTATTACATTCCCATAACTTGATGCATACGGATATTCTGCTTTAGTTTCCTTATTTTTTTCAGGCATTCTAATTTTAGTTTCAGCTTTTATCTGACCATCATCTTTGACAAAAAACCTCATATCTCCTGCAAAAGCTAATCCATCCACAATATCATTAATATTAGCGTATAAATCAAATGTCATCGTTTTTGAATGGGAATCATACTTGGTCGTTTTGATTTCTATCGATTTATAGTTATTTCCATAGTATACCTTGGCATTTTTAGAAACATTACTGATCTTTCCAAGAATTTCAAAGTGTCCATCTTTAGATGGGTTTAGAATGCCATAAATTTTTGATTTGATTTCATCAAGTTTTTCAGTTTCATATTCTAAGGCACTACCATCGTCATAAGCAATGATATTTCCCTTATCATCGTATTTATAATCGTATTCCTCTATTCTCTTACCAGTTTCACTTGTAAAGTCATCAACTTCTCTAAATTTCTTTTTAATGAGTTTCTTTAAATCTTTGCTTTCAAAGTCTCTAATTGTTGAAATTGTTTTATGAATAGTCAAGCTAGATTTTTCTTCGGTAGCCTCTTCATTTTCTTGATGATGTTCTACTTCAGTTGTATCTTTTTTAAGACTATCCTCTTTTCTATTTTCTAAATTTTTAAATTTAGATTCGGAAATCTCGCCAAGCTTTTGGTATTTAGATGAATCTTGATCAGGATCTACTAGATAATAGGAAATCATCCCATTTTTATCAGCATGATCAGCAAATTTAATTCTATGAATCTTTGTGAAATTGCTAGAACCGTCTAATGCAATCACTTCAATGATTTTTCCTCTTAAATCTCCTGCACCTTTAATTTCATAAATGGTATTTCCGTCTTTGTCAAGTTTTCTATTTCGTCCTTGACCCTCACCTGCATAAGTGACTTCAAGATTTTTCTCAACCTCTCCATCTTCATTAACAAGAGCGGCCCCAGCATACCAAACTTCGTTGGCAATCTCGTCAAATTTTTCAGGATGTTCTTTTTGATCTCTCGCAAATAGCGTTTCATTCTTATATTGCTCTTTGACCTTGTGATAAGTATCCTTTGTAATTAACTTAATTTTTCCAGGGTTTGAAAAATCAATTGAAACAATCTTTGGAGGGGTGTTATCAATTTTTACAGGAATATAGGAAACCTGCCATGGGTAATCCTTGGTTAATCTATATTTAAATTTATAGAAATATTGGCCTTCCGCAATCGGTTCAAATTGTCCTCGTATCTTAGTAGCAGGATCTTTTTTGTCATTACTTTCTGGGGCATTTTCTTCTCTACCTCTAGGGTTATAAATGAGTCCATCCCATTTCAAGTCACCCCAAACTTTTAGCTTAGAAGATTTAATGCCCTTTGCATCATTTCTTTTAGAGTTTAAAATTCCTTTAATAAAGTGTTCTCTCGAAATGACTTTTAAGTCTTTTTGATTTTCTCCTTCTTTATTTGTATTTACTATTGAAATCACCCCTTCTTCTGCACTTCTTAATACAAGTGGAGAAGGCGTTAATCCTCTCTCAAGTTGAGCATCTTGAGGATTTCCATTTGAATCTAAAGGATAGATTTTAGCAATATTAGAGCCACTTGATGAAGGTGCGTTGATTCCTTCGTTATTGAAAGCAAATAATTCTGGATTTTGATCTAGGGATGTTGTATTTTTATCTTTTCTATTTTGGATAACTCCTGCTGGATTAAATTTATCTATACCATGTTCTCCACCAATCCCCTTATTTAAGGTACCTGGAATTTTTGGTTTACCATCATCATCATAACCTTCCATTGCTTTTGATTTTGATCCTTCTTCCCAGGCCCATTTATCAAGGATTGGTTCGTGGTTCCAATTCCCAGCAAATCCCATTAGAGGCATCGACAAAGAAGGTTGGAAGTTTCTTTTCTTACCGTTGGAGTTTAGAGCTTCCATTTCTTCCACTGACTCAAAATGAATAAATGATTCTACAAATTTATTTTTGTTTTTAGCTTCTCCAACATTTATAACCGCATTTAAATCAAAGCTGGAATTTGGACCTATAGTGAAAGTATCATGCTCAAATGTGATATTTGCTCCTTTGACTTTTTCTGGGTGAATTTCTGGAACAATTTGCTTCCCGTCCGGAGATTTTTCATCTTTATATGTTTCATCGAGTTTTAGCCTATCAGTTAGAGCATCTGTAGTTACAGTTGATGCAGAAACTTTAAAGGTTAAAGGTCTGTTTGAGGTATTGTGAAGCTTAATTGTAAAGTATTTTTTATCACCTTTTATTTCTTTAAGAGAAATGGAACCATATGAATTTACCAAACCTTTAGAATCTGTATTTTTGAAAGTTGCTACAACTTCATTTCTCAAAGCGTTGGCAACATTAATTAGACCTGCTCCCTGTTGTCTAGGTGATGCAAAGTATTGACTCTTTTCTTTCCAAGAGGTTGCATCCATCATCGGTCTTGCAGTATTTTGTAAGGCTATTTTTGTAAGACTTGTAAGGTCTATTTTGTCATCTCCCTTAAGATTTTTCAAGACAGGTCTTTCAAGCAATTCCTTTAATTTTGGTCGAATCAAAACAGTAGAAGCTGCTACGATTGGAGTTGCCATACTAGTTCCTGACATATAACCATAAGTGGATTTACCATTGATAACATTTAGAGTGGATTTAATATTTTTACCAGGTGCTGAAACATCCGGTTTTAAAAGCAAGTCTGTTCTTGGCCCCCAAGATGTAGACCCTGCTGGGACTATAATATCTTCTTTATAAAGTTCTTTGTCTGTGTCAGCTGCAAATTTAAAGTCAATTTCTTTTTCATCACCTACATTCGGTTTATTAGAATTATAGCTTTCCATATCAATTGGATAGTATTGTTCTAAGTTATCTTTAAAATCTTCCTTATTATTTCTTTTGACTTCAGTTTTTTTATCAGGGTTAATCATGTTCCATAATTTTACACCATCATCTCCTGAAATTGAAAATACTTGACTAGTAGTCCCTTCATCCGCTTCATATCCCATAGCTGGAAGGTCTGTCCAATTATCTCTATTGTAGTAATTTACAGTATTTACAACCATAATGGCACGTGCGCCTTTATCCGTTGCTCTTTTAAAAGCATCTTTTAAATCCTTGGTATAAATTCTATCCATTACTGCAATTTTGCCCTTAAGATCCAAGCCTATCAAATCTTTGTCTTGACCTTTGCCTATATATACAAATTTTAATTTATTTGGAGTTTTTGACCCATCCTCATTTGTTAGGATTTTATTTTTATCGAAAAAAGCTCCTATATTTCTGTATTTAAAACTTTGTCCTCCAATGTTAACCTTATCAAACTCAATGGTTTGATTTTTAGCAGAAGCGACCGCTATCGCATCTTCATGTGCGGCAGTTCGTGTTACATTTCCAGTATCTGTCATTTTCAGATTATTATTGGCTACTAAATCCCAAGAAGAACTTGAAGCAGAAGTCGCAAAATTACCTGTAGCAACAACCATTGGGATTCCAGCTTTTCTTAATGCTCTAATAGCCTCCCAATATTTCTCGCCTACAAGACCTGTTCCCGTAAAGCCAGATGATACCGAAACAACATCGACATTGTGTTTGATCGAATCTTCAATAGCATGAAACATTGTTTCATCACCCGCGAACCCAGATCCTGCGTCAGAGTACATTTTATAAGAGAAAATTTGTGCATTAGGCGCAATTCCATCTATGCCATTAAAGTTCTTGATGTCTTTTTCAGTATCATTTCCAGCAAGAATCCCTGCAATATGCATCCCATGTGGGTCAAAATAATCCCTTCCATCATCATATTTTTCTACAGTGATTTTACCACCATTATAATAATTGAACGCATGAGGGATTTTATCACTCAACCAATAATTTTTATCAGTGCCTTTTAAGTCATCTTTTTTAAATTTCATCGAGTCTTTGGCATCATCATCGATTCTCATAGCCTTATGCCTATAATCTGTTCCAGTATCGATATTTGAAATAACCATACCTCTACCATCAAAATTTTTCCCAAATGGAGCATTAATAGACTTTAGGTAATCAATAGCTTCCTCAACTCCAATTTCCTTTCTGGCATGATTCATCATTGGTTGGACTTTTTGTGATCGTTCAACCGACGAAACACCTTCTATTTGTTTAATTTTGTCCAAATTATCTGGAGTTGTTTCAATGGCAGCGCCATTAAAAATCGTATTATAGGTATATAAAACTTTTGTATCCTTAAGATTGGATAGTTCCTTGATTGCTTTTTCTCCAGATTCTTTATCTTTAAATTCAGCAATATAGACAAGTTTATCTTCTTTTTTCGGATTTTCTGTATCTTTATTTACAAATGAGTCCGCATCATCTCCTTTGGGTTGCTTGGAGTCTTCTTTGATACTTGCTCCTTCGTTACTAGTTTTTTTGTCTATCTCAGACTTTCTACTAACAACCTCTTTTTCCTCAATAACTGTTGTCTTCTTCTCCTCAATATCCTTTGAAGTTTCTATAACATTATGAATATCTTCAGATTGTTCATTGTTTTCTGTTTCTTTATCTGCTACTACTTTTTCTTTACCAGAAATTTTTAAAGCATCTTCAGAACTAGGTGCATCTGCTACTACTTTTTCTTTATCAGAAATTCTTAAAGCATCTTCAGAACTAGGTGCATCTGCTAAAATTACCTCATTGGGGGCATATGCTGCTAAAATAACTGCAGCAGTAGTTAATGACAATACCGTACTTTTTTTCATTATAATTCCTTCATTTTTTATTTTAAACCCAATAGATAGAAAACTTTAACTTTGCTAGCCTTTGTTATAAAAAGTTTTATGACGTATTATCTAGTGGGATAGAGTAGTACATTTATATATAATTGTTAGCTCTCTGAAAAATAGTATATCAATTAAAAAAATTTAAGTCAAGAAAAATTAACCCAGGTTAATTTTTTTTTTAATCCATGTTAACAAATAGGTTAGTCAATAAATATTATAGTTAACTGGGTACAATATAAACTCATTCCTCCCATCAAAAATAGTAGCAATCAACTGGAATAATTACCAAAATCGCAAAAAGGGGTATGGATAGAATATATGCCTTAATAAACATGCAAAAACAACCGCTATAATTTTCAACGGTTGTTTGTAACATATTTAATGTTTAAATCTCATCCTATTTTATATCTTACGAACCCGCACTTTCGTATGCGTCCAAGCCCCTGTCCCAGAGTTTTAAAGAAATAACAAAGAAAACAAGGGAAATCAAAATCAACCCACCAATGTTAAAGAGCCCGTCTTTATCCTGCAAGAAATAGCTGGCAGGATAGTAGGCTGTAAAGGCGAAAGGTACGATAAAGCTAATCAACCAACGAAGGAGCGAATTGTAAATGGAAATCGGGTACTTGGCAAAATCATTAAACATATAGAAAATATAAATCATGGCACCTGACTGCTTGGTCCAAAAAGCGATGCTGGCAGTCGCGATTTTCAAGGAAGTATAGATCAAGGTCGCAAAAGGAATGCAGACTAAGAAAAGCAGGAATTTGGGAAAAGTCCAAGCAATACTAGTTACCGTTGTCGCTAGCAAAATACCTCCGACCAAAAGTTCGCCCAAGGCATCAATCTGAAAGGTCTCAACCAAGATGTGAAAAAGAGGATTGATAGGACGCGTCAGATACTTATCAAACTCACCTTTTCGCACCAAACGTTGCCCCAGAGCCCAGAGATTGTCAAAAAAGAGATGATCTAGTCCCTTGGGAATTAAGGAAAATCCATAGATAAAGGCGATTTCTTGAAAAGTCCAGCCTTCTAAGGAAGGAATGTGTTGAAAGAGCACATTGAGAAACAAGAGGTTCAGGCCTTGAGTCAGAAAAACTCCTAACACGCCCACCACAAAATCGACCTTGTATTCCATGATTTGCTTGATGTATTGTCTGATAAAAATCAAATGCATGCGTTGATATTTTTTCATACTAACCTCCTTGAATAGTGATAAAGGACTGGACTCGTTTCCATATCAACTGAGACAAGCCCACCATCACTATGAGCCAGAAGAACTGTAGCAAGAGTGCTTGAAGAATCTGACTGGCATCGTATTTCCCAACAATGATCATAACTGGAGTATAAATCAAAGATGAAAAAGGCAAGAAGGACAAAATATCAGAAACAATCTTTGGAAAGAAAGCCAAGGGAATCAGACTTCCAGACATAAAGGCCACTATAGAAGTCTTGAGTAGATTGGAACCCCATAGATTTTTAAAGACAAAGGCTGAAAATCCAAAGCAGATATTAAAGAAAAAGTTGATTAGGTAGGCTAGAGTTAAGCTAAAAAGATAAAGGATGGTTAAGCCCAGCAATTCTACAATTCCTTGTCCTGATAAGATTTTCATCAAGACAATGACACTTAAAAATGGCAGTCCAACAGAGATAAAAATCAACCACTTGGAACCAAGCTCCGTAAAGAGATAAGAGGCCGCAAAATGCACTGGTCGCAACAAGCGCATGATAATGGAACCATCCTTGACCTCCTCCCCGATCATAAAGGAGCTGTCCGACCTAGTCAAAAGATTAGTCACAAAGCTCATGATGATGTATAGGGTGATGTCTGCCATACTAAAGCCCTGAATCAAAGATTCTTGCGAGGAATCAAAGACAGCCTTCCAGAGATAGAAAGCAACAAAAGCTCCCATAACATCCCCAATCCGATAAAGTAGAAAGTTGACTCGATAGGTAATCAACTCCTGAATCCCTGCATTGATAAAGGGTTTATAACGTCTCCACAATTTGACCATCTTAGAGCTCCTTTCGGTAGAAGCGACGGATAATATCCTCAATATCCGTATCCAACATCTTCAAATCGCGAATTTCAAAATCAGACAGGGTTTGCTTGATAATATCAGCTGACTGGTAGCGGGAACTATCAAATTCAATATTGAGGCTATTTCCTTGTCTATCAATGGTCATATCAGGCAGGCCTTCATAGTGAGAAAGGAGATGACTTTGACCTGGTAGCAGTTCAAAGGAAAGAGTCTTCATCTTGCCAAAGGTCTCCTTGAGCTGGCTAACCGTTCCATCAAAAATCTCTTGCCCCTTATCAATCATAAAAATTCGATCACAGAGTTGCTCAATGTCGCTCAGGTCGTGAGTGGTCAAGAGGATAGTTGTTTCTTCCTCCTGATTGATCTGGGTAATAGCCCGACGAATGTTGTCCTTGACCGAAACGTCCAAACCAATGGTCGGCTCATCTAAAAAGAGAACTTTAGGATTGTGGAGCAAGGAAGCCGCAATATCCGCCCGCATCCGTTGCCCCAGTGAAAGAGTCCGCACGGGGTCTTTGATAAAGTCCTTCAAATCCAAGACTTCATTCAAAAAGTCCATGCGTTTATGAAAGAGCGAGTCCGGCACATCGTAAATCTCTTTTAAGACCGTATAGGTCTCTTGCAGAGCCAAATCCCACCATAGCTGGGTACGTTGTCCAAAGACCACACCAATATCTTTAACATAATCCTGACGATTGTCCTGCGGAATCTTGCCGTTAATCCGACAAAAACCAGATGTCGGTTTTAAAATCCCTGTCAGCATTTTGATGGTTGTTGACTTCCCAGCACCATTTGCGCCGATAAAACCTAGAATTTGGCCCTTGGGTACCTCAAAAGTCAAATCCTTGACCGCTTCAAAGGTCTGCTTTTCAGGATGAATAAAGGAGCGCAAAGCCCCTTTCAAGCCTGGTTCCTTAACAGTCTTCACAAAATTTTTCTGAAGATGTTCCACTTCTATCATTGCCATATCTATCTCCCTATCGCAAGGAATAGCAACATTGTATTTTTGACTACAAATATTCTAAGTCCTTACTTTCTAAACTTTCTAATTGTTATTCTTACAGAAGGCTTTATACCAACCTATTATAGTCCAATAAAAAACGGAATGCAAGCGTTTGCCTACAGATTATGAAATTAGAGATTTCACTCTTAAAATGCTATTTTAAATCCAAAATTCTGGTTTAATAGTTTCCTTAAAACACCAAAAAGACCTGCCCGATGGGCAGGTTACGAGTTGTAAAAAGCAAACTATTTTGATCAATATGATTCACTATTTAATCAACGAACTAATCTTTCAAAATTCTTTTCACAATCCCATCTCTATCAATTAGAAAACAATCTGGAAAGGTCATCTGCTCCCATTTTTCATAATCAAAACTGGAATCAAAGTGATGTAGTAGTATTCCTATCAAATTCCCGTGTGAACTAAGTAAAATCATTTTTTCTGAGTATCTCTCTTCCAATTCCATTAAAAAATTTAGTACTCTAGCTAGTGCGTCTTGATTTGATTCCCCTTCTAAAAGAGATTCACTAGGATTTTGCCATAAATATTTAATACTGTCTTCAAACTCAGAATCTTTTATAAAGGTTGAAGATAATTTTCGCTCTCGTAACCGATTATCAAGAACTATTTTATCAAATTGAATTGGCGAGCTATTAATCGTTTCAAATGCTCGTTTATAAGGACTAGAAAAATAATAATCAATATTAAAAGAATTCAAAAAATCTAACTGGTCAAGAGATGAGAATCCTTTTTCTGATAAAGTTCTATTGAAATCATCACTTGAAAATCTTGAATGAGCATGTCTAAGTAAAATATAAGAATTATTCATAAGTCATTACCTTTCAATTATTATCATCAGTCTCAATGGATTTTTAAGCCCTCAATTATTCTCTAAAAATTCTTTAATGCGAGAAACAATAGCATCGCTTTGATAATGATAGAGGTCGTGAGGCGCATCCATATAGACGACTTGAACATTAGACTGGTCGCTTGCAAATCTCTCTGCATAACGTTGCCATTCTGATTGGCTAAAACTGGTGCCTTCGCCGTTAGATACCAGTAATAAGGTGGGAATTTTCGGATTGATGCTAGAGGGAACTTTCTTAGCATTTTCCTTTACCGTTTGAGATTCATAAAGCATGGCTTGTGACATCAACTGCTTATAAGCTAGAAGTTTATATTGTTTTCGTTCATTTTCGGTCAGAGTTTGATTTTTTATATAAAAAGACTCAGGTAAATAGCGTAATAAACCAATCTTGCTACTCCAATATGCCACAGTGAGCAAGGCCTGATTATCCTTTAAATTCTCATAACTTGACGGCAGTGCCCAATCCAGACCAATCAAGGCTTTCACTTCATCAGGATACTTCTCCTGCCAAGCCAAACTCTCTAGACTAGCCATGGAATGAGACAGAATGATAAACGGCCCTGTGATATTTGCTTGGGAAAGAGCTTGGCGAGTCTCAGACAAAACCTCCATCACATCTCTTGAATGATTGCTATCATCACTATAACCATATCCCGCCCTCTCCACGATAACTAGCTTATACTGTTTCGATAAGGATTCCGATACTTCTTTAAAATCCAATATTGGAGAAGCAATACCAGCACCTGAGAGAACTACTATAGTCTCAGGACCATCCCCTTCAACGTAAACATTTATTTGATGTCCATTGACGAGAACTTGTTGCCCCATAGGTATCAGTGAGGCTTCTTCCTTTTCCAAACTGATACGGTGAAAGATGAATGTAGCGAGTAAAAACAAAAGAATGAAACTAAGAATGCCAAGAAACCATTTTTTCAGTATTTTCATAGCATTATTGTACAAAAAATAGAACCTTTTAGCAACTTAAGATTGGTTCTTCTACAGTATATTCGCTCTATAGCCAGACACAAAAAAACCCACCCAATGGGCAGGTTCTGTATGTATTGTTCAGCTAGATTATGCTTTACCTTCTGAACCGAATACGTCGATACGTTCTTCAACTGATGCTTGGATAGCTTTTACACCGTCAGCCAAGAATTTACGTGGGTCGAAGAGTTTCTTCTTGTCGTATTCTGCTTCGTTTGCTTCGTAGTCACGAGCAAATTTACGAGTTGCGTTAGCGAATGCGATTTGGCATTCAGTGTTAACGTTAACTTTAGCAACACCAAGTTTGATAGCTGCTTGGATTTGCTCATCAGGAATACCTGATCCACCGTGCAATACGATTGGGAAGCCTGGAAGAGCTTCTGTCAATTTTTGCAAGTGGTCAAGGTCAAGACCTTCCCAGTTTGCTGGGTATGGACCGTGGATGTTACCAATACCAGCTGCCAAGAAGTCAATACCAGTTGCAACCATTGCTTTAGCGTCTTCGATTGGAGCCAATTCACCTTTACCGATGATACCGTCTTCTTCACCACCGATAGTACCAACTTCAGCTTCTACTGAGATACCTTTAGCGTGTGCTTTTTCAACAACGTCTTTAGCCAATTTAAGGTTTTCTTCAACTGGAAGGTGTGAACCGTCAAACATGATTGAAGTGTAACCAACTTCGATACACTCAAGTGCATCTTCGTAGTGACCGTGGTCAAGGTGGATAGCTACTGGTACAGTGATACCCATTGACTCAACAAGGTTAGCGATCAAGTTGCGAGCAACTTTGTAACCACCCATGTATTTAGCAGCACCCATTGAAGTTTGGATCAAAACTGGAGCTTTTTTAGCTTCTGCTGCACGCAAGATAGCTTGAGTCCACTCAAGGTTGTTTGTGTTAAATCCACCAACTGCATAACCGTTGTCACGAGCTGCTTGGACAAATTTTTCTGCTGAAACGATTGCCATTTGTCAGGCCTCCTATATATTTTTTGGGACATCCCATTTACATTGTTCATTTTATCACTTTTTGATAAAAAAAGCTAGTTTTTCCCATACTTTAGATTGAATTTCTTCCAATCCAATCAATGTAAACCCTTTCTTTTTCTTAGTCCTAAGTGACTTTGGGATAACGTATGAAGAAAGTCAAGCGATCATCTTGCATCTCAAAATGATAAGGTAATTTCTCATGTTCTAATAAACTTTTGACCACAAAGAGTCCCATTCCCGAACCCTTGGCCTTGCGACTAGCATTGTCAGAAAAAGACTGGGCCAATTTTTCTTGTTCTTCAGAACTACAGCTATTCTCAATAAAGAGTTCTCCTTCTCTCTCCCCGATGCGGACCAGGCCACCTGAAGTGGAGTGCTTGATGGCATTGCTGATGAGATTAGATAGGATCAACTTCATCACAGAAGGATTTATGTAAGCCTGCTGACGGGTTAGGCTAATGTCTACCTGGAGTTCTCTCTCCTTGGCGAGCAAAGCATAATCATTGACCAGACTTTGCGTCATCTGAAGAAGGTCGACCTCTTCTTTCTCGTCTCGCAATTCCTGAACAGAAGAAAGAGACAGTATCTGGAGAACGTGGTGGCTGAGGTCATCCACAATCCCCAAGGCAACTCCCAGATAGTGGTCTCTATCCTTATAACGGCCGATATTTTCTTTCATATTTTCGATTAGGATTTTCAAACTAGCCAGAGGTGTTTTCAATTCATGAGAAGCCCCTCGTAGGAACTCAACCTTCATCTTTTCCAGCTGGAGAATAGCTTCATTCTTGTCATGCAAGTCCGCAATGACAGTCAAGAGATGCTGGTAGAGGCTATTGATTTGTTCCTTGAGATCACCAATCTCATCCTTAGAATCCACGCGCAATCGCACTTGGGCATCCAAATCCATCATCCGACGGGTCACCCGCTTGATTTCTAAAATCGGGGCAACAATGGTTCGAGCATAGATATAGGCCACCAAGAGGGAAATCAAAAAGGATGTCAGTAAGGTATAGGGGAGAAATTGGAGACTAATCTGCTCTGCTTCTTTTTGCAAATCCATAGACGCTAGAAACTGGAGAGTCATCGTGCTACCATCTTGCGTTTTCACTTCACGCTCCTCGATAAAGAGGGAAGTGGTCTGGCGATCCGTGTCCAGAGGAAGGTTGTCCTTGACTTCTAACTTGTCTTCGGTCATCTCTCCCTTGACAGCCCCTTTGATATCACTGCTCTGGGAATACAAGTCCAACACTTGCTCGATGCTTTGCCTATCTTTTCCGTCTAGGGATTGGGCAATGGCTGTCGCTTTCTGACCAATGGTTTCCTGACGATGACTCAGATAAGTTGACGGAAAGAGAAAATAAATAGCTAAATGAAGACAAATAACCAGAACACTAAAAATCGAGAAGGTATAGATAAATATCTTTGTAAATAAACCTGTTCGTTTCATTTTCGCTCCAATTTATAACCAACATTGCGCACTGTGAGGATACAATCCAAGTCTAGCTTTTTCCGCAGTTCCTTGATGTAAACATCAATGACACGGTCAAAGGGAACCTCATCTGTCACCTTCCAGACGGCATCAATAATCTGAGAGCGGGTCAAGACTCGTCCTTCATTTTTTACCAGATAGTCCAAAATTTCCAACTCTTTGGCATTAATGGCCACTTCTTGACCTGCGAGGCTTGCACTGTAACTCTCAAAGTCCACCTTGGTGTCCTTATAGGAGAAGACTCGTCCTGTATCGTAGTAGCGCTTGAAAATCGCGTCTACCCTCACTTTTAAGAGGGAGAGGGAGAAGGGTTTTTCCAGATAGCCGTCTGCTAGAGAAGCAAAAGCACTCATCTTGTATTCTTCATCCTGAAAGGCTGTCAGCATCAAAACAGGAACCTGACTGGTCTTACGAATCTCCGCTAGGACTTCTAAACCATTGAGCTTGGGCATCTGGATATCCAGTAAAACTAGTGCTACTTCATAGCTGGAAAATTGTTCTAGGGCTTCCTCGCCGTCCGCAGCCTGAATGGTCTCATAACCACAATCTGTCAAATAGTCACTGATTCCCTCACGAATCATCTCTTCATCTTCTACAATTAAAATTTTCATAGAAAAACCTTTCACATTTCTTTAATTTTCTTTTAAATCATCCCTGTTTCATCCTGAAAGGAAAGGCTTTAGGGAGATGAAATACATAAAAATGCTACCTATATTATACCCCATTTAGGGGAGAATAGGTAGCAAGTTTTTTATTCGCTATCGAGCAAGAGTTCTTTTGGTTGTTTTCTGAGGAGATTGCTTGAAGCAAGCGCCATAACGAGAACCACTAGAACCAAGGCAAGGACAAAGACGATGATAAAGTCTGATGTCTGAATGGAAATGTCTAGGCTCGACAAGGTCTTGCTAAAGCCATCTACTTCTGCACCACCACCAAGGTTAGAGGCTTGAGCTGCCTTGCTGGCTTGCTTGGCAACACCTGAAGTCACATTGGCAAGAACAGTATTTCCGATGGCACGAGCTGTGTAGTTGGCTAGGAAGTAAGCAGAAACGAGAGCAGGAATAGCAATCAAGATTGATTCTGTGATAAATTGACCCAAGATACTTGCCTGCTTGAGACCGATAGAGAGGAGAATTCCCACTTCCTTGCGACGGGCGTTGATCCAAAGGCTGAGCAAGAGTGCAAGGAGAAGAACTGAGAAGCTCAAGCTACCCCAGAAGAGGAGGTTGGCCATCTTGTACATACCAGAGATGGATTGCTCTAGAGCTGGGTAGTTAGATGAGCTCTTAACGAGTGTATAGCTCTTCCAGTTGATACCGCTGATGCCATTCAACTCTTTCATGACATCATCCAAGTTCTTGTCTGCTGTTACAAAGAAGGTTGCGTCCCCATAAATAGCTGTGTCTTCTGTGTATCCATAAAGTTTTGCAGCAGTGTGAATGTCTGTGATAGCTGTGTTTTCATAGAGTTCTTGTGAGTAGGTTACTGCCGACTTATTGTGACCATCAAAAAGTCCCTTGATTGTCACTTCGACTGTTTCCTTGGCACCTTTTTCATTGTCTGCGTCATAGACATTGGAGTCCAGTTTAACCTTGTCCCCTACTTTCCAACCGTGTTTAGCTGCCAAGTCCTTGTGCATGAGGATCTTGTCTTTGTCGTCGTTGGTTAGGTGCTCACCTTCAACCAGCTTATATGAGCCAGAGACAAACTTATCTTCTTTTGAGGAGTCATTGACACCTGTAATCATCAAACTACTTCCAAACCGTTTGGCACGGTCTGCAGTGAGATTTTTCTTGGTTTCTGGCGTTTCGATAAGGTCATATCCAGTCAAATCTCCGATAGCATTGATACGTTTAACATAAGACTCGATGGCCTTGTTTTCGGTGATTTTTTTGATATCCTCACCCTTGATATTCCCAGAACCACGTGGCGTTCCTTGATTGACGCGACGATTGATTTGCATGGAGAAGCTATTGGTGATATTTTTAAAGGTCTCCTGAGAAGCCTTGGCAGTAGCTCCCTTGATCGACAAGCCGACCAAACTCAAGCTCGCCATGAGGAGAATAATCAGGAAGATAACAATCGATTTGAAAAACTTCCTTGTAACATAGGCAAATGCGTTGTGTAACATAGGTTCCCTTTCTAGATTTGATTTCATAATGCTATCAAAACAAGCTCATCTTATTTTGTAGTATTGCGAGTTTCAGTTAGTTTCTTATCCTTCAATTCAAGTGTAATATCTGATGCTTGTGCCACTTCTTTACTGTGGGTGACGACGATCACACATTTACCTGTTTTCTCGGCAAGTGATTTGAGCAGCTCGATAATATCTCCGGCAGTTTTAGGGTCCAGATTTCCTGTTGGCTCATCAGCTAGAATAACTGGAGCTTCTGATACCAAACTGCGAGCGATGGCCACACGTTGCTGTTGACCACCTGATAACTGGAGAACGTTCCGCTTGATCTGACTTTCATCCAAACCAAGCTCAAGAAGTGTATCCTTGCTTGCCTTTTTGTTGACCAAGCGGATATTTTCCAGCGGAGAAAGATAATCTATCAAGTTATAATTTTGAAAGACCAGGGAAATATGGTGCATGCGATGGTATGAATACCCCTTGTTCCGAATGTCCTCTCCTTGGAAAAGGATAGAACCTTCAACAGGACTATCTAGACCAGCAAGCAGGGACAAGAGAGTGGATTTTCCAGCTCCTGACTCACCAATGATACTATAAAATTTTCCGGGTTCAAAATTATACTTGATCTGATATAAAACTGCTTCAGCAGTGTTCTTATAACGGTAGGTAACATCTTGCAATTGTAATAAAGTCATGATTTCTCCTTCTTAACTAATAGATGATAAAATTTCTTTCGGCGATTTTCTAAATAGAAATACGAAACAAAGGGCTACAGACAAGCAACCAATCAGGAGCAGAAAGACATAGGATTCTGCAAAGGATAGGAGACTGGTTGATAGACCACTTGCTTTGGCCAGCGTGTCCTGTAAGGTTGCCTGATCTCCACTGGCTAGTACAGTTTGGAGTAGATAGGATGTGATGGCATTTCCAGCGATAAAGGATGGAAGCAAAGCTCCAAGTGATACCAAAACTACCTCTAAACAGAACTGGAGGAAGATCGAACTCTTGCCTTTTCCAAGTGCCAGAAGAATCCCCACTTCGTAGACCCTTTCTCTCAACCAGAGAGACAATACCAAAATTAAGGCTCCTGCTCCAGCTATCAACATCCCATAAAGAAAGATGGTCAGGAAGGTTTGGAAGGTTGCCACTGAGTCTTTGATTTGTTCAAAGGCCTTGTTTTCCTTCTCAACTTGGTAGCCTTGACTTTCTAAAGCCAAGTTTTCTACCTGCTTCATGAGTCCTTCCATTTCCTTAGGATTTTCTACATAGAAGCGCGCTGCACTGACTTGAGCTTCACTATTTCCCAGAAGGGTTTGGCTACTTTCATAGTCTGTAAAGACCTGGTTTTCACTGAAGTCGGAAGACAAGCCTGTGAACTTTTCTTGTTTTTTACCAGAAAAGATGCCGACAATTTCAAACTCTACTGTTTGCCCCTTTCCATCTTCGGACTGACCAGCATCCAAGCGAATCTTGTCGTGAAGCGAAAGACCATTCTTCTTGGCCAACTCTTCGTGGATAAGGATTTTCTTGGAATCCCCTTTTTGAAGGTGTCGCCCTTCTTTTATATTGAAAGCCGAACTGGTAAAAGTGACATCCTTGGATGAATCTTCAAGAGCCGTTAAGCTAACCAAGTTCTTGTCTGCAGCTGACAAATCATCACGTTCTACGCTCTGCTCACCACTCACCGCTTCCTTGTCTTTCAGTTTTGCGACCGTCTCAAGTTCAGGAGAGACATTTTCCAGTCCCTTAATCTTGCTCACGGATGCTAGGTCCGACAACTTGAAGGTCTGTCCATTTTCTATCTTTTTGATAGAAAAAGATGTGTTGAGTGATTTGTAAAGATTGCTTTCTACTGTTTTGTTGGACTTCATCAGAGTCAAACAGGCTGAAATTCCTGCTAAAAGGACAAATAAAATCAGAAATAAAATAAAACTTCTCAGTCGTTTTCTGCTGACATAAGCCCAAGCTCTTTGGATTGGATTCATTTGTCACCTCCATGTTTGTAAGACTATTATAAAATCCAAATATGAAATGTTTATGAAATCAAAAATTTTTTTTGATTTATTTTTTGAAAAAACAAAAAAGCTAGCAAACGCTAACTTTTCTTCATATATAAGGATAAATAGTACCAATCAAAAATCTACTTCATTTTAAAAATGATAGTCACATCTTTCTGATTAGTATTTTTCCATTTCCTAAGTTCTTCATTTTCTGACTAGTGTTTGAGGATATTCTTGATAGAATGAAATAGTGAACTCAGTTTAAATGTTCTGATACAATGAACTGTTCTTGATGCCAATATTTTTCTATACACGAAACGTAGCCTCTAGTCTTCTTTGTAAAAACAAAAAGAGCTAGCCGAAGCTAACTCTTACCCTATGCGGAGAGAGGGACTTGAACCCTCACGACCTAAAGCGGTCACAGGATCCTTAGTCCTGCGCGTCTGCCAATTCCGCCATCCCCGCGTCGATTACTTTACTAGTATATCAACTTTCAAAATCTTTGTCAACACTTTTTTCAGATTTTTTTCATTTTTCCAACCGGCTTATAGTTCAATTTCAGCAAGGTTTTCATCCAGTAATTTTGCTCCCAGAGTGTTCTTAAAATGCCCAAGAGCAAACTGATGATTTTCTGGCCAAATAGAGGCAACTGCAGGCTTGACAATCTCGATTTGATAACCTAAATTATAGGCATCAATAGCCGTATGAAGAACACAAATATCTGTCAAAACACCTGTTAAGATAACAGTATCAACCCGACGTTCCCGCAAACGGATATCTAAGTCCGTTCCTGAAAAAGCTGAATAGTGACGTTTGTCCATCCAAAAGACGCGACTATCCGCCTCATGCTCAGCATAAAAGTCAGCTAGGGGTCCATAAAGGTTACGCCCACTAGTTCCGATGATGTTGTGTGGTGGAAAGAGCTTGCTTTCTGGGTGGAATGTATCCTTCTCTTCATGAGCATCAATGGTGAAAAAGACATAGTCTCCACGATCAAAAGCTAATCTGGTTACCTGATCAATGGCTTTTGATATTGCTTGAGCGGGTGCTCCAGCAGTTAGCTTTCCATGGTCTGCTACGAAATCCTCTGTATAGTCAATCGAGATTAAAGCCTTTGCCATTAGTAGTCCCTCTTTTTCACTTCCTCAAAAATATCACCAATTAGAACTTTGAGATAAGTCCCCTTCATTCCTAATGAACGACTCTCAATAATTCCCGCAGACTCCAATTTACGAAGCGCATTGACAATCACTGAGCGTGTAATGCCAATACGATCTGCAATAACTGATGCAGTCAGCTGCCCTTCATTTCCATCCAATTCAGCTAAAATAGCTGATACGGCACGAAGTTCTGAATAGGAAAGGGTGTTGACCGCCATGGTAACAGCCGTACGACGGCGAATATTTTTCTCATCTTCTTCACGTTGGAAGTTCAATAGTTGAATTCCCACAACCGTGCTCGCAATCTCGACAAGAATCAAATCTTCATCTTCAAATTTCTTATCATTGCGCCAAATAATCAAGGAACCCAAACGAATCCCTGATACATGAATCGGAGCGATGGTCGTCAACCCATCTGGAAAGTCCGCACGACTCTCTACAGGGAAAATGGTCAAATCATGTTCAACAGGAAGATTGGCTTCCGTATCATAGATCATGTTTGCCCCTTGTACATAGACGTCAGGGAAGGTTTTGGTTTGGAAGAATTGTTCTACACGGTCATTATTGGTCTTATAACGCATAAAGTAACCCAAGAGACGTCCCTTGTTATTTACAATACAAGCGTTACAGTCAATAATATCAGCTAACTGGCGTGTTATTGCATTGTAAGGAAGTTCATCTTGGAGTTGCTCCTCAGAGCGCTTTAGAATAGACGTGATTTTTCTTGTTTTTTCTAATAAATGTGCCATTTTTTACCTCGCATATAATCGCTTCCATTATAACATAGAAAAGTCTTTATTTCAATAATTATCTGAAAATTGCTTATTTAATTGCAATTTTGAACAGCAAAAATATTTTAGAAAAAAAGCGATTTTTTTATTGACATCCTATTTTATTTTTGATATTATAACATTATAAGAAGATGACATGATAAATCCCTTTCCGTTTCACCTATCCTTTACTATCACCATCTTCTTTTACTATCGGTCTCCTTATATATAAAAGCGATTCACATTGTGAATCGCTTTTTTCTATTTGTCTCCTTTGTTACGAATAACAAAGCCGGTTTTCTTTTCGCTTGAAGTGTTGCGAGGTTTTTTATTGTCTTTATTACGGTAACGTCTGTCTTTATCAAAACGGTCGTTTCCACGACTGCCTTTCTTGAACTCATCACGGCGACCATTGCCACGACGATCACGATCTCGACGGTCGTCTCCACGACGGCCTCCTCGACCTCCCTTACCTTTGCCACCAAAGCCATTACCTGATGGTTTAAATGGCAGTGGTTTTTCACGCGCAATCTCCACTTCAGGAAGGCTGTCTGGATCTTGGACTGTCAGACTCAAGATATACATAGCCAATTCTTCTGGACTAAATTCTGCAGCTAACTTACGAGCATCTTTAGCAAATTTCTCAAAGTTCCCACGAATAGTTTCATCCGCAAAATCTCGTTCGATTTTCTTGAGCGCTACTTGTTTCTTAGCTTGGAAGGCTTCTTCTGCTGTTGCTGGTTTCAAGCCTTTCATGCGTTTCTTAGTCAAGTTTTCGATGATTTGAAGGTAGCCCATTTCATTTGGTGCTACAAAAGTAATAGATTGACCTGACTTACCAGCACGACCTGTACGACCGATACGGTGAACATAGCTTTCAGGATCTTGTGGAATATCGTAGTTGTAGACATGAGTCACACCTGAGATATCCAAACCACGCGCTGCCACATCCGTTGCAACGAGGACATCTAGATTGCCATTTTTGAAATCACGAAGAACACGCAGACGTTTGTTTTGGTCCAAATCACCATGAATCCCTTCTGCACGGAAGCCACGGATTTTGAGTCCACGAGTCAATTCATCTACACGGCGTTTGGTACGACCAAATACGATAGCAAGTTCTGGTTGTTCCACATCCATAAGACGTGTCATGGTATCAAATTTCTCTTGTTCCTTAACACGGATATAGTACTGGTCCACCAGTTCTGTTGTCAATTCCTTGGCAGCAATCTTCACATGCTCAGGTTCTTTCATAAACTGAACACCGATACGTTTGATGGCTTCAGGCATGGTTGCTGAAAAGAGCAAGGTTTGACGACTGTCAGGGACACGCGAGATAATAGCTTCGATGTCTTCAAGGAAGCCCATATTGAGCATTTCATCCGCTTCATCAAGGATGAGGGTTTCGATATCGTGCAATTTCAAAGCCTTGCGTTTGATCAAGTCCAAAAGACGACCTGGTGTTCCTACCACGATATGGGCACCAGATTTAAGGGCCTTGATTTGTTTCTCAATGCTTGAACCACCATAAACTGAGCGAACTTTCACTCCTTTGCTACGGCCAAAGCGGAAGAGTTCTTCTTGGCTTTGGACAGCGAGTTCACGAGTTGGAGCGATAACCAAGGCTTGGATGGTCGCTTCTTCTGTACGGATTTTTTCAAGGGTTGGCAAGCCAAAGGCTGCGGTTTTCCCTGTACCAGTCTGAGCTTGACCGATAACGTCTTTTCCTTCGAGAGCCAAGGGAATGGTCTGTTCTTGGATGGGACTGGCTTCTACAAATCCAGCTTTTTCAATCTCTGCTAGCAATTCAGCAGACAAATTAAATTCATTAAATTTCACGTTATTCTTCTTTCTAAAGGTGGTGCGAAGCCACCCTATAGGGCTTTAGTTTATACTTTTCTTTTCATGACGTATCTTTATCTAAAAATGAGATACCGTGTTGCTTCTTTTCCACGAAAGAAAAGTACTAGTTTCTTTGCAACCTATCTAGTATAACACAAGAGAGAAGCAAAAGATAGTAGAATCCTTTGGGAAAATCATGTAAGCGATTTTCTAGCAGTAAAGTAGCCCAAAACTGGTTTTTCAAAGGATTTGAAGGGAGCATTTCAAGCCCACTCCATTTCCCGTAGCAGAATTGTGCAAAAGTTTTTTTCTTGTGCTAGAATGAAATGCGAATAGGAGGAAGATAAATGTTAACTTATGATTTAATCGTTATCGGATTTGGTAAAGCTGGTAAAACACTAGCTGGTAAATTGGCTTCAGCTGGTAAAAAAGTTGCCCTTATCGAACGTAGTAAGGCTATGTACGGCGGAACTTGTATCAACATCGGTTGTATCCCGACTAAAACCTTACTAGTTGCTGCTGAGAAAGACTTGTCTTTTGAAGAAGTGATTGCTACTAAAAACACGATCACTGGTCGCCTCAACGGTAAAAACTATGCGACTGTTGCTGGTACAGGCGTGGATATCTTTGATGCGGAAGCTCACTTCCTTTCAAACAAAGTCATCGAAATCCAAGCTGGTGACGAAAAACAAGAACTCACTGCTGAAACTATCGTTATCAACACTGGTGCTGTTTCAAACGTCTTGCCAATCCCTGGACTTGCTACAAGTAAGAATGTCTTTGACTCGACTGGTATTCAAAACTTGGACAAATTGCCTGAAAAACTTGGTGTCCTTGGTGGTGGAAATATCGGTCTTGAATTTGCAGGCCTTTACAACAAACTTGGAAGCAAAGTTACAGTCCTAGATGCCTTGGATACTTTCCTACCTCGTGCAGAACCTTCCATCGCAGCTCTTGCTAAGCAATACATGGAAGAAGACGGTATTGAATTACTTCAAAACATCCGTACCACTGAAATCAAAAACGACGGTGACCAAGTCCTTGTCGTAACTGAAAACGAAACTTACCGCTTCGATGCCCTTCTCTACGCAACTGGACGTAAACCGAATGTAGAACCACTTCAACTTGAAAATACAGATATCGAACTTACTGAACGTGGTGCTATCAAAGTAGACAAACATTGTCAAACAAACGTTCCTGGTGTCTTTGCAGTCGGAGACGTCAACGGTGGACCTCAATTTACCTACATCTCACTTGATGACTTCCGTGTTGTCTATAGTTACCTTGCTGGAGATGGTAGCTACACTCTTGAAGACCGTCTCAATGTGCCAAACACCATGTTCATCACACCTGCACTTTCTCAAGTTGGTTTGACGGAAAGCCAAGCAGCTGATTTGAAACTTCCATACGCAGTGAAGGAAATCCCTGTTGCAGCAATGCCTCGTGGTCACGTAAATGGAGACCTTCGCGGAGCCTTCAAAGCTGTTGTGAATACTGAAACAAAAGAAATTCTTGGAGCAAGCATCTTCTCAGAAGGTTCTCAAGAAATCATCAACATCATCACTGTTGCTATGGACAACAAGATTCCTTACACTTACTTCACAAAACAAATCTTCACTCACCCAACCTTGGCTGAAAACTTGAATGACCTGTTTGCGATTTAAGTTGAGACTGATTTGTTAGCTAACAGCCCTCTTTGGGCTGTTTTTGTTTCTGCGAAATCTCAAAACTGTCTTTTCCCTCTTTTATGATATAATAGAAACATGAAATTAAAAACTACTTTGGGCCTCCTTGCTGGGCGTTCTTCTCACTTCATCTTGAGCCGTCTTGGCCGTGGAAGTACGCTCCCAGGAAAACTTGCCCTTCAATTTGATAAAGATATTTTACAAAATTTAGCTAAGAACTACGAGATTGTCGTGGTCACTGGAACCAACGGGAAAACCCTGACAACTGCTCTCACTGTCGGCATTTTAAAAGAGGTCTATGGTCAGGTTCTGACCAATCCTAGCGGTGCCAATATGATTACAGGGATTACAACAACCTTCTTGACCGCCAAATCTTCTAAAACTGGAAAAAACATTGCCGTCCTCGAAATCGACGAAGCCAGTCTTTCTCGTATCTGCGACTATATCCATCCTAGTCTTTTTGTCATTACCAACATTTTCCGTGACCAGATGGACCGCTATGGTGAGATTTACACGACTTATAACATGATTTTGGATGCCATCCGTAAAGTGCCTACGGCTACAGTTCTCCTCAATGGTGACAGTCCGCTTTTCTACAAGCCATCTATTCCAAATCCAGTTCAATATTTTGGTTTTGACTTGGAAAAAGGACCAGCCCAACTGGCTCACTACAATACCGAAGGTATTCTCTGCCCTGACTGTCAAGGCATCCTCAAATATGAGCACAATACCTATGCCAACTTAGGTGCCTATATCTGTGAAAATTGTGGTTGCAAACGTCCTGATCTAGACTATCGCTTAACAGAACTGGTTGAGTTGACCAACAATCGCTCCCGCTTTGTCATTGACGGACAAGAATACGGCATCCAAATCGGTGGACTCTATAATATCTACAATGCCCTTGCTGCAGTTGCTATTGCCCGTTTCCTCGGCGCAGATTCGCAACGGATCAAGCAAGGATTTGACAAGAGCCGCGCTGTCTTTGGTCGTCAGGAAATCTTCCATATCGGTGACAAGGAGTGCACCCTTGTCTTGATTAAAAATCCAGTCGGTGCGACCCAAGCTATCGAGATGATCAAACTAGCCCCTTATCCATTTAGTTTATCTGTTCTCCTCAATGCCAACTATGCTGATGGAATTGATACTAGCTGGATCTGGGATGCTGACTTTGAACAAATCACTGACATGGACATTCCTGAAATCAACGCTGGCGGTGTTCGTCATTCTGAAATCGCGCGTCGTCTACGAGTGACAGGCTATCCAGCTGAGAAAATCACTGAAACAAGCAATCTGGAACAAGTTCTCAAAACCATTGAGAACCAAGACTGCAAGTATGCCTATATCCTGGCTACCTATACTGCTATGCTTGAATTCCGTGAACTGCTGGCTAGCCGTCAGATTGTTAGAAAGGAGATGAACTGATGGTTTATACTTCACTTTCCTCAAAAGCTGGCAATTACCCATATCAGCTCAATATCGCCCACCTCTATGGAAACCTCATGAATACCTACGGGGACAATGGAAACATCCTCATGCTCAAGTATGTAGCTGAAAAACTGGGAGCTCATGTGACGGTTGACATCGTTTCTCTCCATGATGACTTTGATGAAAACCACTATGATATCGCCTTTTTCGGTGGTGGTCAAGACTTTGAACAAAGCATCATCGCAGGCGACCTTCCTGCTAAAAAAGAGAGCATTGACAACTACATCCAAAATGACGGTGTGGTTCTCGCTATCTGCGGTGGTTTCCAACTATTGGGGCAATATTATGTTGAAGCTTCAGGCAAACGTATCGAAGGGCTCGGTGTCATGGGCCACTATACCCTCAACCAGACCAATAATCGCTTTATCGGTGACATCAAGATTCACAATGAAGATTTCGATGAAACCTACTATGGATTTGAAAATCACCAAGGTCGTACCTTCCTCTCTGATGACCAAAAACCGCTGGGTCAGGTTGTCTATGGAAATGGAAACAACGAAGAAAAGGTCGGCGAAGGGGTTCATTATAAGAATGTCTTTGGTTCCTACTTCCACGGACCTATCCTCTCTCGCAATGCCAATCTAGCTTACCGCCTAGTCACTACTGCCCTCCGGAAAAAATACGGTCAGGACATCCAACTCCCTGCCTATGAAGACATTCTCAGTCAAGAAATCGCTGAAGAATACAGCGACGTCAAAAGCAAGGCTGACTTTTCTTAAACTAAGGAAAATTAGATAAAAGAACTCCCCTATCTTGTCGGAGTTCTTTTTGCCTGTTCTTTTACCCTTCTCTCTTGCATTTTCTCTCATTTTTTGCCAAAATAGAGGGGTAGAAAGAAGGTAGCATATGTCTAAATTACAACAAATCGTAACATATCTTGAATCAGAAAAACTAGACGTCGCTGTCGTATCTGACCCCGTCACTATTAATTACCTCACTGGCTTTTACAGTGATCCCCATGAACGCCAAATGTTCCTCTTTGTTCTAGCAGATCAGGAACCTCTCCTCTTTGTCCCAGCTCTCGAAGTGGAGCGTGCAACCAATACTGTTTCCTTCCCAGTTGTGGGCTATGTGGATTCTGAAAATCCATGGCATAAAATCAAAAACGCTTTGCCGCAGCTTGATTTCAAACGTGTCGCTGTTGAGTTTGACAATCTCATCTTGACAAAGTATCATGGTTTGAAAACAGTCTTTGAAACTGCTGAGTTTGAAAACCTCACTCCTCGCATCCAACGCATGCGCCTCATCAAATCAGCTGATGAAGTCCAAAAAATGATGGTTGCAGGTATCTACGCTGATAAGGCTGTTAAGGTTGGTTTTGACAATATTTCTCTTGATAAAACAGAGACAGACATCATTGCCCAAATCGACTTTGCCATGAAAGGTGAAGGCTATGAAATGAGCTTTGATACCATGGTCTTGACTGGCGATAACGCTGCAAATCCACACGGAATTCCTGGTGCAAACAAGGTTGAAAAGGACGCCCTTCTCCTCTTTGACCTCGGTGTCATGGTTAATGGCTACGCCTCAGATATGACTCGTACGGTCGCTGTCGGTAAACCAGATCAATTCAAAAAAGACATTTACAACTTGACCCTTGAAGCCCAACAAGCTGCCCTTGACTTTATCAAGCCAGGTGTGACTGCACATGAAGTTGACCGCGCTGCACGTGAAGTCATTGAAAAAGCTGGTTATGGTGAGTACTTCAATCACCGTCTCGGTCACGGTATCGGTATGGATGTTCACGAGTTCCCATCTATCATGGAAGGAAACGACATGGTCATCGAAGAAGGCATGTGCTTCTCTGTTGAACCAGGTATCTATATCCCTGGTAAAGTCGGTGTTCGTATCGAAGACTGCGGTGTCGTCACTAAGGATGGCTTTGACCTCTTTACAAGCACCAGCAAAGATTTGCTTTATTTTGATAAAATATAGACAAGCAAAAAGTCAGCTATTGAAGCTGACTTTTTTATTTTATCTTCTTGACGCTCTGAAAGACCACAAATCCCACAATCATCCCCAAGGTATTTTGCAGGAAGTTTGGAAGAATTTCTGGTAAGGCTGCTGACCAGCCATTCATTAGGGTTGAGCCCAGAGCGTAGCCACTTACCATGACGATAGTAGCTAAGACTAGGCCCAGCCATTGCCATTTCCCTTTAAAACCTGCAAAATAACCTTGCAAGCCATGATTTATCAAGCTAAAGAACATCCACTGTGGATAGCCTGATAGAAGGTCAATTAGGAATCCTGCTAGTCCTCCAACGACAGCTCCTTCTTTACTGCCAAAGTAAAAGGCAGTAAAGAAAATACCTGCATCCAAGAGAGTCAATATTCCTGTTGGCGTTCCAATTTTCAAGTAATAACCTAGGACTACTGAAAGGGCGGTTAAGAGGGATACAAGGGCGATTTTAGTTGTTTTGGTTTGCTTCATATTGTCTTACTCCATATTGATCTGCTTGTGCAATAGCACGGTAAACGAAAGCTTTCGAGCTCTCTACTGCTGGTAAAAGTTCATCACCTTTAACCAAGTGACTGGCAATGCTTGAGGCAAAGGTACAACCTGCACCAGCATTTTGTCCTTGAATGACTGGGTTTTCTAGAACAGTGAAAGTTTGTCCATCATAAAAGACATCCACTGCCTTGTCCTGACTGAGGCGATTGCCTCCCTTGATAATAACTGCTGGCGCTCCTAAATCATGCAATTTCTGCGCTACAGCTTTCATGTCTTCCAATGTTTTAATTTCCTGACCAGCCAATAATTCTGCTTCAGGAAGATTTGGCGTAATCACACTGACATGAGGGAAAAAGCGAATCAACTCTTGACAGAGTTCACTAACAGCTACATCGTGCGTTTCCTTGCAGACCAAAACGGGGTCCAATACCACAGGCACTCCTGGACGTTGCTTGATAAAGTCCAAGGCCTTCTCAGCCACACTGACAGTAGGAAGAAGGCCAATCTTAATTCCTGCAAACTCGACATCACGTAAGCTATCCAATTCATGTTGAAAAATGGCATCGTCAGTTGGAAAGACTTCAAAGCCCTTTTCGGTCAAGGCCGTCAAACAAGTCACTGCTACAAAGCCATGCAGACCATTTAAGGTATAGGTAGCCAAATCAGCTGATAAACCACCACCACTAAAAATATCATTCCCAGAAAGGGCTAAAATACGATTATTCTTCATAACGAATCTCCTTTAAATACAAGCCATTCGGTGCAGCCGTTGGACCTGCAAGTTTTCTGTCCTTCTTCTCCAAAATCAAGTCAATCTGCTCAACTGGCATTCGATTATTTCCTATTTTGAGCAGCGTCCCCACCATATTACGAATCTGTTTATATAAGAATCCATTTCCTGAAAAGGTAAAAGTCAAAAACTGCCCTGTCTCATCAACACTAAGACTGGCTTCTGTAATGGTCCGAACCTTGTCCTCTACACTGGTTCCAGATGCTGTAAAACCGGTAAAATCGTGGGTTCCTTCTAATTTCTTGACAGCCTCCTGCATCCGCTCCACATCGAGGGGATAGGGAAAGTGAGTAGCATAGTGACGGCGCATGGGATTTTTAGGACGCCCCCTATCTACTATAAACTCATAGGTCTTGCTATGTTTTGCATAACGGCAATGAAAATCATCCGCCACAATCTCAATCGAAATCACATCGATATCTTCTGGTGACTGAGTATCCAGAGCAAAACGGAGTTTTTCCTCATCCATCTGATAGGGCAGATCAAAATGAATGACCTGTTCCAGAGCATGGACCCCACTATCCGTCCTACCAGCACCATGAACAGCGATGGCTTGCCCCTTATTGAGTCTCGTTAAGGTTTTTTCGATTTCCTCTTGAACGCTCCGCGCATGAGGCTGGCGCTGAAAACCGGCAAAAGCAAAACCATCATAAGAAATAGTTGCTTTATATCTTGTCATAACTTCTATTTTATCAGGAAATAAAAGTGTAAACAAGTTTAAAAACCAATAATTGTCTGGGTACAAAATTCCCAGAAAGAAAAACTTAGGAAATTAATCCTAAGCTCTCTTTTGAAGTGCGTACATAACAAAGATAGAAGTGACAATCAACCAACATCCTAAAATGGTGAAGACCAACATACCATTTTGAGTCACCAAGCCAATCGCCCCAAGAATGAAAGGTGTCGTAAAGGCTCCAAAGCTGCATCCTAGCACTGCAAAAGATGTTGCCTGATTAAGGAGCTTGGCTGGGATTCTTTCAGAAAGAAGCTGAAAGACAGTGGTCAAGGCCACACTGTAGGAAAAACCTGCCACAACACTTCCAACTACCATCACACCCAATGACGGAGACAAGGCAATCACAATCTGCCCCAATCCAAAGGTGATACCTGACCAAAGGAGCAATCTTTCTTTAAATAGAGAGATAAAGAAAGAAAAACTCACACCTGCCAAGATACCAATCAACTGCATAATACTTAAGACCAAGCTCGATAACTGGGCATCCCCTAGACCTCTTTCCACCATCAGACTAGGAATACGAATGGTGATAGCTGTGTTGGTGCAGACAACAACTGCTGCTTCGACAGCCAATAGAAAAATTAATCCTTTCATCTTTCCTGTCAAACGAGTCGTTTCGGTCTCTTTTTTCTTTGTTTCTTTCTTTTCTTTCCCATAAGGGACAAAGAGCAGATAAAGGATCAATACTAAAAATCCCGCACTGTAGGCCAAGAAGGTCACTGTCCATCCCAAGGATAAGAGTTGACCGACCACTAGAGTCAAAATCGACGCCCCGACAACTTCTGCTGATCCGCGAAGCCCCAACATCTGGATCCGTGTCTTTCCATGATAGCGTTCACTGATGATGGAAATGGCCTTGGCATTGATCATCCCAACACCCAAGCCAAATAAAATCCGCATCGCAAAGACAAAGTTGTACTCCTGATACCAGAAAGGGGCTGTCCCCCCGATAGAAAGGATGAGAAGACCTAGACTAATCTGAAGTCGCTCAGGAAATAACCGCTCCAAAAACCCATTTAAAACCAGCATAATCATGATTCCAAAAGAAGGAAGACTGACCAGGAGCTCGATTTGTTCTTTGGGGTAGCCTTGATAGTAGTCAAACATGGCTGGCAGAGCGCTTGAAATAGAAAAGGAGGTAATCAAAACGAGGGAGAGGGCCAAAATACTAGCCCGTTCTAAATATTGTTTCATGAATTTTCTTTCTGTATATTTCTCACTGTTGATCCTTTTAAAAGGAAGATGGCAAGAAAAGAAGGAGCCCGATTGAACTAGAGACTCCGTCCTAACTTTCCTAATAGGAAGACTATTTTCGCTTGATTTGCTTGATCAGATAGAAGATGAAGCCTGCAACCATATAGGCCGCAAAAATGATCAAACACCATTTGATAACCACGTCCCAACCCTTGTTCACATTTAAAAAGAAATAAGGGAAGGGATTGTCCTTGGAATTCGGAATATTGAGTTTTAAGACCAAGCCATTAAACAAGGCAAAAATCATATAAACCAAGGGCAAGATGGTCCACAAGACTGGATCCCAGATCTTGTATTGACCCCGTTTATCAAAGAAGAGGGTGTCGGCTAAAAACCAGAGTGGAACGATATAGTGGCAAAGGAAATTTTCCACACGGTAAAAGTCTGTCGCGATCGGAGCAAGCATAAAATGGTAAATCACACAGGTAATCATGATACTCATGGTAACGCCACCCTTGAGACGAAGCAAGGTCGGACTTTGCCAATTTTCACCTGAACGGCTCATCACACGGAGCAGATAGCCCGTGAAAATCGTTACCAAAAGATTGGACAACACTGTGTAGTAAAGGAGCATACCAAAGCCACCGTGCTTGGTAATTTCTAAATAAACCCCTGTAAATGCCGCTAAAAACAAGAGCACACGACTATAAAAGATAAATTTATAATTCAGTTTCATGGCTAGATTTTCTTAACAAATTCTGACTTGAGTTTCATAGCTCCAAAACCATCAATCTTACAGTCGATGTTGTGGTCACCTTCTACGATACGGATATTTTTAACACGAGTTCCTTGTTTCAAATCCTTAGGTGCACCTTTTACTTTCAAGTCCTTGATGAGGGTTACAGTATCGCCGTCAGCCAATTTATTTCCATTGGCATCGATAGCAACAACACCTTCTTCTACTTCTGCAACTTCAGCAGGATTCCATTCATAGGCACACTCTGGGCAAACCAAGAGACTTCCGTCTTCGTAGACATATTCTGAATGACATTTTGGGCAATTTGGTAAGTTGTTCATGGGTTCTCCTTATAACATTTCACTATTCTTTGAAAATCAAAATTTCTCGAACAGCAACTATTATACCGTAAAATCCTAGATTTGACAATGTTTCCTAAGGGCTAGCAAACAAAAAAGTCATGCACCTTTTTACAGTTACATGACTTTTAAAAGATGATTGATCATGGGCACTTATCAAGCACCTCATGATAAAAGGGGTAGCAACTATATCTTACAAACCAGGAGCTTGTCCAAGTTCTGCTGTAAGCATCCAAACTGTTTTCTCAAGTTCAGCCTTAGCCCCAACAAAGATATCGTTTGTAACATCATCACCTTCTTCGTCAGTTACATCCAAAGCTTTTTGGAAAAGAGCGATGAGGTAGCGATAAATTGCTAGAACACGTTCCAAGCTTTCTTCAACGTTACGGAATTCTCCTTCTTCTTCTTCGATTTCACTGTGTTGAAGGAATTCTGTCAAAGTTGAGTAAGGTTTGCCACCAAGAGTGATCAAACGTTCACTGATTTCGTCAAGATAGCCATCAAGGCTGTCCATGTATTCATCCATTTTTGGATGCCATACGAGGAAACCACGACCACGCATATACCAGTGAACTTGGTGAAGGGCAATGTGAGCCACATACAAGTCTGCTACTGCTTGGTTCAATACTTCCTTTGTTTTTGCCAATGCTACTGGCGCTGTTTTAGATAATGTTGTTACGTCTTTTACTGCTTCTTTTTTCAATTCAACCATATTGATCACCTCATAATATTATTTTTGCAACCATATTTATTGATTACTATCTCAGTATACTACTCCTAGTAGACAAAAGCAAGAAAATTAACCCATATTAAAAAAGTTGTAATTGACTGATAATTTAAGAAAAATATACAGTCTTTAAAAAAAAGACAGTCTTAGCAGACTGTCTGGAATAACTGAGATTATTTTACAAAATCAAGCAATGCCAAGAAGCTTTCAGCTTCAAGTGACGCACCACCAACAAGGGCACCGTCAACGTCTGGGCAAGCCATGTATGAAGCAACGTTTTCAGGTTTAACAGAACCACCGTATTGAACACGAACTTTGTCCGCAACTTCTTGACCGAAGTCTGCAGCTACAACGTCACGAACAACTTTACACATTTTTTGTGCATCGTCTTGTGAAGCTGATTTACCAGTACCGATAGCCCAGATTGGCTCATAAGCGATAACGGATGCAGCAACTTGTTCTGCAGTCAATCCAGCCAATGCAGCAGATACTTGAGCACCTACGAATTCAGCAGCTTTACCAGCTTCGTAAGTTTCAAGTGACTCACCACAACAGATGATTGGAAGCATACCGTTTGCAAAGATTGCTTTTGCTTTTTTGTTGATATCTTCGTCAGTTTCATGGAAGTAGTCACGACGTTCTGAGTGACCGATAACAACGTAGTCAGTACCGATTTCTTTCAAAACTTGTGGGCTAGTTTCACCAGTGAAAGCACCTGCATTTTCAAAGTAGCAGTTTTGAGCAGCAACTTTAAGGTTTGAACCTTTAGCAGCAGCAAGAACAGCTGTCAAATCAAGAGCTGGAGCTGCGATACCTGCTTCAACAAGGTCTGATGAAGGAAGTTTTGATGCAACGGCTTCAACGAATGCTTTTGCTTCTTCTGGATTTTTGTTCATTTTCCAGTTACCAGCGATAAATGGTTTACGTGACATTTCACATACCTCTTTTTTCATTTTATTCACTATTATTCTATCATATTTATAAGGAGCTTGCAAACCTTACTCTAATTTTCAAGATTTTTCAAGCGACTAATCTTGCCACAAATTCATGGCATCGAGGAAATCAGCCGAAGCCTGAACTTGTTTGGGATTGTTGACTTCTCGCTCTGCTCGTTTGGCCTCTACCTGAGTCACAGACTGAATACCTTCATGGCGCCAGTTTCGTAGGATTGCCTGAATATATTTCCAGTTTGGCTTGCCATTGAGAACGGCCTCTCGGAGAGCTTCCTTGATCAAATCCGCCTTAACTCCGTCTTCTTTGACAGTCTTAGAAAGGTCTTCGATTTCAAATGGTGTTAATAAGCGTCCCAATTCCTGCTGAAAAGTTTCAACCAGATCCTTCAACTGATTCTGCGGGTTTGGGACTGTTGTAGCTGGAGTTTGGCTATCTAGTAAGCTATCCAAGCGTTCAAAAGCCAAACTAGCATCAAAAATCAGCTCAATTTCCCCGTTTAGTTCAATGGTTCGATATTGTAGCAAGCCATTTTCAGTCAAATTCGAAATAGATTGGTTGACATCTGCCACCTCTTTCCCAATGATTTCAGCAATCTGACTAGGCGAAACATCTCCTAGGGCTGTGGTATTTTGTAAATAGAAAAATTGCCAGACCAGAAAATCTTCGCTGGAAGGAAAGAGTTCCTTAAAATGCAAGAGAAGGGCACTTGGCAAAACCAAGTTCCCTGATTTAAAAGCGTCAAAATATGTCATAATTCCTCTTATAGATATCCAAATGCAGCCGCATCATCCTCTACCTTTCTCCAGTCAAAAGGGGTTTCTTGATAAACTGCATAGTTTACCCAATTACTGAAAAAGAGGGCAGCTGATGAAGACCAACAGAGACAAGGCGTCTCATTTACATCATCATTTTTAAAGTAGTTCTCTGGGATATGAGGGTTGAGTCCCGCCTCATAATCACGAAAATACTCTCTTGCCAAAGTGTCACGATCGTACTCCAAATGACCAAAACTATAAATCTCACGCAAATCTCGACTAGCTAGGATAGAAACCCCAACCTCAGGACCTTCTGACAGAATCTCCAGATTGGTCTTGTTTAAGATTTCTTCTTTTAAAATCTCAGTATGACGAGAATGAGGAGCTACATAGCGATCATCAAAACCTCTAAAAAGAAGGTGCCCTTCTTTCAAGGTGTCCTGTGGGTAAATACCTGATAGTTTCCGATCCATCTGGTGCTTTTCAACGCCATAGCGAACATAAAGACCTGCTTGTGCTCCCCAACAGATATGGAGGGTTGAAAAAACATGCGTCTTGGACCATTCGATGACCTGCTTGAATTCTTCCCAGTAATCTACCTCCTCAAAAGGCAAATGCTCCACTGGTGCTCCTGTGATAATCATTCCATCAAAAAAGTCATCCTTGACCTCTGGAAAGGTCTTATAGAATGTTTCCATATGTTCGGCACGAGTTGTCTTGGAACGATGTGTTTCCATATATAAGAAATCAATATCTAATTGCAAAGGGGTATTAGCCAAATGTCGCAAGAGTTGCGTTTCTGTTACCATTTTTTGAGGCATGAGATTTAAAATCAAAATCTTCAAGGGGCGAATATCCTGATGAGCAGCCCGTTGGTCGTCCATAACAAAGATATTTTCTGTCCTTAAAATCTCCACAGCTGGTAATTTTTTATCAATTCGAATCGGCATAATACCCTCCTAACAGTTCTCTATTTCGGGAATGATCTTGTCTGTTTGAAAGCAAAAACCTCCAAATACTTCTTCCCTTTATTATACTGTATGAAGATATAGTTTTCAATTATAGTTTTTCTCTAACTAGCTATAGTTAATTTATATAGCAGATGAAGAGAAAACAGCCCCAAGGACTGTTTTTCATTAATAATGCATAAGTACCTTGTAATCGTAATCTCCGATTTTTTCACGGCCTTTAAGCTCATCCAACTCAATCAAGAAAGCACAACCGGCTACAATTCCACCAAGTCTTTCAATCATCTCAATCGTTGCTTTGACAGTTCCACCTGTTGCCAAAAGATCATCTACGATGAGAACACGTTGACCTGGCTTAATCGCATCAGCATGCATGGTCAAGGTATCAATACCGTACTCTTTCTCATAGTCAGCAGAAATGACTTCACGTGGCAATTTCCCTGGTTTACGAACAGGAGCAAAGCCAATTCCCAACTCAAAAGCAACAGGACAGCCCACGATAAAGCCGCGAGCCTCTGGGCCCACGATCATGTCGATCTTCTTATCGGTTGCATACTGAACAATTTCACGAACAGCGTAGCTATAAGCATTTCCATCTGCCATCAAAGGGCTGATATCACGGAAGGTAATACCTTCCTTAGGATAATTCTCAATCGTTGCGATATAATCTTTTAAATTCATCTTTTTCTTTCTTTCAAAGTTTTTTACTCTCTATTATACCATATTTTTTAAGAAAGAAAAAAGGAAAAGTTAACTTCAATAATTATCTAACGATTTGACGATTTATAACTAGCCATAGCAATAAAGCCCAATTTCTGTTTATTCTTAGCAAACATTTTATACATAGTTAAAAACTGCTTTCTATTCTCCTTTTTACAAGCATTTACGCAAATTTTCAAAGTTCCTAGCCAACCTTCGTCATAAATCATACCTGATAATTTCATTAATGTCATTTCACCAGTCAATATTTTCACATCACGATAACCTGATTCTATCATCACCTGTTCCCAACCATCTTGAGTTAAAGGACCTACATTTACATGAATTGCTTGTGACAATTCCTGTCTGACAGACTCTTTAGCTTCCTTAAGAAGCACATCATGTGTCAAAAGAAGACCTTCAGGTTTTAAAATCCTCAGATACTCCATTACACATTTTTTCTTAGCTTGATCGGCTTGCATAGTCAGCATAGCTTCATTTATAACAATATCAAAACTAGCATCTCCATAAGGAAGTTTCATTGCATTTGCTCTTTCAAATCTGATCAAATGACCAACACCTGCCGTTTCAGCAGATTTTTTAGCCACTTCTAAGGCTTGTCCATCCATATCAACAGCAGTTATCTTACAACCAAAACGCTGTGCTAACTCAATTGCTGTAGTTCCCCTATTGCACGCAACCTCTAGTATTCTCTTTTCTTTTGAAAATCCTCCTTCCGTAATTAACCAATCTGTAGCACGTTTTCCACCTGGACGTAAGCGTTTTTTCCCCAGTTTTGCTAAAAACTTATGACCTGCTTCTGACATTTGAACACCTCTATTTTTTCTTCATTATAACATAAAATTATATTGTCTGACAATTCTAATCTATTATTTGATAAACTAGAATCAAAAGCATACAAGCTACCATGACTATAGCATAAATCTATTAATCACCTCTCTAGTTCGAATTCAATTGCTCACGTAGTTTACGCATATAGGTTACGCCTACATATTTGTACTTTAGAGTTGCTGGCCTTCTTATCCGCTATATACGCTTTACTATCACGTGCCTATTCGTATAGCCAAGATTTCTCTATCTCTTTCTCTGCCGATTCTTATTTCCAACGTCAGACTTAAACAGTCTATCCTAATGCCGTTCGATCAGCTACTCACAATAGTCAGGCTTGGGAATCACTTTTGGCTTTACTAGTATATGGTACCCACAGAGGACTTACACCTCAGATGAACGGAATGTCCGTCGTACCTAAAAAAACGAGCACTTTCGTACTCGTTTTTAAAAATCTGTTAATTAAAGTGAGTTTACGTCAACCTTGATACCAACACCTTGAGTAGTTGTGATTGTCAAGTTTGTTACGTAAGTTCCTTTAGCTGTAGCTGGTTTTGCTTTTTGGATTGTTTCGTTGAAAGCTTTGAAGTTTTCAACCAATTTTTCAGCTTCAAATGATACTTTACCGATGATTGCTTGAACGTTACCTGCACGGTCAGCACGGTAAGTAATCTTACCACCTTTAGACTCTTCAACTGCTTTAGCAACATCCATTGTTACAGTACCAGTCTTAGGGTTTGGCATCAAGTTACGTGGTCCAAGGACACGTCCAAGACGTCCAACAAGAGCCATCATGTCAGGTGTAGCGATAACTACGTCGAAGTCCAACCAACCGTCGTTGATTTTCGCAACAAGGTCATCTTCACCAACAAAGTCTGCACCAGCAGCTTTTGCTTCTTCAGCTTTTGCACCACGTGCAAAAACAAGAACGCGTGAAGTTTTACCAGTACCGTTTGGCAATACCATTGCGCCACGGATTTGTTGGTCAGCTTTTTTAACGTCGATGTTCAAGTTGTAAGCAACTTCTACAGTTGCGTCAAATTTTGCAAAGTTAGTTTCTTTTGCAAGTGCTACAGCCTCTTCTACACTGTATGCTTTTGTGCTGTCGATTTTCTCAAGAGCAGCACGAAGTTGTTTGCTTTTTTTAGCCATTTTCTATTCTCCTTGTAAGTGGTTCAATCGATTTTCATCTCCCACGTCACTTCTCGAAATGATGAAGTCTTGCGGGTATTCAGTCTATTGATTTTCTTTTCCTACTTCGTTAAGTTCCTTTACTGTACCCAAGTACAAGCGTCAGTCACTGGCCTAGTATGAAAAGCAACTAATAGACTGCTGTGAGATTTTCTACTGTGTTATTGATTAGTCAACAACAGTGAATCCCATAGAACGAGCAGTACCTTCGATCATACGCATTGCAGACTCAATGTTTGCTGCGTTCAAATCTGGCATCTTAGTTTCTGCAATTTCTTGTACTTGTGCACGAGTAACTGTAGCAACTTTAGTTTTGTTAGGTGTACCTGATCCTTTTTCAACACCTGCAGCTTTTTTCAAAAGAACAGCAGCTGGTGGTGTTTTTGTAACGAAAGTAAATGATTTGTCTTCGTATACTGAGATAACAACTGGAATGATCATACCAGCTTGGTCAGCTGTACGAGCGTTGAACTCTTTTGTGAATCCCATGATGTTGATACCAGCTTGACCAAGAGCAGGTCCAACCGGTGGAGCTGGTGTAGCTTTACCAGCAGGGATTTGCAATTTTACAAGTTTTTCGACTTTTTTAGCCATTTTTAAATCCTCCTTTGTGGTTTTGGCGGTAATTAAAGATTTTTACCTCCCACAAGTATGCTTTACACACACCTTTCTATTATACACTATTTATCTAAAAATGCAAGAGAAAAATTACTTTTTTAATCGACGTAATCTCCGCCTTCAAATCCATAGTATTCTTCCAAACTGAGGCCACTTGCAGCAATTTCTTTGGCTTCTTTTCCAACGTAGCGGAGATGCCATTCTTCTGCCATGTAGCCAGTCTCTTTTTCCTTGCCTTTGAGATAGCGAACGACAAAGCCATAGTCAGCCGCATGATCCAAGAGCCACTGGGCTGCCTTTTCTTCAGTAACTAAATCACCATCTGTCCCAATAAGGTCAAAAGCAAGGCCCGTCTGGTGTTCACTATAACCTGGTCGAGCTGAGTAGCGATCTGCTGCTTCCTTACCATCTTGATTGACATAGTCTTGATAAAGTTTGGTTTGAGTTTCATAACTTCTAAAACCACTGTAGTGATCGCTGATTGGGTAGCCAGCTGCTTGCATTGCTGCAATGAGCTTCAGCAACTCTGCTTTAGCTGTTGGATTTTCTCCTGGATTATAGTCTTTTGACAAAGGATAGTGCTTATTAGCTATGACGATTTCATCGTATTTCCCTTGAATACTATAGTAGTCTCCCTTATTGACAACTTCTGCCTTCTTCTGACTAGAAGCTTGGGATTTGCTCCCTACAGTTCCTTCAGGTTGACTAGTTTGTTCTGTTTTTTGAGTATTTTCTTCATTTTTAGGTTGTTCTTGAGAACATGCTGCTAGGGTTACTGCCAGCAAACCAGATAAAACAATGTATCTTTTTTTCATTTTTCCTTCCTCTCTTAGACCACGTGCTTCTCTAATTCATCGGATAAGGCTTTAATCATTTGTTCCAACTCATGGGATTTCACTTGGCAATCTTCTGCCGCCATTTCTTCCCATGGCATCCACCAGACTGGCCCACGGCCATTCAATCCATGACCCTTCATATCACCTGTTCTTCGTGGAAAGAGATGCCAATGAGCGTGGGCATCACCATTTCCTAGGAGTTCAATATTCATCTTTTCAGCCTCAAATACTTTGGCGACTGCTTCTTGGACCAAACTCATTTCCTCTAAAAAGCGAAGTTTTACAGAAGTCTCCATATGGTGGAGTTCTGTGACATGCTCTTTTGCCAGAAATAAGGTATAGCCCTTAAAGTATTGGTGATCTCCAATAACAACATAGCCTGTTTCTAGTTCTTTTACAAAGTAGGGATTTTCCCCTGCCTTGATCCATTCAATTCTTTGACAAATCAAGCACATATTATTCTACCAAGGTGCTCTTGAGATAGGCGTCTACCATACGCTCTGTCGCCACGACCGAATCAATATGTGTTCGTTCGTAAGAGTGACTGGACTCAATACCAGCTCCAAGGAGGGCGTGTTTGACCTCTGCTCCTGCTGACATAGCCGCTGAAGCATCCGAACCGTAAAATGGATAAATGTCGAGCTTAAAAGGAATATCTTGCTCCTTCGCCAAAGTTACCAAGTGTTGACGGAAGTCATAGTGATAGGGACCTGAAGCGTCCTTGACACAGATAGAAACTGTATACTCATCCGTCTGCTGGTCATCGCCCATAGCTCCCATATCCACAGCTAGATATTCCACTACCTGAGCTGGAATATTGGAGTTGGCACCGTGACCAACCTCTTCGAAGACTGAAAAAGCAAAATGAGTTGTTACTGGCAATGCAATCCCCTCTTCCTTATAAACACGAAGAAGATTGAGCAAAATTGCTGCGCTGACCTTGTCATCCAAATGACGGGACTTGATAAAACCAGTCTCTGTCACGACAGTTCGCGGGTCAAAACTGATAAAGTCGCCAACCTCGATGCCCAAGGCGCGCGTTTCCTTTTCATTGGTTACTTTTTCGTCCAAACGCACTTCCATATTGTCCTGTGTGCGTTCAGCAGTTCCTGCATCTTTGTAGACATGGCAAGAAGTTTGATGGATGAGGATGGTCCCAGATACCGTTTGACCTGTGCTAGCCACATGAACCGTACAGTTCTCCCCTTCAATCATGTTCCAAGGGAAACCACCGATACGATCCAATTTGAGACGGCCATCTGGTTTGACAGCACGGACAATAGCACCCAGCGTATCCACATGGGCAGTCACATAGCGGTGTTGGTCATCATTTTGACCTTTAATAGTAACATTGACACCACCCTTGGCTGTGCGAACAGGCTGGTAACCAAGCTCTTCTAAAGTATGGACTAGATAGTCTGAGATCTCACGAGTAAAGCCCGTCGGAGATGCAATTGCGGTTAGTTCTTTGATATAGTTTATAGTCTGATTCATTTCTTCACCTCTTTCCTACCATTATAACATTTTTCTAGTCAGACTCCTTCTCAAAAGGAGAAAAACTGTGTTTAGTTGCTTTCACTATAGATTCATGTTATAATACAAATACTTTGATTATGAAAGGAAAGTAAAAATATGAAATCATACTTTAAAGTATCACTAGCCCTTGTGGCTTCACTTGTCCTCCTACTCGGATGTTCCAAACAAGCATCAACACCTACCAACAGCAGTACCAAAGAAGACACAACAACTCAGTCAAGTGAGAGCAAACAAAGCAGCCAACAATCATCTGAAAAGAAGGAAACAACTCAGACACATACCTTTGTAAACAAAAATAATTCTGGAATCACTTCTACCTTGGTTTATACTGTAGAGGGGGACAATGTTATCAAGCAATCAGCTAATAACATTGCTGATCCTGAAATCCTTGGTGCAACTCCAGAAGATGTCAAGAGTTTTATCGAAGAAAAGTACAAAGGTTATAATGGACTCAAAGGTGTTAAACAAACGATTGAAATCAAAGATGGAAAAGTTGTTCAAGATCTAGAAGTTGACTTCTCAGTTGCAAGCATTAGCGAACTTAGAAAAGCACTTCCTGAAGAATATTCTGGTATCGGCAATCGTGTCAGTTTCTCAAACTCTAAAAAAGCACTGGAAAAGATGGGATTCACAGAAAAGACGAACTAATCTCCTAAAATTTCATATAGACTAGTGTAGGTCCACCCCAAAAGTTAGACACAACTCTAACTCTTGGGGTATTTTATTACATCCCTAACCGATGAGTCCAATAGATTCCTCCCAATCCCATAAAAAGTGCATTTAAAACTTCACACCCTTATAAAGCCATATGATAAAAGATTTTTGAAACAGATAGAGACAAAACTTTAATCATCTGACTAGTTTCTGTTCATTGTCATGTCAGGTCAGATGAGAGGGGAGGTCTAGTTGATTTTGTAGTAGAATCATGTTATAATACAAAATACTTTGATTATGAAAGAAAAAAACATGAACAAATATTTTAAAATGACTCTTTGTATAACTCTACCATTAGCTATCTTATTGGGATGTTCAAAACAATCAACAACCTCATCAACTAGCTCAGCAAAAAGTGAAACTACTCAGGTAGAATCTACTAGCCAGCAAGCTACAGAAAACAAATCTGAAGTAAAAACTGTGACCTTTGTAAATGATACTCGTACTGGCTTTAATTCTACTTTAACCTACACTGTAGATGGAGACAAAGTATTGAAACAATCAGGTCATAATGTCTATGATCCAGAGGCTCTTGATACTACTGCTGAAACTCTTAAAGCATTTGTTGAAAAAACTTATAAAGGATATCAAGGCCTCAAAGGTGTTACTCATAGCATCAAAATCAAAGATGGAAAGGTCGTTCAAGATGCTGAAGTCGACTTCACAGTCGCAAGTATTGACGAACTTAGAAAAGCCTTACCAGAAGAATACTCAGGCGTAGGTAACAATGTTAGCTTTACTGCTTCTAAGAAAATGTTAAAAGATCTTGGATATACTGAAAAAACTAACTAAGTGTCTTTTACAAAAATAAAAAACCTCGGCTTATGCCAAGGTTTTTTTATTCCATCTCAAAAACATCACTCTCTTGTTTGTTTGGTAGAACCAATGAAAGCAAGATTCCGATAATAGCTGGCACTAGCCATGGAAGAGAGGCTGACGCAAACGGAAGGGCATTAATCAGATTTTCTAGAAACTCAATCTTAAAGGAACTTCCAAGGACGCTTGCAAGAGCAATAGCTGTAACAAGCCCAATAGTTAACTGCATGCCCGGTTTTGATAGGGCGACAAACTTATTAACAATCACAATCATCACAATGGCAATAGTGATTGGGTACAAGATTACCAATACTGGAATTGAGTACTTGATGATCGCATCCAGACCGAGGTTTGCAATAGCAAATCCAATCAAGGTAAAGGCAGTGGCATAGACCTTGTAGCTGATTTGTGGGAAACGTCCGTTAAAGAACTCTGCTGTTGACACAATCAATCCAACTGTCGTTGTGAAGCAGGTTACAGTTACCATAACAGCAAGGAAGAGTTGAGCTGTTGAACCAAAGATTTCCTGAGTTGCTTGCGACAAGATATAAACACCTGGTGTGCCACCCTTCATCGTTTCTGCTGGTACTGGGAAATGATTTCCAAGGAATCCTAAACCGATATAAAGAGCGCTAAAGGCAAAAGCTACAACGATACCAACCACCCAAATAGTTGAAATGTATTCTTTCTTACTGGAGAATCCAAGTTGTTTCAAGGTTTGAACAGCAATCACACTGAAAGCCACTGAGGCAAGGGCATCCAAAGTGTTATAACCTTCTAGGAAACCTGTCCCAAAAGCAGAAGCTTGATAAGCAGCTGACGCAGTTTGAGGACTTGTTCCACCGTATTTGAAGGCACCTAGTACAACCAAGATAACGATCAACAAAGCAAAGACTGGCGTTAAGATACGTCCAATTCGATCCAAAATCTTTGATGGATTAAGTGAAATCAAATAAGCCGCTGCAAAGTAAAGCACAGTAAAGACAATCAATCCTAGGCCTTTGTTTGCTTCGGATAAGAGGGGACTAATCCCAACTTCGTAAGCTGTTGTGGCTGTACGTGGAATGGCAAAGAAGGGACCAATCGATAGATAGAGGACTGCAAGATAAAGCGTCGCAAACCAAGGTGAGATTTTCTTAGAAATCTCGTGAATGTATCCTTTCGGGTTTAGCGTTCCGATAATAAGTGTCAAGACGGCAATACCGACACCTGAAAAGACAAAACCTGCGATGGCAGGAAGAAATTGTTCTCCAGATAAAGCACCTAGAGAAGGTGGAAAAATCAAGTTTCCCGCACCAAAAAATATTCCAAACAGGAGCAAGCCTGTTAGGGCACCTTTTTTAGCCATAAAAATCTCCTTCATATTTCTAAAATACTGACCTAGTATACCATGATTAAGACTCTGAAAAAAGTATCCAAAATTAATCATTGAATGTTTTCAATATTTTTAAAAATAAGAATTATCTAAAAACAAAATCCCTCACTCAGTTGGAACCGAGCAAGGGAAGATTAGGATCTATCGCTATAGAGGTTTAAAGATTTTCAAAGGTCGTCATTCCACCTTGAACATTGATAACGTCATAACCCTGTTCAGCTAGAAACTGACAAGCACGTGCTGAACGCATTCCTGATTTACAAATGACATAATGCAAGAGGTCCTTGTCCAATTGATCATAAATATCGGCTAATTGACTAAGTGGTAGGTTCTGAGCACCTTCTAAATGAAGCGTCTCGAACTCTTCTGCTTCTCTCACGTCCAGCACAGAAAGTGAACTATTCTGGTAAAGCTGGTAAAATGCATCGAAGGAAATATCTTTCATTCTTTTTCTCCTAAAATGGTTTTAATTCTTTTTTTCAAATCGGGCACTACTTCTGACTCAAACCAAGGATTTTTAGCCATCCAAATTTGATTTCGTGGTGACGGGTGCACCAGAGGGAAAAATTCTGGTAGATAGTCTTTGTAGTGTTTTACCCGCTCCGTTACCTTGCCACTAACTTTCTCATGTAAATAGTAGGCTTGGGCATATTGCCCAATCAAGAGAGTTAATTGGATATTGGGCAATTCTTGCAAGAGTTGCGGATGCCATTTTTCTGCGAAACCTGTTCGAGGTGGAAGATCACCCGACTTGCCATGTCCTGGAAAGTAAAAATCCATGGGAATAACTGCAAACAAGCCCGAATTGTAAAAGGTGTCTTCATCCACACCTAGCCAGTCACGCAAGCGATCGCCGCTCTTATCCTTCCAATAAATCCCAGCTTCTTGTGTTTTAAGTCCAGGAGCTTGACCGACAATATTGATACGAGCTGTCTTTGGCGCTGCAAAGAGAGGCTCAATTCCGCGTTCTGTATAGCTGGTATTCTGTGGATCCGCCATAATGGCTTGCTTGATTCTTTCGATTTGAGACATCTGTTTTCCCTCCAAAAAGAAGTCCAAGCATACAATCTCAGACTTCTATCGTTTTATTTGATCAGTTCATAAATAGCTTCAGCATAGATTGCTGCTGCTCGGAAGAGATCGTCCAAGGCGATAAATTCATTGGCTTGGTGCATGGTATCGATTGAGTCCGGGAACATGGCACCGTAGGCAACTCCACGTTCCAGTAAGCGGCCAAAGGTACCACCACCGATGACTTGTTCGTGACCTTTAAGACCAGTTTGTTTTTCATAGACATTCAACAAGGTTTGCACAAGCGGATCTTCCATTGGCACATAGTGAGGGGTATGACCGTGTTCAGAAAGGCTAACAGAAGCAACTGGCAAGGTTTCAAGGACTGACTGGATGTGCTCTGGGCTTGTTCCTTTTGGATAACGGAAGTTAAGGGCAATGGTATTGTCAGCACTTGCTTCGTCAAAGCGGAAGACACCCGCATTCATAGAAAGGGCACCCATCTTTTCATCTACATGAGCAACCTTGAGATTTGTACCCTCATGGTCATTCAAGAGAATCTTACCAGCGATGTCGAGGTAGTCTTTTGCAGGTCCTGCAAAGTCAAACTGGCTGAGGAAGAGGGCCAGGTAGGTCGCACCATTGACACCTGAAGCAGGCATAGCACCATGAGCTGATTTACCAATGATGGTCACCTTGTATTTGCCAGATTCTTCTTTGATTTCTCCTCTGAGTTTGTGTTCTGCAACAAAGGTATCTAGTTTAGCTTGCAAGTCAGCCAGGTCGCCTGAAACGACTGCTGTTGCTGATTCAGGTACCATGTTTTCACGCAATCCACCTCTGAAGCTGTGAAGACGGGCTGCACCTGTATTTTCACCTGCAAAGTGAAGATATTCCGTGATGTTCCCTTTTTCACCATTGATGATAGGGAATTCAGCGTCTGGAGAGAAACCGAAGTCTGGTTTCGCAAGTCCTACATGTTCAAAGTAGTAGTCCATGTCTGCCCAACCTGATTCTTCGTCTGTTCCGACGATGAAACGAACTTTCTTAGAAGTTGGAAGTCCCAATTCTTTGATAATTTTCAAACCATAGTAACAAGCAGTTGTAGGTCCCTTGTCATCGGAAGCACCACGCGCATAAAGGCGACCGTCTTTGATAATTGGTGTATAAGGGTCCGTGTCCCAACCGCTACCAGCTGGCACCACGTCCATGTGAGCAAAGATTCCGAGGACTTCTTCTCCTTCACCAAACTCAAAATGTCCTGCGTAGTTATCGACATTCTTTGTTGGATAGCCATCGCGGTCTGCGATTTCAAGGAATTTTTCCAAGGCTTTTACCGGCCCAGGTCCAAATGGATGCTCAGCATCGGCTTTGCTGTCATCACGTTCTGAGTTGATTTCCAAAAGGCTAAACAAGTCAGTCAAGAGGTCTTCTTTACGTTTTTCTACTTCTGCTGTAAAATCAATTGCTGTCATTTTTTCTTCTTTCTATCTTTTTTCGATAATTTCATCCACTGGCAAGCGGTAGCTTGGTTCCAATTTTTCGTCTGTGTAACCTACCGTAATCAAGAGTTCTGGACGGAAACGGTCTTCGATATCCAAAACTTCGTTGGCTTTTGATTTGTCAAATCCAAGAATAATGTTAGAACCAATTCCCTGATCTGTCAGAGCCAAAACCAAGTTCATGGCAACCAAACCTGCATTGAGGGCTAGGTAGTCGCTGACTTGTTGTTCACTATAACGCGCAAATTCAGCTGGCAGATTCTTCATAAAATATTGAAGTTGCTCTTCAGAAAAGTTATTAGCGCCGCCAACTCGGGCAATCTTACGAGCACGTTTGGCAAGATCTGTATCTGTAAACAAGGCAATGGTTACAGGTGCTGATGATACCTGTTCAAAGTTCAAACCATAAGCCAATTTTGCCAATTCAGCATTTTTCTCACGAACAACCACAAACTTCCATGGCTGGCTGTTGTGGGCACTTGGGGCCAAGGTTGCGATTTCGATAGCCGTACGCACATCTTTGGGATCTACCGGTTTATCAGTAAAATGCTTAGTCGTATGACGTTTTTTATTTAATTCAAGAAATTTCATAATCGATTTCCTTTTCTAATTCTACTGCATCCATTCTACCATATTTTGAAAGAGCTTGCAGAGTTTTTTCATTGAGGATCCTGTTTCCTTTTCAACTAGGCTACCCGCCCTTCTACGGACTCAGATTATTCCGACGCAGGACTTTCTTTTTCAAAGAAGTGGCCACTAGAGTCTTGGATTTTGTTGATGATATCATCGTAGTGAGAATTTCTTTCTTCCTCATAGAGATTATTGATTTCTTGATAGTTCAACGGATTTTCAACCTTGGGCTCTGGCTTGCGACTGAGGAAATCAAGAGTCCCCAGAAGAAGCAAAATCAGGATCACTAGAGAGGTCCAGCCAGTTTCCTTCTTAAGCAGCCGAACTCCCTTGGTCGAAAGAGATTTCCAACTAGGGGACTGAGGTAAGAGCTCATAGATTCTCTTTTGAGTCGGAAAAAGGGTCAACAATGCATACAAGGTCAGAAAGAGAAATGAAAAACTATGGACAGAAATCCAACTATACTTAATTTTCATCTTAAAGGCCTTATAACCAGCTCCCCCCATATACACTTCTAGGGCGAAGACGGCGATCATCAAAAGACAGAAAATCAGGAATTGGACTTTCCATAGCTTTCTCAATCCTAAATACTCTTTTTTGAGCAATTCTTCTTTGTTCTTGGCTTGGTCTACTTCTACTGGAGCTGGGGTGCTTGGTTTTACTTCACTATTACTTTTAGTTGACCCTACTTTCGCTTCAACTGGTTCAACCTGTCTAGCAAAATAGGCTTCCGCTTCCCTGATGACCTTGCTAAGATTTTCCTCCGTCAGCAGATAAGGAAAGCCATTGATCATCCAATTGTTTTTCTTATCTACCTTATTCGGCTCCACCACATTAAGGCAAAAGTATCGCCCAATCAAGCTAATTGAAAATATCGCATCATAATATTCAGATAGAACTGAAAAATCAACCCCATAAACAGTCTGATCCTCGGTCAGTTTTTTCGTTTCCATAAAGGAAACGTCCTTTGTAAACGTCAATCGGATTATCTCTTGTGCTTGGGAAACTTTTTCTTCAACTGTAGCAGGATCAAGGGGGAGTGTTAAAGCAGAAAACGTATCGGTGGAAGCATTCCCTTCTAGACTATCTTTAAACCAATCCAAGAAAGAAGTCATATTGGATACGGTTAGATCAATAGGCTGATGAATTGGAAATGCTTGGTCCTCTATACTAGAAGGCATGGGGTCTATCTCTTCAAAAACAAACTGCTGCCCCGCTATCTCAAGGCTAAAAAAAGCTGGATAATGAGGCAAAAGACAAGTAAAGACAACCCTAAAGGGTTCATTCTTTTCGAAGGGTCTTCTCCAGAAGTCTATTATTGCTATTCCCTCAAAAGTCGATTCTATCATTCTTTTAAGAAGAAAACGCTTTTTTAAGAGATTATCAGGAGTCAGTGCTTCAGAAAACATCAGGCCTGGTTGATCCAGATAAGCTTTGATCTTTCCAAAGCTAGCTCGAAAACGATCTCGATCATACAAAAACTCCATCCCGAATCTTTCAGGCCCCCAGAGGAGTGATACATCGTTACCTTCAACCAACATATTTATTGCTGTCTTATATTCTTCAAGATGAACCTCAAGAATAAATGTCGGACCATAAGCACTCCGGGCCGTCGTTTCTATATCTACAATTTCGAAATGCTCACCAAAAACATGTTGAAGGGCTTGTCGGATATCATTTACCACAAGCTCTCTATGCTGATCAACAGTTAATCCCATTACTTTATTACTTACCCCTTATGCGTTTTTATAGACTGAAGGAAAGCATTAGCCTCCTGTAGATAATTGTGTTGTTCAATCAAGGAAGTTAGAAGCTCGATGTTATGGCCCCGATAGTTGTCATATCGGCGTAGTTCTTCATACATTTCGATAAAGGGAAGGTCCCTAGACTTGGCCAATTCTAACTCCGCTTCATAATCATAAGAAACTTTTCGGAATAGAATATTTACCAATTCACCATCTTCCACTTCTATCACGGCATACTGGGCACGGTGATTTTTTAACGCCTCCCAATCAAAATAGGGCATGCCAATCGTACCTGGATTGATGATTTGTTGCCCTTGACTGCCGTAACGAAGCAACTGCTTGTGGACATGACCATAGATTGCCACGTCCGTTTCCTCATCTAGGAGTTGATCAAATTTATCTGTGTTATTCCCAACAGACAGATCCCCACCATAGTTTTTTTCAGGCAAATTATGAGAAAGAGAAAAGCGCAGTCCATCAACTTCTTTCTTTTCTAGCAAAGGTAAGCTTCGTAGCCAGTCAATCGTTGCAGGATCCATTCGCTCCATCAAATACTGCGTCATACGCAAGAGCTGGACTTCCTGTGGGTCTTCCAAGCCATATTGCCCATCTAAAGCCTCAAGGACACAATCATCCCAATTGCCTCGAACACTTGCTGTGATAGGAAGGTCTTTTAGCAGAGCGACCAGATCATTTGCACCTGGACCAGGTAGAAAAATATCTCCCAGAAGCCAATATTCACTGACTCCGTGAGCTTTAGCATCTGCAATCACTGCTTCTAAGGCAGTCACATTTCCATGAATATCTGATAAAATTGCGATTTTATGGTTCATAATGATCTCCTTCTGTTTGATAATCTACTCTCTCTTCCGCCACTTGAGCCAGTTCCACTGCTTCCTGCGGATTCAACTTTCTTTGCACAGTTTCTGCGACAGCTCTGGGCACACCGACTTCGACAATCTCATCCACACTGGCTTCCTTGATTTTAGTGAGAGATTTAAAATGCTTCATGAGATTCTGCTTGCGTTTAGGTCCCAGACCGTCAATCCCATCCAATTGAGATGAAAAAGAATTTTTGGAGCGCAGTTGGCGGTGGAAAGTGATAGCAAAGCGGTGTACCTCATCTTGAATGCGTTGGAGGAGGAAAAATTCCTGAGAATTGCGAGATAACTCTACCACTTCCAGTGGATCTCCAAAGAGCAGTTCATGGGTTTGGTGCTTGTCATTCTTTTGCAGACCTGCAATTGGAATATCCAATCCTAGCTCTTCTTGGATGACTTGCTTGGCAATATTGACTTGACCTTGTCCCCCATCAATGACAATCAAATCTGGAGGGGTCAAGCCCTCACGTTGAACTCGGCCATAGCGTCTGCGAATAACCTCACGCATACTGGCATAGTCGTCTGGACCAACCACAGTCTTAATTTTATACTTACGATAATCCTTCTTACTTGGTTTGCCATTGACAAAAACCACCATAGCTGAAACAGGACTGGTTCCCATGATATTAGAGTTATCGAAGGACTCGATACGGACTGGGGTCGGGATTTGGAGCAAGCGTCCTAGATTTTCAATAGCTCCTTGTGTCTTTTCGACAGATTTTTCTAGCAGATTGAACTTCTGCTCCAGGCTAACACGGGCATTTTTGATGGCTAGATTGACCAGCTGTTTCTTCTCTCCACGCTGGGGCTTGAAAATCTTGGTATCCACCAAAGCCTTGACCGCTTCTTGGTCAATATCCTGCGGAATCAATACTTCATTGGGAACTAGGTGAGATTTTTCTTGATAAAATTGTCCTACATAGGTCAAAAAGTCCTCGTCCGGATCATTGTAGTAGGGGAAGAGATTGACATCCCGCTCGATGAGTTTTCCTTGACGGACAAAGAAAACCTGAACACACATCCAGCCCTTGTCCACATAGTAGCCAAAGACGTCCCGATTTTGCAAATCTTTTGCCATGACCCTTTGCTTGGTCCGAAGCGTCCCAATGGCCTGAATCAGGTCACGGTATTCCGCCGCACGTTCAAACTCCATACTTTGGGCTGCCTTTGCCATCTTACCCTTGAGGTCATCGATGATTTTGTCATCCTGCCCTTTTAGGAAATCAGAAACCTCCTGAGCCATAGACTTGAAATAAGCTTCATCTTTTTTACAGATAGTATGGGCCATACATTGACCGATATGGTAGTAAAAACAGACTTTAGAGGGCGGGTTGGTACACTTGCGAAAAGGGAAAATCCGATCCAACAGCCGCTTGATTTCATTGGCCGCTCCCACATCAGGATAAGGTCCAAAATAAAGACCTCCATCCTTTTTGACCTGACGAGTAATGATGAGCCGTGGATAGCGTTCATTGGTGATTTTGATGAAAGGATAAGACTTATCATCCTTGAGCATGATATTGTACTTGGGCTGATTTTCCTTGATAAGGTTGATTTCTAGGAGAAGTGCCTCAATATTGGACTCGGTGACGATAAATTCAAAATCCACAATTTCAGACACCAGAGCTTCCGTCTTGGTATCATGACTTCCACGGAAATAGGACCGCACGCGATTGCGCAGATTTTTAGCCTTTCCTACATAAATAATGGTGCCGTTTTTATCTTTGTGAATGTAACAACCGGGGCTGGTCGGCAAGAGCTCCAGTTTTGATTTGATCAAGTTATTCATAGTTCCATTATAGCAAAAAGGCCGTGACAGGACGAACAAAAAGCCCCACCAATCACTTGTTGGAGAAGCTTTGATTTCTTTTAAGATTGCACCGACTTCATCTAGTCGCTACTGGTATAGAGTTCTTGAACAACTTTCACATCTCGAGGCTGAATTCCATAGTAGGAACCTGCTGGCTGCATGACAGAAGTTTCGTTGGTATGATCCAATCCGATGGCATGCCCTAGCTCGTGCTCCGCCGTGTGCACGATCCGGTCATAAGAATAACCATAGTTTGGATTGGATAGATAATAGTGATTCAGGCGAACCGTTACAGATATAAATTGTTTGGTTAACAAATTGGTTTGACTCTCGGCTTGACCAGCTACAGCGGTCGATCCATCATTCATCTCACTTGCCACAATATCTGCCTGGCTAGGATCCGCAACCACCTCAAAGGTAAAGGCTCCCGTTTGATTCCAGTTTTTTATAGCTTCTGCATAGGCGCCTTGGAAGGTCTCATCCATTTGAGGCTCAATATAGATGCGAGCTGAAGCCTGAGCCCACTTGCCTTCTGCATGTTGGTGACTGTCTGTCTGAGACAAGACTTCCAGCGTTCCCGTCTCCTTCCACTGATTCCAGCCACCTTGACCAATCTTACTCATTTTTTCAACCTGATTGACCGCAGAATGAAAATCACCTGTCAGATACCAAACCACTCCAAAGGCAATGAGCAGTAGAATGACCACAGTCCAAACCAGGCGCCAGAAGAAACGCCAAATTCCCAACAGAAATCGGAAGAATAATCGAATAATCCAGAACATGACGTCCCACCTTTCATAAAAATAAGAACCTATCTTGAAATCACATTCTCTTTGATCAAGATAGATTCTCTATTTTACTGAAGAAAGCTGAAAGAAACCTAAAACTAAGATAAGCGCTCTTCCAAGACAAAGTCAATTGGTAGAGTAGCCAAAAAACGTTCCAATTGTTTTTCCCAGTAGTACCACTCGTGCTTACCTGGACTATGACTATAGGTCACCTCAAAACCAAGATTTTTGAGGTTTTTCACTGCGAGATTATTGGCAGAGTAGAGATAGTCTTGCTCTCCACACCAAGCCCATAGTTTGGTCTTTTTATCGGATTTTACGGCCATGCTTTCAAGAGAATGAGGACTAGCTGTCCAGTCTTTGATTTCTCCAAAAACTCCTCTCCAGTAGGCAAGCGATCCCAGATCTTGACTTTCAGGAGAAAAATCCTGAAAACTGAGCGCACCAGAAAAACTAGCCGCATGAGAAAAACGATTCGTCGATAGAGCGAGTTTGAAGGAACCATATCCTCCCATGGAGAGACCTGCTATGAAGGTCTTTTCTCGCTTGCTGGTCATATTGGGGAAGAAACGTTTCATGACTTGGGGGAGTTCTTCTGCTAGAGCAGTATAGTAGTTATAGCCATACTGAGTATCTGTGTACCAGCCATTGCTAGTATTGGGCATGATAACAATGAGATTGGTTCCCCGCAACAAGCGTTCGACATTGGTACGTTTGAGCCAGCTATTTTGGTTTCCTGACATTCCGTGCAAAAGGTAAAGGACAGGAATATCTGTGCAATCTGGTTCAGTCACCCGACTAGCATCTGGATAGAGTACGGTAACGCCCCACTCCATATCCAAAACTTTTGAGTAATACTCAATATTCATAACTGCCATGGTTATCTCCTTTTACTATTCTATAAGAAAAAGCCGAATTTCGACTTTTTCTGTAGGTATTCTGCTTATTATTTTGCTTCCATTACGACTGGCAAGATTGCTGGACGACGCTTGGTTTGATCAAAGAGGTACTTGGTCAGATTGTCGCGAACCTTTCCTTTGAGATCTGCCCAGTCAAAGTCATCACCTTGAAGATACTCTTCTACCGTTTGGTTAATCAATTCTGAACTTTCACGGAGAATATCACGGCTCTTCTTGAGGTAAACAAATCCACGTGTATGAACACGGGCCTTGGCCACAATTTTCTTCTCACGACGGTTGACAGTGATCGCCACGATAAAGATTCCATCCTCTGACAAGACCTTACGGTCACGAAGGACGACATTTCCAACATCCCCGATGGCATTTCCGTCAATCAAGACATCACCTGCAGAAACTGCTCCAGCTGGAACAAAGTCTCCATGTTCATAAGACATGGTCGTTCCCTTTTTAGGGATGAAGATACGCTCTGGCAACATTCCAACTGCCATGGCAGCCTTGGCATGCGCATCCAACTCACGGTACTCTCCTTGGATAGGGAAGAGGTAGTTTGGTTGCAAAAGATTGATCATCAACTGCAAATCACGCGCATTTCCGTGTCCGGATACTCGCAAGCTTTGGGTAATGAGTTTCACCACACCACCAGCTTGGTAGATCATGTTTTCAACACGCGCCATGACGGCTTCTTTGGCGATAGATGGAGTCGTTACGATATAGACCAAGTCCCCGTCTTTGATTTCCACATAGCGGTGGCGACCAATGGACATCTTACGAAGTCCATTAATAGGCTCACCCATACGGCCCGTCTCAAGGATAATCAACTCATGGTCTTCAAAACGAGACATTTCTTTTGGTTTAATCAAGAGACTTTCGTTGGCTAGAGATAATTTTTTGAGACGAATCGCAGTGCGGACGATATTTTCAATATCAAATCCAGTCAGAACAACTCGGCGACCTGTATCTGCTGCAGCATCAAAAACCTGCTGGATACGAGAAAGGTTGCTGGCAACTGCGGCAACGATGATACGACCTTCCCAGTCTGCAATGGTCTGGGTAATTTCGTCTCCAACTTCACTCTCGCTCGCCACCTGGATATTGCTATCAGCATTGGCTGAATCACTGAGGAGCGCCAAGACACCATCACGACCGATTTCTGCCAGACGAGCAAAATCCGTCGCATAGGATTCACTGGCTGTCTGGTCAAACTTGAAGTCGCCTGTGTAAACAATGCTACCTTCAGCTGTTTTCAGGACTATTCCCAAACTTTCTGGGATGGAGTGAGTTGTACGGAAGAAGGAAACCACAGTCCCTCCAAAGTCGATCTCTGTATCTTCATCAATCACATGGAAGTCATTGAATTTCTTAACCGTATCATTCCCTTTGACAAAGAGTTTGGCCAACTCAATGGTCAACTCAGAACCAAACACAGGCACCTTAGCCTCTGCCAAAAGATAAGGCAGGGCACCAATGGCATCCGCATGTCCGTGGGTCAAAAAGACCCCTGCGATACGATCGCTATTTTCAAAAAGGTAGTCCATATTTGGAATGACGACATCAACCCCTAGTTGTTCATTTTCAGGGTATTTAAGCCCAGCATCCAAAACAAAAATAGAACCATCGATTTCAGCGATGTACATATTTTTACCATTTTCTCGTACACCACCTAGTGTTGTTAAACTAATATTACTCATTTTTCCTCCGAAACTTCATTTATCTTGATTATAGGGTGAATTTACCCTTTTATTCTAAAAGTTCTAAAACTTTCAGCCGAATCTTTTCCTACCATTATACCATTTTTTTGATTATTTTCAAAACGAAGATCGGTTTTTAACTAGAGATTAGTCACCACTGTGAATCGAATCTTTTTACTTTGACTTCTCTTCTGGAGGCTTCATCTAAGATAATGGAAGGATTGCACCATCAAAAATATGGGCTTTTTGAATCAATTTAATTTCAGATACCTTTCTCGAACCCTAAATTTCTCTTTTAGTTCAAAAAAACTTGCTTTTACCTCTCGACTTGAGAACTATTTTCTACAAAGACATGGTTTATCTACATTCAAAAGCGAGATTTTCCTGTTCGCTACAGAATCTAAAAAATTTTCAGCAATTAGCCACTAAGATGGAGGTTATCGATAGGAAATTTTTTCAAAAAGAAAAAAGACTTAGAAATTCTAAATCTTTTTATCATCTTTAGTTTGGATAGATATAAGTGACGTTTCCTAAAAATTCATGAGGATTAAAGAAGCCACGATAATTCGCAATCTGCTTTTGACGTCTGTAGTTTGCTTCCAATACCTGGATAGAGTTTTCACTTTGAACATCTGTTACATAAGCAACGTGTCCATATTCACCACCATCCCAAACAGCGATTGCTCCTACTACTGGAACACTTCCTGTCTTATAGCCTTGAGCACTCGCGTAGATTGCCCACGTATTGGCATTTCCCCACCAGTTGCTAGCCCAAGGAGCCAATTCTTTCACGCCCCATGTACACTGACCAACAGGATAAGAGTTTCCATAGTTTGTAGGAGTCTTTTCGACAACTTCCTCTGTATCTGATACCACATTCGCAGTGCTAGCTGGAGCACTGTAGGTAGAGCTAGCCTGAGCGGAAGCACTCACTTCCAATACATCCCCTGGGTGGATAGTGTCAAAGATGGTTTTTCCATTCAAAGCTGCCAACTCATGCGGATCCATGCCGTTTGCAGTTGCAATGGCATAAAATGAATCACCGTCTTGGACAACGTAAGAGTTCGCATGCACAGTTTGAGCCCCAACTGTAGCTAAAATAGCGGTAGAAGTCAAACCAAGAGTCAGTTTCGTAACTGTTTTTTTCATAACTAGATTCCCCTTATATTTTCTTGATAAGAAAATCATACTTGATTTACATGTCAGTTAGTTTAGAGTTATATTTTAGTCATGTTACAAAAATTTATACTTTTACTACATAAGGTTTAAAAGCAGACATCGTATAAAGTGATAGAAGAGAATAGAAAATGAATCATTTCCCCAATCTTTACATCAGCAAACCATCCAAAAGACTATCTAATCAACCACTCCCACAGCAAGCATTTATCCAAAAAAAGAGGCCGAGATAGGTCATCTCAGTCCCTTTCCATCTATTACTCCATTAAAAAATCATACATTTCTTGCACGGTACCCAGCGCCATCATTTCTTGATTTTTTACAGTTTGTTTGAGATTTTGGTAAATATGACTTTCAGAAATCTCCCTTTTCGGCACTTCTTTATTGACTGTCATGACACCATCTTTGATCGTCACAAAACCTAGCTCTTCAAATACTTGGATCATCTTGACCAGCAAGATTTGTTGGATATTGAGATAAGCCGCCAATTCTTTCAGCTTGTAGCGAATATCAAACTCTGGGAACTGGTAAATAGTCTTGTACAATTTGGCAAACTGTTCTCTAGTGCCGTAACCTGTCAGATAGTAGGCCTTATCGATGTCATTTTTGAAATAGACAGCAGAGAAATGTTGTTCCTGAAAAATGGCCTTCAGCAAGGTAATATCCTCAGGAATAGTTTTCACAACAACCGCTTCACTATTCGCTAAATCTGGCACCTCTCCAGAGAAATCCAAGACTGGAATTCCCTCTGGCAAGACTGCATTCTTCCCACGAATGTTAAAGAGTTGAACACCCTCCACACGCGCATCCACCATCATTAACTGGAGAGCAGTTTGGCCATTCCATTGATTGACAGACAAGGTGACTGCCAACTCTAGATTCTTGGTTTGAGAAAATTCTGTCGCCCATCTACCTTGTCCGAAGGCCACCACTTCAAAACTCGCCTCACCCTTGGAAATTTTTAGTTTGAGGTGGGCATTGCCTGCTCCCATGGTACGGGCACTTTCGACATAAAAATCCTTGATATAAAAGACAGGTTTCTGATTATCCATTCCAAAAGGTGCCAAGCGTTCAAAGCTTTTGACCGTTTCCAAGCTAAGCGTCTCCAAGTCTAGCTCTTCATCTAGATTTAACTTGTTCTTACCACTAGCATCTGCGCCTTTTTCACGGATATAATCTTCCAAAACCTGAGATAAATCTGAAAGTTTCTCAACTTCCAGCGTCATTCCTGCTGCACCAGCATGGCCACCAAAGGCGATAAAGAGGTCCCGATGGGGATCTAGAGCTTCAAAAATATCGACTGCTTCTACACTACGAGCACTACCCTTGGCACGACCTTCTTCTATATTAAGAACGATGACTGTCTGCCCTAGTTCTTCCAACAAACGACCAGCAACGATACCCAGAACGCCAGGATTCCAGCCTTCCTTTGCCAAGACCTGGACCTTCTTCTCAGGATCCACCATGGTCTTAGCTTCTTCATAAATTGACTGAACGATTTCCTTGCGCTCTTCGTTTTTCTGGTGAATCATGAGGGCAATCTCATGAGCTTCCTCGTCGTCAAACCCAGTCAGCAAATCAATGGCAGGATTGGGATCATCCAATCGCCCCAAGGCATTTAAACGAGGGGCAATCTGAAAGCCAACCGTTTCTTCTGTCACTTCATTCGCAGCAATCCCAGCCATATCCAGCATTTCTTGTAGACCAATACGCTGAGTATGCCCCAGCATCTCCAGACCATATTGGACCAAAATGCGATTCTCATCCGTCAAACTCACCATATCTGCAATGGTTCCGATAGCGACCAAATCGAGTAGCTCCACTTGCACTTCTTCTAAAAGAGCGCAAGCTAGCTTGAAAGCCACTCCGCATCCGGCCAACTGTTTGAAAGGATAGTCCGCATCTGGATGTTCAGGGTGAACAATCGCATAGGCATCAGGAAGGGTTTCCGGCATGGAATGGTGGTCAGTCACAATGACATCCACTCCCATAGACTGGGCCAATTCAATGGCCTCGTGACCAGCAACTCCATTATCCACTGTCACAATCAAGGAAATACCCTCTTGCTCGATAAAGTATTTATAAACACTGGCATTGGGACCATAGCCATCGGTAAAACGATTGGGTAGGTAAACACGGCACTCAGCACCAAGCTGTTCCAAACTTTCCTTCACAATCGAAGCTGAAGTCATACCATCCGCATCGTAGTCTCCATAGATGAGAATGTTTTCCCCTTCTTCAATGGCCTGACGAATCCGTTCTACTGCCTTGTCCATATCATGGAGCAGATAGGGGTCATGTAAGTCCTCTAAAGAAGGTTCTAAAAACTTCTTTAGACTTTCTTCATCCTGAATCCCTCTTTCAAATAATAACCGTGCCACCTCGGGACCCAGCCCAGCCTTCTTGGCTATCTTTGTAAAATCCGCATCTTCAACCTGCGGGGCAAACTGCCATTCATAAGTAGGAGTTATCAAAAAAACATCCACTCTTTCTAAGAATTCTATCGTTTCATTATAACATGATTTAGGCATTTTCTCTATCCAGATTGCTTTTTTATAACATTTTAGTGAATTTTTTTCAGATATGATTTGACAAGAACATTCTTTTGTTGTAGAATCATGTTATAAAATCTAACACAAAGGAGATCTCTCATGGCTTTAGTAGAATTTAAAAACGTCGAAAAATATTACGGAGACTACCACGCACTCCGCGACATCAATCTCCGTTTTGAAAAAGGACAAGTTGTTGTCCTGCTTGGACCTTCTGGCTCTGGGAAGTCCACTCTTATCCGTACGATCAATGGTTTGGAGGCTGTTGACAAAGGAAGTCTCCTGGTCAATGGACACCAAATAGTAGGTGCTAGTCAGAAAGATTTAGTTCCTCTTCGTAAGGAAGTCGGCATGGTTTTTCAACATTTTAATCTTTATCCACACAAAACAGTGTTAGAAAACGTGACACTTGCGCCTATAAAAGTTCTAGGGATTGATAAAAAAGAAGCTGAAAAAACAGCCCAAAAATATCTGGAATTTGTAAATATGTGGGACAAGAAAGATTCTTATCCGGCCATGCTATCTGGTGGACAAAAACAGCGGATCGCCATCGCTCGTGGTCTTGCCATGCATCCAGAACTCCTCCTCTTTGATGAGCCAACATCTGCTCTTGATCCTGAGACTATCGGAGATGTTCTAGCAGTTATGCAGAAACTAGCACATGACGGGATGAATATGATCATCGTTACCCACGAAATGGGCTTTGCCCGTGAAGTTGCGGACCGCATTATCTTTATGGCCGACGGAGAAGTTTTGGTGGATACGACAGATGTCGATGACTTTTTCGACAATCCAAGCGAACCTCGTGCCCAGCAATTCCTCAGCAAAATTATCAACCACGAAAGTGATAAAGTCAAATAAGGAGGCACCTATGAAAAAGAAATTCTTTTTATCAGCATTATTGATTAGCCTTTTCGGCCTTGCTGCTACCAAACCAGTCCAAGCTGATACTAGCGTCGCAGACATTCAAAAAAGAGGCGAACTGGTTGTCGGTGTCAAACAAGACGTTCCCAATTTTGGCTACAAGGACCCCAAGACAGGGACCTATTCTGGTATCGAAACAGACCTGGCCAAGATGATTGCAGATGAACTCAAGGTCAAGGTTCGCTACGTTCCAGTTACCGCTCAAACCCGTGGTCCACTACTAGACAACGAACAGGTCGACATGGATATCGCAACCTTCACCATCACAGATGAACGTAAAAAATTATACAATTTCACCAGTCCCTACTACACGGATGCTTCTGGTTTTTTGGTCAATAAATCTGCCAACATCAAAAGCATTGAGGACCTAAACGGCAAAACCATTGGGGTTGCCCAAGGTTCCATCACCCAGCGCTTGATTACTGAACTGGGTAAAAAGAAAGGTCTGAAGTTTAAATTCGTCGAACTTGGTTCCTACCCAGAATTGATTACTTCCCTTCACGCTCACCGTATTGATGCCTTTTCCGTGGATCGCTCTATCCTTTCTGGCTACATTAGTAAACGGACAGAACTACTAGATGATAGTTTCAAGCCATCTGACTACGGTATTGTTACCAAGAAATCAAATACCGAGCTAAACGACTATCTTGATACCTTGGTCACTAAATGGAGCAAAGATGGTAGTTTGCAGAAACTTTATGACCGTTACAAGCTTAAACCATCTAGCCATACTGCAGATTAAGGAGGACACCCCATGACAGATTTATCATCTTGGACAGCCTATTTTCAGGATTTTGGGCAATTTTTCAATGGTTTCCTCTTCACCCTTGCCCTAGCGGTTGGTTCCTTTATCCTCGCTATGGTTTTGGGCATCTTCTTTGGGGCCATGTCAACTAGCAAACGCCCATTCTTGCGTGTTTTGGCTCGTATTTTTGTCGAATTTTATCAAAACACTCCCCTCTTGGTGCAGTTTGTCATCGTATTCTATGGTTTGCCTCTTATCAGTGACCATACCATCATGATTCCGATTTATTGGACAGCTGTTCTCTGCGTAGGACTCTATCACGGCGCTTATATCGCTGAGGTTATTCGTTCAGGGATTCAGTCTATTCCTAGTGGTCAGATGGAGGCCGCCCTGTCGCAAGGTTTTACTTATATCAGTGCCATGCGCTTGATTATCTTGCCTCAAGCCTTCCGTATCATTCTCCCTCCATTGACCAACCAAATCGTTAACCTCATCAAGAACACCTCTACCGTAGCTATCATCTCTGGAGTAGACTTGATGTTTGTGACTAAGTCTTGGTCGGCTCTCAACGGAAACTATATCCCAGCCTTTTTAGGTGCTGCTCTTCTCTACTTTGCCCTATGCTTCCCTGTTGCCCAGTTTGGTCGCAAGATGGAGCAAGCCAACAAAAAAGCCTATTCACTTTAGGAGGTTACTATGGAATCTATTTTAGAAGTTTTGACCCCAGATAACCTAATCTTTATCTTTAAAGGATTTGGCTTGACCCTCTACATTTCTCTGATTGCTATCGTCCTCTCGACCCTTATCGGAACAGTGCTAGCCGTCATGAGAAATGGGAAAAATCCTGTCTTACGGATCATCTCCAGCATTTATATCGAATTTGTACGTAACGTTCCCAACCTACTCTGGATTTTCACCATCTTTTTGGTGTTTAAGATGAAGTCCACACCAGCAGGTATCACTGCCTTTACCCTCTTTACCTCAGCAGCCTTGGCTGAGATTATCCGGGGCGGTCTTAATGCCGTAGACAAGGGGCAGTATGAAGCAGGAATGTCGCAAGGATTCACCTCTGCGCAAATCCTTTACTACATCATTCTCCCACAAGCTATCCGCAAAATGCTGCCAGCTATCATTTCTCAGTTTGTAACTGTAATCAAGGATACCAGTCTTCTCTACTCTGTAATCGCTCTACAAGAACTCTTTGGCGCCAGCCAAATTCTCATGGGACGCTATTTCGAACCAGAGCAGGTCTTCAGTCTTTATATCCTGATTGCCTTGATTTACTTTATCTTTAACTTTGCCATTTCTAGCCTGTCTCATAAGCTAGCAAAACGTTGGCAACAAGCTGCAGAATAAAAATCAGCTCTCCGCAAAAATGGAGAGCTGATTTTTTGATTACCATAAAACACCTCTATAAGAGAAAATCAGAGCTAAAATCAACAAAACATAGAAAGCGATAAAAAGCCATCTCATCTTCACACATAGAGCAATATATTCTCTAATAAAGGCTGATGGGATATAGTAGGCGGCTGTACGGCAACCAAGACCATCTCCCTTCATCCCAATACGGCGAGCATAGGTACTGGTACGAAAAACATGGTAATCATTGGTCACAAAGAGAAAACGTGGACTGGCCACCAGCTTCTCTCCCATTTCTTTTGAGAAGAGAAGATTCTCATAGGTCGTCGTTGAGTCTTCCTCTAGGAGAATCGCTTCTCTCGGAACATCCGTCTCTTCCAGCAAATAATTACAAATTGCCTGAGCCTCGGAAATCTTCTCATCCCCACCTTGACCACCACTTGCGATGATTTTAACATTGGGATTGAGAGACTGGTGATAAGCTTCTACTGCCTTGTCAATGCGACTCTTCAGTAAGGGAGTGACTTTTTCTCCATTCAACAAGCCTGCTCCGTGAATGATGATAAAATCATAATATTTTTTCTTAGGAATGAAAAGATACAGAATGGAATAAAGCAGAAATCCTGCAAAGGCAAAACCAAAAATCAAATACGAATAAATCAAAAAGAAAAAGATAATATTCACTAGATGATTGGTGTAAAACAAGCCCTTGGTATCGCTCACTCGAATCGCCATGATCACAAAAAAGAATAGAATCACGCAGCCTAATCCTAGAGACAAATAATTTGCCTTGGATTTTCCTTCTTTTTTCAATAACACAAATCCATTATAAATAAGGAAAAAACCACTTAGAAAAACTAAAAGAGGCAGCAGGAGAAAAATCCCTGCAAAGAAAACCATGTGCACTTCTTTCTGCCCAGCTTCGTAAAAAAGATTGGCAATAGACATATAAGAAAAAAGCAGAGACAAAAGCAAGAGAGCTGGATTCCAGAGACTACGATTGTCCCTTAAAAACGAAACGAGAAAAAGTAGGACAAAAAATCCTGTGATAAAGTACATAGTCTCCTCCTTTAATGTCTACATTGTACCATAATTATGGCAATAGAAAAAGAGGAGCCTAGTCCTCTTATTTTGCTATTCTTGCTTCTGCATCTGCCACAACCTGAGCCAGACTCATCTGACGAAGTTGATTTTCCATAGCTACTTGGATATCCAGCAATTTCTGATCCAAGACCTTATGAATATTAGCCCCTACTGGACAGTTAGGATTGGGATTGTCATGGAAACTAAAGAGTTTGCCAGATTTTCCTAGACATTCGACAGCCTGATACACATCAAAAAGGCTAATATCTTGGAGGTCCTTTATAATCTCGGTACCGCCCGTCCCACGCGCAACTGAAATCAATCCTGCTTTTTTGAGTTGCGACAAAGTCTTACGGATAATGACTGGATTAACTCCGACACTAGCCGCAAGAAAATCACTGGTTACCTTGCTGTCTGTATCCTGCATTGCAATAATAATCATCATATGAGTCGCAATTGTAAATCGGCTTGAAATTTGCATCTTCTTCTCCTTTCATTGATATTTTATTCATCTTTTCCCGTATAAACATTATACCTTTTTTGCTTATCCTGTCAAATATTAACAAATGATTACCTTCTCCATGCAAAAAGTCCTGTATCCCTCTTGGTACCCAGAACAGCGGAGGACATACAAAGACTTATTTTTTTATGCAATTTTACGGACAATCCCTTTTGTTTTATGACTTGACCAAACCGAGCTGATAGACACCCCAGCACCAACTAAGGTAAACACAGCTAACATAGCTAGATTATAAAAATAGTTATCTGGGAAATCACCGCTAAAGATTAATTGATTCACCACTCGGAAAGCAAAGGGAAACTCAACCCCTAGTTTGGCAACGACTTCCATCGCCAAGTCAATTTGATTTACTAGAAAGACAGTAATCACCATCCAAATAGAGGAAATCACAATCCCCTTTCGAGATACCTTTCTTCCAAGGATTTCATATCCTTTAATGGTACAAATCCCCAGAACAATACCTGCTACCATAGCTACATAACCTAGACGCGCGATAAATAGAGCAACTGCTCCACCAACCAAGGCTCCTAGCAAGGCACCAACTGCTCCAAGAAGAACATTTTCCTTCTGGTTTTGATAAGAATCTACCTCAATCTGAAGATTACTCTTCAGCAATTGATAACTTTCCTCATTGATAAGGAAAATTGAATCGCCTAATTGATAGAGACCAACGGGGCCCTCCTGACCACTGTAGGCACACACTTGGACGAAATGATGGGTTTCAAGGAATGCAACAAGGTCTGTTATGAGCGTCTGTAGCTTTTCAATTGTTTTTGATTTGCGCATTGCACCTTTTACGACAAAAGAAACAAGGTACTGATTGATAGACAAGGTCGACAAGTTTGGAAGAGATTCACTCTTAAACTCATCCCAAACCAATTCATTTTCTTCTGTATCAGCAGGATTTCCATTCAAACTCACACTGACACAAAGTCGAAACTGATTTTTCACGTCAGTTTCTTGCAGGAAAAGTAAATAGCCTGACTGCGTGCCATAAATACTACGCGAATCTTCGTCAAATTGCATGCCCAACTCCGAGGCAATAGCGTGTAACTCTTCTGGTTTCATTATCTGTCTCCGCTTATTTTGAATATCAATTAGTATGAGATTCAAATTAGTTATATTCCGTTATTCTAACATAAATTTGAGAAGCCGTCAATTCGTATCCAGTTCGACTTATCGCGAAACAGCAGTCACTAGACTATCTGATTTCTAGCTAGAAGTCCTCTTAAAACCAATCTTTCTTGTCTCTTTCCATCCAGAGTTCAACATCCTGATCATAACCTTCTTGTTCACTAATCTGACCTAACAATTCATGGTTATGAGTATGGTGAATCCCATTTACCAAACTTTCATAGTAGACCTGGAAATAGGGGAGCTTCAAATCCTTAGCCAACTGCAATTCAGCTTCTACATCATAATCCACTCGACGAAAATCAACATCAGACAAACCTGCTTCATCAAACTCTATAATCATATACTGAGCCCGTAGATCCTTACGCAACTTCGCATCTAGAAAGAAAGGTTGTCCAATGGAACCTGGATTAAGAATCAACTGTCCATCACTTCCGTAACGAAGCAACTGTTGATGAATATGGCCATATACTGCGATAGACGCGTGTGGATTCGTCACCAATCTATCAAAATCTTCTTGCTTTCCCGTATGAATCAACTCTCTACCCCAGTTTTTATCAGGGAGATGGTGAGTGATTCCTACCATCAAATCACCAAACTGACGATGAACTTGCATAGGTTGATCGTGGAGGTCTTCGATTTCTTTAGGGCTAATTTCTTCTAAGATGTACTGACTTTGGCGCAGGAGATAACGATGACTCACTTTTGTAGGATCTAACTTACGATGTAGGCCTCGCCAGAGACTATTCTCCCAATTCCCCAGCACTCTTGCAGTGATGGGCAAGCTAGCTAAGAGGTCCAATATCCTTCTACGCCCTGTTCCTGGCATCAGAATATCTCCCAAAAGCCAGTACTCATCTACCTCTGCCGCTCTTGCATCAGCCAGAACAGCTTCCAAAGCTGTCGTATTTCCATGTATGTCTGAAAGAACTGCTATTTTGGTCATTCTTTCTCCTCATTTCCTCTTACTTCTTCTGTTAGTATTATAGCAGAAATGCCATAAAATAGAGTCGTTTCTGCTCTCCTAGAAAACTTGGAAAATCACTCCTTTCTTGCTATAATATAAGTAAAGAGAATCCTCATTTATAGCAAGATACTCTTCAGTAGCACTCTTTTAACAAGGATTGGAGGACTATTGCCATGAAAAAATATCTTAAGTATATCCCATACTACCTTGTCATTTTCTTCTTTTACTGGCCCCTCTATGAGCTATTCTTACTACTCATCACTGACCCATATACACTGAAGGAACTGTACATTAACAACATCATCCTCTTTTCACCTTTAGCAACCTTCATCGTATCCCTTCTTTATAGCTACCGGTTTCATTTCTCACTTTGGTGGTTGCTGGGTATTGGACTGCTCTATTGCTTTACCATCATCACCTTTGGTGAGTTCATTCTTCTTTATCTCGTAGCCTATGAGCTCTTTGCCCTACTTGGCTTGGCTGCTGGTGTGGGGATCAAGCATCTCTTCCAGAGAGCGAAAAACAAAAAAATTATACAAAAACCTTGAAAATTCTCGCAATCATGCTATAATAATGCATAGAGACAAGTCACTTAGTCCCTTTCTACTAGAGAGTGCGTGGTTGCTGGAAACGCATAGAAAGCCTAAACTGATACTACTCTACTGACTTTTATGCAAACATAAAACGGTGGCCACGTTAAAGCCAATCAGAGGTGTCCCTCTTTTTTGAGGAACATAAATGAAGGTGGAACCACGTTGCGACGTCCTTTTAGGATGTCGTTTTTTGTTTTGTCAGAAGGAGGAAGAACGATGCTTTATATGATTGGCGGATCGCCTTGTAGTGGAAAGTCAACAATTGCCTCACTTCTTGCTAGACAGTATCAACTACTTCATATCAAACTGGATGATTTGGTAGAAGAGATGATGAGTCAAGCAAGTGCAGACTCACAGCCGATTTGCCTTCTTAGGCAGGATAGAAATCCAGAACAAATCTGGATGAGAAATCCAGAAGAGATGGCAGATGAAGAATGGCGCTTTTATGAAGAGATTTTTCCTTATGTAAAATCTTACTTGATAAAAAATCAAGATAGACCTCTCTTGGTTGAGGGGGCAGGACTTTTGCCCCACTTGGTAAAGGAGCTTGAATGCCCAGCGTCTTCCTATCTATGCTTGACTCCGACAGCTGATTTTCAAAAAAAGCATTATATACAGAGAGAATGGGTTCCTTATGTCTTAGAGGGTACAACCAACCCTGAGCAAGCTTTTGAAAACTGGATGCAACGAGACATTCTTTTTGCCCAAATGGTTCGTAAGGAAGCGATGAAATTAGGCTATCCTAGTCTCGTAACAGATGGCAGTCAATCAGAGAATCAAACCGCGGAAGAGGTTGCTCGGCTCTTAAAATTGTCCAACAAAAATAGAATAAATATTTAAGGAGAAAACCATGATTAAGATTACTTTCCCAGATGGCGCTGTTCGTGAATTCGAATCTGGCGTGACAACTTTTGAAATTGCCCAATCTATCAGCAATTCCCTAGCTAAAAAAGCTCTTGCTGGTAAATTCAACGGCAAACTCATCGACACTACTCGTGCTATCACTGAAGACGGAAGCATCGAAATCGTGACACCAGATCACGAAGATGCCCTTCCAATCTTGCGTCACTCAGCTGCTCACTTGTTTGCCCAAGCAGCTCGTCGCCTCTTCCCAGACATTCACTTGGGAGTTGGTCCAGCTATTGAAGATGGCTTCTACTACGATACGGACAATCAAGCTGGTCAAATCTCCAACGAAGACCTTCCTCGTATCGAAGAAGAAATGCAAAAAATCGTTAAAGAAAACTTCCCATCTATTCGTGAAGAAGTAACTAAAGACGAAGCACGTGAAATCTTCAAAAACGACCCTTACAAGTTGGAATTGATCGAAGAACACTCTGAGGACGAAGGTGGGTTGACTATCTACCGTCAGGGTGAATACGTGGACCTTTGCCGTGGACCACACGTTCCGTCAACAGGCCGTATCCAAATCTTCCACCTTCTTCATGTAGCAGGTGCTTACTGGCGTGGAAATAGCGACAACGCGATGATGCAACGAATCTACGGTACAGCTTGGTTTGACAAGAAAGACTTGAAGAACTATCTTCAAATGCGTGAAGAAGCTAAAGAACGTGACCACCGTAAACTTGGTAAAGAGCTTGACCTCTTCATGATTTCACAAGAAGTTGGTCAAGGTTTGCCATTCTGGTTGCCAAACGGTGCGACGATCCGTCGTGAATTGGAGCGTTACATTGTCGACAAAGAGTTGGCTTCTGGCTACCAACACGTTTACACTCCACCACTTGCTTCTGTAGAGCTTTACAAGACTTCTGGTCACTGGGATCATTACCAAGAAGACATGTTCCCAACCATGGACATGGGTGACGGTGAAGAGTTTGTCCTTCGTCCAATGAACTGTCCACACCACATCCAAGTCTTCAAACACCATGTTCACTCCTACCGTGAATTGCCAATCCGTATCGCTGAAATCGGTATGATGCACCGCTACGAGAAATCTGGTGCCCTCACTGGTCTTCAACGTGTACGTGAAATGTCCCTCAACGACGGTCACCTCTTTGTAACTCCTGAACAAATCCAAGAAGAATTCCAACGTGCCCTTCAGTTGATTATCGATGTTTATGAAGACTTCAACTTGACTGAATACCGCTTCCGTCTCTCTCTTCGTGACCCTCAAGATACTCACAAATACTTCGATAACGATGAGATGTGGGAAAATGCCCAAACTATGCTTCGTGCAGCACTTGATGAAATGGGTGTTGACTACTTTGAAGCTGAAGGTGAAGCAGCCTTCTACGGACCAAAATTGGATATCCAGGTTAAAACTGCCCTTGGAAAAGAAGAAACCCTTTCGACTATCCAGCTTGACTTCTTGCTTCCAGAACGCTTCGACCTCAAATACATCGGAGCTGATGGTGAAGAACACCGTCCAGTTATGATTCACCGTGGGGTTATCTCAACTATGGAACGCTTCACAGCTATCTTGATTGAAAACTACAAGGGTGCCTTCCCAACATGGCTTGCACCACACCAAGTAACTCTCATCCCCGTTTCTAACGAAAAACATGTGGACTACGCTTGGGAAGTGGCTAAGAAACTACGTGACCGTGGTGTCCGTGCAGATGTAGATGAGCGCAATGAAAAAATGCAGTTCAAGATCCGTGCTTCACAAACCAGCAAAATTCCTTACCAATTGATCGTTGGTGACAAGGAAATGGAAGACGGAACCGTCAACGTTCGTCGCTATGGACAAAAAGAAACAAACACTGTCCCAGTAGATGAGTTTGTAGCAGCAATCCTAGCTGATATTGCCAACAAATCACGCGTTGAGAAATAATACTCTTCGAAAATCAAATTCAAACCACGTCAACGTCGCCTTGCCGTACTCAAGTACAGCCTTCGGCTAGTTTCCTAGTTTGCTCTTTGATTTTCATTGAGTATAAAAGCCTAGCATAAAAGCCTCCATTCGGAGGCTTTTTCTCATTTATGTTTACTCAATAACGAGCTTCACTTCAGCGAATTTAATCCTTACTATCGTTCCTTTTCCGACCTCAGACTCGATACGAATCTGGTGGCCCAGCTCTTCAGAAATTTTCTTAGATAGATAAAGTCCAAGTCCAGATGACTGCTGGGTTAGACGACCATTATAGCCTGAAAACCCACGTTCAAAGACTCGGAGAACATCACTGTTTTTAATCCCGATTCCCGTATCCTTGATACAGAGCTCCTGACCTTCCATATAGATCTCTAACCCACCTTCCTTGGTGTACTTGAGACTGTTTGAGAGGATTTGTTCAATGACGATCAACAGCCACTTCTTATCGGTCACGATGATTTTGTCAAGATCATGGAGATTGAGCGTCAGTCCTTTTTGGATAAAGAAAAGGGCATACTTGCGAACCACTTCCTTCACCAAATCCTCCACTTGAACCTTTTCAAATACCAAGTCATCGTGGAAACTTTCCAAACGAAGATACTGCAACACCAGATTGGTATAGGAGTCAATCTTAAAGATTTCCTGTTCCAGTTGCTGCTTGACCTCCCGATCAGAGACTTCTGCTACCAAGAGACGACTCGCTGCAATGGGGGTCTTGATCTGATGAACCCACAAGGTGTAGTAGTCCAGCAAATCCGTCAGCTTGCTCTGCGCTTCCGACTTCTTTTGATACAATTCAGATTCACGCTCTTCGAGCTTTTCTACTAGCGCACATTCCAGAGGAGACTTGGGGTCTCTCTCAGCATAGAGTATTTCCTGCCGGTAAACCTGAGCTTCTGCAAAAATATCCCAAGCCAAAAATAAGAAGGTCAAAAAACTACTGAGTAGAAAGAAATAAAGAAAATAAGTTCCTAGACTAGCAAATAAAAACTGAAAGAGAAGGACGAGAAAGCCTAATGAAAAAATATAGACAAAGATGCGACTGCGAGAACGCAGATAGGCTAGAAAAAATGATTTCCAATCAAGCATGTTTCAGTCCGTATCCTATCCCTTTCTTGGTTTCGATAAAGCCTACTAAGCCTTGCTCCTCCAACTTTTTGCGCAAGCGAGCAACGTTGACAGACAAGGTATTGTCATCGATGAAAAAGTCGCTATTCCAGAGTTCTCTCATCAAGTCATCACGCGCTACGATATTGCCAGCATGTTCAAACAAGACCCGCAAAATTTGAAATTCATTCTTGGTCAAGCTCAGGACTTCACCCTGATAGTGCAGATCCATAGACTTGGTATTGAGAATCACACCTGCATACTCTAGCAAACTTTCATCCCGCCCAAACTCATAGGAACGGCGCAACAAGCCTTGAACCTTGGCAAGGAGCACCTGCTGGTCAAAAGGCTTGGTCACAAAGTCATCTGCCCCCATATTGATCGCCATGACAATATCCATCGCCTGGTCTCTCGAAGACAGAAACATGATGGGTACCTTGGAAATCTTGCGAATCTCCTGACACCAGTGGTAACCATTAAAAAGAGGCAGACCAATATCCATGAGGACCAAATGAGGTTCTGACTGAACAAAAAGGCTCAAGACTTCCATAAAGTCCTCTACCAAAACGACCTCAAAACCCCACTCAGAGAGTAATTTCCCAACTTGTTGCCGAATAACTTGGTCATCTTCTACTAGTAAAATCTTGTGCATGCGCTCCTCCTTTGTTATTTCTCAAAGTATCAAAACCCTTCATATCAGATTTACGGATCAGTATCTCATACTGTTTAGCAGCCTATTTCCCAAATCCAGATCAGAAAACAGATGCTAAATAGAGAATATTCCCACTGATATCATACCTTATTTTTAATTATAGTTCCAGCCTTATCCTATATTTTCCTTTTTGTGCTCATTTAGTTAGCGTTTCTTTAACTTATTTAATAGATCTAGCCTTCTTATTGACAAGCTAGCCATGATTTGTTAGAATATGAATGAACGAACAAAGTTATTCATTCATGAAAACTAAGGAGGTTAAATCATATTGGACAAAAAACAATCTTTAAAGACAGCAGCCTATGAAGTTTTTTCGAAAAAAGGTTACAAGGCAACAGGAATTTCAGAAATTGCTAGGCAAGCTGGTGTTGCAGTTGGTTCTTTTTATAACTATTATGAGAGTAAAGAAGCTATTTTTCTAGACATCTATATAGATGAAAACAACCGTGTTCGCCAAGCTATGATCGAAGAACTGGATTGGGAAATTGACATGATCGACCTCATTGGTCAACTATTTGCTCAGTCCAGAACTCTCGTTTCTTCCAATAAAATCCTTGCAGAATGGTACAATCCTGCCATCGCAGATGAGTTGCACAGCTACTATTCCTCGGAAGAAGGCAAAGTCGCAAATCCTTTTCATCAGTTTCTAGTTAAAACTTTTACAAATCGTATGCAGGCTGAAGGGTACTCGCCAGAAAAGATTCAAGATATTTTACAGGTTTATAATCTTTTTTACTATATGGATATGCATATCACGGAAAAAGATTTTCCAGATATTGGCAAAACTGTTGAAATACTTGCAACCAACTTCATTAAAGGAGTTCTAAAATAAAGAATGGATTTCTTTATTTTTTGAAAAGATATGAATGAATTATTTTATAATTCATTCATAAAATTAAGAACAGGAGTCATAAAAAATGAAAAGAGGTAAAAAAATGTTTATTATCATTCTATCAACACTTGGAGCGCTATGTATTATAACTTGGAGTGTCATCGCTTATCTGGGACGAAGCCAGACATTATCGATAAAATCCATCGAAAACCCCAGCGGAGATCTATATTTAATTCATATCACAAAACCGAGTCAGCAAATCTGGAAAGCTGGGGCTTATGCTAAGTTTACACTCCCTGATACCTCGTCTACTGCTAGTAAATATGAAGCTAAGGGAGAGCAGACCAGTCGATGGCTAACCATTGCCTCCACACCTGATGAAGATGAAATTCTCATCTTGACTCATAATAGTGGTAGCAACTTTAAGAACACCTTTACACATTTACCGGCTGGCAGTGAGATTGAGATGAGTTGGCTGGATTCCTCTTTGACTGTTAAAGATACGAGTAAGCTACTAGTTTGCTTTGCATCTGATGTCGGCATTTCTGCTCTACGCCCCCTTATCAAAGAATGGGCTGGTAAATGTCCGATTATTCTCAGCCATTTTGACAAAGGAGTTACTATTTTCGATAATGAGATGAAAGAACTGGCTCAAAAAACACCGAATTTTACTTATAAAACTAGCGATGAACTTTCTCAAAGTCAAGAATTTTTAAAACGTGCTATTGATGAATACGGCAATCAAGCCAACTATCTCATCACAGGTCAGCCTGATGATGTAAATGAGATGAAGAATTTTTTAAAGGAAAATGGGATTGATAGCAAAAACATACAAGTAAGCTCGTTTAGAGGTTTGAAATAGGAGCAATCTATCTTCTATGTATTTCAATCAAACCCTACTAGGTCATTCGAACAAGCCCACTAGCTAATTCTTAGTAAATGTGATAGCATAAACATAGAGAAAGGAGCTTTTATGGCCAATATTTTTGACTACTTAAATGATGTAGCATACGATTCCTTTTATGACCTCCCCGTGAACGAGTTAGATGTTCTTGCCTTGACTGAATTAACCTACCTTGCTTTTGATAATGTAGTCACCCAAGAACCAAAGCGTCTCATAGATCTTGCATCTCAAATCCCTAGAGGCACGACTATTCTGACCAATAAGAACCGTCTTCAATTGTTAGATCAGCTTGCTCAACACAAACGCTTTAAAAATTGCAAGCTCTCAGACTTTATTAACGATATTGATCCTGAATTGCAAAAACAGTTTGCGGCTATGACTTATCGTATCAGTCTCGATACCTATTTGCTTGTTTTTCGTGGGACGGATGATAGTATCATCGGTTGGAAAGAAGATTTCCATATGACCTATATGAAGGAAATCCCAGCTCAAAAACACGCCCTCCAGTATTTAGAGAATTTTTTTGCTCAACACCCCAACCAAAAGGTTATCCTAGCAGGACACTCAAAAGGGGGCAATCTAGCTGTCTATGCTGCCAGTCAACTTGATCCAAACTTGCAGAAAAACATTGTCGCTGTCTATACTTTTGATGCCCCTGGGCTTCACAAGGAACTAACCGAAACACCTGGCTATCAAAACATGATGGAAAGAACGAAAGTATTTATCCCACAAGGGTCTATCATCGGGATGATGCTGGAAATTCCGGATAAAAAAATCGTCGTTCGAAGCACCGCCTTAGGTGGCCTTGCCCAGCATGACACCTTTAGTTGGCAGGTTGAAGACAAACACTTTGTCCAACTGGACGAGACCAATAGTGACAGCCAGCAAGTCGATACAACCTTCAAGGAATGGGTTGAAACTGTCCCTGATACGGAACTGCAGCTCTACTTTGACCTCTTTTTTGGAATTATTCTTGATGCAGGCATCTCCTCTATCAACGATCTTTCTTCCTTCAAGGTCATTGAACACGTTCACCATCTCTTTGTCCAAGCTCAATCCCTCACTCCCGAAGAAAGAGAAACCATGGGACGCTTAACCCAACTCTTGATTGATACCCGCTACCAAGCTTGGAAAAATCGAGAATAGACAAAAACCAACTAATCTAACGATTAGTTGGTTTTTTGTTTCAGAAACTAATGGATACTACTTAGAATCTCGAGTATAGAATTAGTCTTCTTTTTTCTTGCGAGACACAAGTCCAAATCCGCTCATCAAACCAAGTACTCCTAGAGCTGCCAAAGCTGCATGATCTTCCGCACCAGTATTAGGTAATTCTTTGGTTGCTTTAGTAGTTGGAGATTGCTCAGTCGGTTTTTGTTGAGGGGCAGTAACAACTTTTTCGTAGACATGTTCTGTGTCGCCATTTGGAAGTTTCTTGGTCTCTACGAAACGGTAACCTGGAATATCTTTCTTGGGTTGTTGGCCGTCTTCGGTTGGATAACCTGGAATTTCGTTTCCTTCCTTATCCTTATGACTGGTCTTAACCTTCTCATAAACGTGTTCTGTGTCGCCATTTGGAAGTTTCTTAGTCTCTACGAAGCGGTAACCTGGAATATCCTTCTTAGGTTGTTCACCGTCTTCGGTTGGATGTCCTGGAATTTCGTTGCCTTCCTTATCCTTGTGACTGGTCTTAACCTTCTCATAAACGTGCTCTGTGTCACCGTTTGGAAGTTTCTTAGTCTCTACGAAGCGGTAACCTGGAATATCCTTCTTAGGTTGTTCACCGTCTTCGGTTGGATGTCCTGGAATTTCGTTGCCTTCCTTATCCTTATGACTGGTCTTAACCTTCTCATAAACGTGCTCTGTGTCGCCATTTGGAAGTTTCTTAGTCTCTACGAAGCGGTAGCCTGGAATATCTTTCTTAGGTTGTTCACCGTCTTCGCTTGGATAACCTGGAATTTCATTGCCTTCCTTATCCTTATGACTAGTCTTAACCTTCTCATAAACGTGTTCTGTGTCGCCGTTTGGAAGCTTCTTAGTCTCTACGAAGCGGTAACCTGGGATATCCTTCTTAGGTTGTTCTCCATCTTCGCTTGGATAACCTGGAATTTCATTCCCTTCCTTATCCTTATGACTAGTCTTAACCTTCTCATAAACGTGTTCTGTGTCGCCGTTTGGAAGCTTCTTAGTCTCTACGAAGCGGTAACCTGGAATATCTTTCTTAGGTTGTTCACCGTCTTCGCTTGGATATCCTGGAATTTCATTCCCTTCCTTATCCTTGTGACTGGTCTTAACCTTCTCATAAACGTGCTCTGTGTCACCGTTTGGAAGTTTCTTGGTCTCTACGAAGCGGTAACCTGGGATATCTTTCTTAGGTTGTTCACCGTCTTCGCTTGGATATCCTGGAATTTCATTGCCTTCCTTATCCTTATGACTGGTCTTAACCTTCTCATAAACATGTTCTGTGTCGCCGTTTGGAAGTTTCTTAGTCTCTACGAAGCGGTAGCCTGGAATATCTTTCTTCGGTTGTTCACCATCTTCGCTTGGATAACCTGGAATTTCATTCCCTTCCTTATCCTTATGACTAGTCTTAACCTTCTCATAAACGTGTTCTGTGTCCCCGTTTGGAAGTTTCTTAGTCTCTACGAAGCGGTAGCCTGGAATATCTTTCTTCGGTTGTTCACCATCTTCGCTTGGATAACCTGGAATTTCATTCCCTTCCTTATCCTTATGACTAGTCTTAACCTTCTCATAAACGTGTTCTGTGTCCCCGTTTGGAAGTTTCTTAGTCTCTACGAAGCGGTAGCCTGGAATATCTTTCTTCGGTTGTTCACCGTCTTCGCTTGGATATCCTGGAATTTCATTCCCTTCCTTATCCTTATGACTAGTCTTAACCTTCTCATAAACGTGTTCTGTGTCGCCGTTTGGAAGTTTCTTGGTCTCTACGAAGCGGTAACCTGGAATGTCTTTCTTAGGTTGTTCACCGTCTTCGCTTGGATATCCTGGAATTTCATTCCCTTCCTTATCCTTGTGACTGGTCTTAACCTTCTCATAAACGTGCTCTGTGTCACCGTTTGGAAGTTTCTTAGTCTCTACGAAGCGGTAACCTGGAATATCCTTCTTAGGTTGTTCACCGTCTTCGGTTGGATGTCCTGGAATTTCGTTGCCTTCCTTATCCTTATGACTGGTCTTAACCTTCTCATAAACGTGCTCTGTGTCGCCATTTGGAAGTTTCTTAGTCTCTACGAAGCGGTAGCCTGGAATATCTTTCTTAGGTTGTTCGCCGTCTTCGCTTGGATAGCCTGGAATCTCGTTGCCTTCCTTATCCTTGTGACTAGTCTTCACTTTTTCGTAGATGTGCTCTGTATCTCCATTTGGAAGTTTCTTGGTCTCTACGAAGCGGTAGCCTGGAATATCTTTCTTAGGTTGTTCGCCGTCTTCGCTTGGATAGCCTGGAATCTCGTTCCCTTCCTTATCCTTATGACTAGTCTTAACCTTCTCATAAACGTGTTCTGTGTCACCGTTTGGAAGTTTCTTAGTCTCTACGAAGCGGTAACCTGGAATGTCTTTCTTCTGTTGTTCGCCGTCTTCTGTTGGATAACCTGGAATTTCATTGCCTTCCTTATCCTTGTGACTGGTCTTAACCTTCTCATAAACGTGTTCTGTATCACCGTTTGGAAGTTTCTTAGTCTCTACGAAGCGGTAACCTGGGATATCTTTCTTCGGTTGTTGGCCGTCTTCGGTTGGATAACCTGGAATTTCATTGCCTTCCTTATCCTTGTGACTGGTCTTAACCTTCTCATAAACGTGCTCTGTGTCGCCGTTTGGAAGTTTCTTAGTCTCTACGAAGCGGTAACCTGGGATATCTTTCTTCGGTTGTTCACCGTCTTCGCTTGGATATCCTGGAATTTCATTCCCTTCCTTATCCTTATGACTGGTCTTCACTTTTTCGTAGACATGTTCTGTGTCGCCGTTTGGAAGTTTCTTAGTCTCTACGAAGCGGTAGCCTGGAATATCTTTCTTCGGTTGTTCACCATCTTCGCTTGGATAACCTGGAATTTCATTCCCTTCCTTATCCTTATGACTAGTCTTAACCTTCTCATAAACGTGTTCTGTGTCCCCGTTTGGAAGTTTCTTAGTCTCTACGAAGCGGTAACCTGGAATATCTTTCTTAGGTTGTTCACCGTCTTCGGTTGGATAACCTGGAATTTCATTCCCTTCCTTATCCTTGTGACTAGTCTTCACTTTTTCGTAGACATGTTCTGTGTCACCGTTTGGAAGTTTCTTAGTCTCTACGAAGCGGTAACCTGGAATATCTTTCTTAGGTTGTTCACCGTCTTCGGTTGGAATTAATGTATTCCCCTCAGTATCTACAAATGAAGTAATTGGACGTACAGTTGGTGTGTATTTTGCAGTTATTTCTGTTCCGTTCTTATCAACTCGTTTGACTGTAACTCCTGAAGCCTTCCCAACAAAGTCTTTTTCTGGTGTGAAAGTTACCACACCATTTTCATCAATGGTATAAGTTCCTTCTCCCGGAACAACTTTCTTAGTTGTGCCATCATCAAAGGTTGGTTTAACATTTTCATCAATTTCAACAGTCTTCTCCACACCGTTTACTTCAACTTTACCACCAGTAAAAGTTGGTGTACCGTTTTGTGTTTGTCCTTTAGGTCCTTCAGACTCATCATCTGTAGAAGTTGGTTTAACAGGTATTACAGTTGGAGTATACGTTGCTGTAGCAGTTGCTGTAATATCCGTATAATTAGCATCTTTTCCTAATTTTGCAGTAAGTGAAACTGTGACAGGTGTAGCTGTACCGGTAAATGTCTTCAATGGAACAAAAGTTACTTCACCTGTTTCATTATTAATTGAGTAGGTACCCTGACCATCAATTGTTAGAGTATCAACAAATCCACCTGTTTTTGGATCTACTAACTTAGCAGGCGAAGAAGCACTTGGTTTTACTGGTGATCCATCTCCAACAGATGTAAAGGTTGGAGTTTCTTTTTGAGTAGCACCTTGAATATCAGTCGAAGTCACATTATGTCCTTCAATCGTATCAGTTACTGTAATATGGTAGGTTGTTGTAGCGGTTGATGAATCAACTCCATGATCAACTCCCGACTCAGTTCCACTGATTGTTGCTTCAGTAGTATAATTTCCATTACTATCAATAACATCAATCTTAACAGTATATACTCCTACTTCATTTAAGCTATATCCACTAGCAATATTATAGTTATTTGCATCTTGTTTGGTATCAAATACTTTTTGAACTCCTGAAGGCGATGTTACTGTGATTCTAGTGATATAGGTAGTTTTTCCATATTTAGTATCTTCAGAGTCTGAGATGCTTACTGCAGCTTTTGCTTCATTACGAAGGTCAACAGCTGTACCTTTTGTTGAAGTATAATCTTGTGAAGTTGCTGTTGGTTTTGTATTTACTACAGTTGCCACATCAGTATTTGTTGCAATCGTCCCTCTAATAATACCACCAAATCCTGACTTAGTATGAACTTCCCAAGAGTCATTTTCAAGCTTAGTAGCAGTCACTTCAGTTCCATCAGATGACGCCCAGGTATTTGAATGTTTATCGTAAGTGACAGTTACTGACATTCCATCTCCTACCTGATTAGTATTCTTAGAAACATAAATCGTTTCTGGACGAGTTGGCGTTTCTACACTTGTCACTTTCCCAGTGCTATCAAGCTGTCGAATGTACTCATAGATATAAAATTTCATACCACCGTCTTGCTGAGCTTCTGTGTACACTTGACGTTTAGTCCATCTTGTCGTACCATCACCATTCAGTGTTTTACTTTCAGCATAGTCGCCAGGTAACTCCCAGTGTCCGGTAGCCTTATTAAAAGTAGCAGTATGTTTTTGCCCATCTGTTCCATTTAATTCAACTTGTTCACGTAAGAAAGTTCCCTTAACATTTTCAGCAGATGCTTCTACTCTAATATTGTCCACACCAACTTTGGCAGTCGCCTCTGATGTCACAGGAATATTAAAGACTGTATCGGAATCTACAATACCTAATTCTTGATTTTCAGAAACAGCTGTGTTGGTTGAACCACTGTCTACGAGCCATTTGCCATTAACTGCTTTTAGATTGGTTACAGTACCATCCGGCATTGTTACCTTAGCACTTGATGCACCTTTAGAAATTTTAACTGGTACAACTGTTGAGTAAGTTTCAACGTTTTGAACCTCAATCTTTGGTTTCACGACTAATGTTACAGTAGCATGCGCTTCTTGTCCAGATTGGTTCCAAACATTATTATTAGCCAACTTATCATAATCTTTTGCAAATACGGAGACTGTGTAAATTCCTGCTTCAGTTAATTTTCCAGAAATGATTCCTTTCCCCATATTCGTTTGATCAGCAGCTTGCTCTTCAGAAGTACTATTAGCAACACTATATTTAGTTCCTGGAATTAATACTTTAGAATCATCTAATTGTTCACTAATAGTGTTATATCCTGAAATTCCTGTCACTGCTCTAGAGAATCTTTGAGGTACTCTTACAACTTTGCCTTCAACCGTCGTATAGTTATAAGTTCCTCGACTATTGGCTGGTGTTGCACTTGCACCTGACTCATCATAGAATTGAATATTTACATTAGCATCGTCACCAACAATACGATCATAACGCTCAGAATCTGATTTTATTTTAGGAGGCGTACTATCTTGCCACCCGACCCAGCCAGCACGAAGATTCTGAATTTGGAAAGTTACCGTTCGACCATCTGTATTGGTCGCAGTAATATTAAATCGTAAATCATAAACTCCATTTTCAATATCCGCTATAACTTTTCCTTGAATTGTGTCTGTTTCTGAATCGTATGTCAATCCCGGCACAAGGTTAGTTGGTGTTACAGAAGTTAAACTCCAACCAGCTTGCTTGGCTTTTTCTGTAACTGCAATACGATCTTTCAAACCTTTAATATAAACTCTGTCAACTCCTTGTTCATACCCATAGCCATAAATTTCTGTAGCTAGGTATTCATAACCACCGTTAGCAGAGTAAATCGATGTTGCAGCGTTTAAAATTCTTGACCCATCCGCACGGAGTTTATTTCTCCAAAGTGGTGCTTCTTCAGCTAACTTTTTAGCAGCATCAGGGGTTAATGGATAGTCTACACGTCCTTTGTTGTTATGACCAGTTTTTCCACCTTGTTCTGTATGCATCCCATTTCCAGCATTTGTATCATTACCAACCCGCTGATTAGAATAGACTTCAATCTCTAGACCTGTAGCATCAGTACCCGTAATTAATTTAATTTCTTGTACTGGAATTGTATAGGTATCTTTACCAGTATGATTTGCAGCGTTTGTTTCCGATGCATGAGTTGTGTTAGAACCCTCTTCGGCATAGAAATCTTGAGCAGCCAAAGCGACTCCAAAGTTTCCATCTTTTCCGATTCCTGCTTTTTTTAGCTCATTATATACTGCAAGAATTGACTCGTTCAAACGTGACAATTGTTCATTGCCTTGTTTAGCTGTAACGCTATCCGTAGCTAACACTTTTTTAGCTTCCGCAATAACTTCCTTATTATTAGCTATCGCCGCCTCAATTGCCGCTTTGTTTTCAGCCTCAAGCTTATTTTTCCGGACTGCTTCAGTTGCTAAAACATTGGTTACCTCAGCTTCAGAGGTAACTTGTTCTAAAACTTTTTTACCTTCTTGGACTGGTTCGACAGTTTCTTTTATTTCTTCTACTTTTTCTGCTTTTTCTGTAGATTCCGTTATTTTCCCAACTTCGACAGACTCAGCAAATACCGTAATTAAATCCTTAATCTTAGCAAGTTCAGTATCCACTTCCTCTTGCTCAACTATCTCTTTTGAGATGACAGATTTCGCAGAATCTAATTGTTCTTTAGCAGATGTTAGTACCAAGTCATCTATATTCTTTGCTGTTTTTACTTTCTCTTCAAGTTCTGTAATTTTTTTAACTAAATCCGTTTTATCAACCGTCTTAAGGACAACTTCTTTTTCTTTTTTTATCGAAGTTTCTGGTTTTTCTGTTTCCGTAGAAGATTCCGCATTCAATGTCGATGTTGAAACAAGCGTAGTATCTGCTCCTTGAAGTTCCATCGCTGATACTGCTCCATTGCCTAAAAACATCAAACCTGCTGAAATTGCTACTGATGCCGCTCCAAAACTATACTTTCGAATCCCATATCGAATGTATTTCTCCGTTCTAAAACCCTGTTGCTTACTCTTCATAAGAAAAACAACCTCCCTATTTTTATTATATCGATATTGAAATATAGAAAAAAAACGAAATTTCTTCCCTACTCAAAAGATGGTCTTTAAATTTCATTATTCTAAAAGGATTATATCCTCGTATTCAATATGCATATTCATACTAACACTTTTTTATATCTTTTTCAACATTTTTAATAAATTTATTTGAGAAAAATACAAAAATAATTTAACATCAAATACTTTAAAATGCCAACATTCACATAGGTTTACATCATGTAAATTTCAGATATTATTTATCTTATAATTAAATAAAATACACTTTTATGTATTAATTTGTTTTTTAGGGTTTTGTAGAAGTTGAATTTTTCCCACCCTTATATTGTTATAACAAAAAAATTTCTATAAGAAGTACACAAATCAAACAGTATATTTCTTAACCGTTATTTATAGATTATCATGAAAATTTGACTTAGAGGCCGAAACTCTAAACCTTGACTACAGATTCATTTTTTGTTAAAATGTAACAAATCTTATTACATCTATCATAAGATAATCCGTGAAAGGACTTCAACTATGAAATCATTAAAAGGTATTTTATTTATCGGGCTTAGTATGTTTCTGACTATCCTAGCTTGGCTCAGTTCAGGTGTTAGTCAGTTTCTAATCCCTGGTTTAGCTCTCACTACTCTTTCACTTACTTTTATACTAGCTAGCCGTTTACCCCTGCTTGAAGCTTGGTTTAACGGACTTGAAAAGATGTATCTAGCTCATAAATTCACCGCTTTTCTATCCATTCTCCTACTAACCCTACACAACTTTAGCATGGGCGGTCTCTGGGGTTCGCATTTGGCCGCCCAGTTTGGAAATATCGCTATCTATATCTTTATCAGCATCGTTCTGGTTGCCTATCTGGGACAATACATCCAGTATGAAGCATGGAGATGGATTCATCGATTGGTTTATCTAGCTTATATCTTTGGCCTCTTTCATGTTTTGATGATCATGGGAAATCGCCTTCTCTCCTTTAGTTTCCTAGGTCTTATCTTTGGAATCTATGCTATTTTAGGCTTGCTTGCAGGTTTTTATATTATTTTCCTTTATCAAAAGATCGGTTTCACCTATCTTGGAAAAATCGTAGGAATCAAACGCCTCAATCACGACACGACTGAAATTGAAATAGAACTCAGTCATCCTTTCACTTACGAATATGGACAATTTGCCTTTCTAAAAATTTTCCAAAAAGGTTTTGAGACTGCTCCACACCCTTTCTCCATCTCAGGAGGACAAGGACGAACTCTTTATTTTACGATAAAAAACTCTGGTGACCACACCAAGAATATCTATGACAATCTTCAAGTTGGTAGCAAGGTTGCGGTTGATCGCGCCTATGGGCATATGACTATGGAACATGGTCCAAAGCAGCAAATCTGGATTGCAGGTGGAATTGGAATGACACCTTTCATCTCTTATATCCGGGAGCATCCTATCCTAGACAAGAGCGTCCGCTTCTACTATAGTTTCCGTGGAGAGGAAAATGCTGTCTACCTAGATCTACTTCGTGACTACGCCCGTCAAAATGCTAACTTTGACCTGCAGCTGGTCGATAGCAATGAAAAAGGATACCTGACTTTGGATCAAGAAGAAATCCCTGACCAGACTACAGTCTATATGTGTGGACCTCTTCCTATGATGAAGGCCCTTGCCAAGCAAATCAAGAAAAAGAATCCCAAAACAAAACTCATTTACGAAGGTTTCAAGTTTAAATAAGATTATTGTCCCTCTAACACAAAAGAGAGACTTTCTTTTCACTTTATTTCCCTCTTCTGTGCTATACTTAGTTTAGTACATTCTTTGAGATTGGAGCCAGTATGAAAATCCATAAAACCGTGAATCCCGTTGCTTATGAAAACACTTATTATCTAGAAGGGGACCAACACCTGATTGTGGTTGACCCAGGTAGCCATTGGGAAGCTATTCGCAAGACTATTGAAAAAATCAACAAACCAGTCTGCGCGATTCTCCTGACCCACACCCACTACGACCATATTATGAGTCTAGACTTGGTTCGTGAGACTTTTGGAAATCCCCCAGTTTATGTAGCAGAGAGTGAAGCCAGCTGGCTTTATACACCTGTAGATAATCTCTCTGGTCTCCCTCGTCACGATGATATGGCAAATGTGGTCGCAAAACCTGCAGAGCACACCTTTGTCTTTCATGAGGAATACCAGCTTGAGGAATTTCGTTTTACCGTTCTACCGACCCCAGGGCACTCTATCGGCGGCGTTTCCCTAGTCTTTCCTGATGCTCATCTAGTCTTGACGGGAGATGCTCTATTCCGAGAAACCATCGGACGAACCGACCTTCCTACAGGTAGCACGGAACAACTCCTCCATAGCATTCAGACGCAACTCTTTACTCTTCCTAACTACGATGTCTATCCTGGCCATGGTCCAGCTACGACCATCGCTCACGAAAAGACTTTTAATCCCTTTTTCTAGCAAGCAAAAAACCAAGGAAAAAATCCTTGGTTTTTGTCTTACCAAATAATCACACGGTCCTCTGGTGAACGCCACATGCCGTCGCCTTCTTTGACATCATAAGTTGTAAAGAAGTCATCGAAGTTTGGTACTTGAACATTGACACGGAGTTTGGCAGGCGCGTGCACGTCGACACTGGCCATGAGTTTCATCAACTCCGGACGGCCTTTCATACGCCAGATACGAGCAAAGTTGTGGAAGAATTCTTCAGCAGAGAAGTCTGGCTCTCTCTTAGCAGCTTCAAGGGCTGCGGCGATCCCACCAAGGTCGGCAACGTTTTCGGATACGGTTAGTTTTCCGTTGATTCTTGCACCGTAAGATTCTTGGTCATCAAATTGATCGATAACCTTCTGAGTCTTTTCTTTGAAGGCAGCATAGTCATTCTCAGTCCACCAGTCTTTGAGACTACCATTTTCATCAAAGGAAGCACCATTTGTATCAAAGGCATGAGAAATCTCATGGGCAATAACCGCTCCAATACCACCGTAGTTGGCAGAAGACGACTGATGCAAGTCATAGAATGGAGCCTGTAAAATAGCAGCTGGGAAGACAATCAAGTTCTTCTGAGGATTGTAGTAGGCATTAACCATGTGTGCTGGCATGCCCCACTCCTTGTAGTCAACTGGCTGGTTCCACTTGCTCCAGCTGTGCTTGATTTCCACACGCGCAAAGGCTAGGGCATTCTCAAAGAGACTGGCAGTTTCGTCCACTACCTTGTCCTTGTAGCGGGCTGGCAATTCCTCTGGATAACCGATATAAGGCTTGATGACATTGAGTTTGACAATAGCCTTATCACGCGTTTCAGGAGTGAGCCAGTCATTCTTAGCCAAACGTTCCTTATAAACATCGATCATAGTCGCCACTTTTTTCTCTACGTCTGCCTTAGCTTCTGGGGAGAATTTTTCATGCGCATACCAGAGACCAAGGGCTTGCTTAAAGGGACCTTGGGCCAAGTGATAGGCTGCCTTGACCTTGTCCTGAGCTTCTGGAACACCTGAAAGGGCACGTCCATAGGCACCTGATAGGACACGAATCTCGTCTGTGAGATAGCTGGTTGAAAGATTGACCACAGCCAAAATCAAGGTTGCCTTAAGCAAAGGCCACGCTTCTTCACTATAAAATTGGTCTGCTGCTTGCCAGAAACGTTCCTCATCTACGATAACCTTATCTGGAGTTTGTCCAAGAACTGCTTGGAAGAAATCATCCAAAGGTAGGGCAGGGGCAAATTTCTTGAAATCTTCATAAGCGTATGGATGGTAGAGTTTGGCATATTCTGAACTTTCTTCGTTTGAAAGAACCACTGCTGCGATACGACGGTCCAATTCCAATCTCTTCTCTAGTAAGTCTTCGATTTCCTCATCTGAAAAATCATAGGCTTTGAGAAGATTTGCGCTACTTTCCTTCCAAAGCGTCAAGAGCTCCTCACGTTGAGGATGGTCTTCAGCATAGTAGGTTGTATCTGGCAAGATAGTTCCTGGTGCACTTGCCCAGAGAACATTGGTTCTGGCATCCATAAAGTCTGGTGATACTCCAAATGGAAGGAAGTTTGGTTTACCTGCTAGTTCAAACTCTGCCAGTTTGCTGGTAAAATCTGCAAAGCTCTCCAAATCTTGGTATTCCTTGAGCAGAGGAAGGACAGGCTTGATTCCATCTGCATCCCTCTTATCAAAATCACGTACCATACGATGGTACTTAACAAAATTTGCGAGGATAGCGTCCTCTGGAACATCTTCGCCTTCCAACCACTTGTCCGTAGTTGCCAGCATTAACTCTTCAATTTCCTCATCAAGGTCAATAAAGCCACCTGTTCGAGATTTATCAGCTGGAATAACAGCTGTTTTTTCCCATTCTCCATTGATTGCATCATAAAAATCGTCTTGATAACGTGTCATCTTGTTCTCGCTTTCATTTTTTCACTTATTCTTAGCTTAGCAAAAAACACTTGGGAATGCAATTAAAAATGGTCTCTCTTTTTTCTTCATTTTTCAGTTATTATTTTAAATTTTTTAAAAATTAACTTGACTTAATTTTTTTTTTAATGTATATTAAAAGACAGGAGGAAAATAACTGTATGATACGTATCGAAAACCTCAGTGTCTCCTACAAAGAAACGTTGGCACTAAAGGATATTTCACTAGTGCTCCACGGACCAACTATTACCGGAATTATTGGTCCAAACGGTGCTGGAAAATCAACTTTATTAAAAAGTATGTTGGGAATTATCCCAAACGAAGGTCAGGCCTTTCTCGATGACAAAGAAGTCAAGAAATCTTTACATCGAGTTGCCTATGTCGAGCAAAAAATCCATATCGACTACAATTTCCCTATCAAGGTCAAGGAATGTGTCTCACTGGGACTCTATCCATCTATCCCGCTCTTCCACACTTTAAAGGCCAGCCACTGGAAAAAAGTGGCGGATGCACTTGAAATCGTTGGACTCTCAGACTATGCTGATCGCCAAATCAGTCAGCTCTCTGGAGGACAATTCCAACGTGTTTTGATTGCCCGCTGCTTAGTGCAGGAAGCTGACTACATCTTTTTAGATGAGCCTTTTGTCGGGATTGACTCGATCAGTGAAGAGATTATCATGAATACACTGAGAGACCTTAAAAAAGCTGGTAAAACAGTTCTCATCGTCCATCATGACCTCAGCAAAGTCCCTCATTATTTCGACCAAGTTATGCTTCTCAATCGAGAATTGGTTGCTATTGGTTCAACTGAAGAAACCTTTACCGAAGTCAATCTCAAAAAAGCTTATGGTAGTAAGCTCTTCTTTAATGGAGGTGACCTATGATAGTAGAATTTATCGATGGATTGCAACATTTCCATTTCCTACAAAATGCCCTGATAACAGCTATAGTCATCGGGGTGGTTGCTGGAGCCGTGGGATGTTTTATCATCTTACGTGGAATGTCTCTCATGGGGGATGCCATCTCTCACGCAGTTTTGCCCGGCGTAGCCCTTTCCTTTATCCTGGGAATTGATTTCTTTATTGGAGCGATCATCTTTGGCTTGATGGCTTCCATCATCATTACCTACATCAAGGGCAACTCTATCATCAAGAGTGACACTGCCATTGGTATTACCTTTTCATCTTTCTTAGCCTTAGGTGTCATCTTGATTAGTGTTGCCAAGAGTTCGACAGACCTCTTCCATATCCTTTTTGGGAATATCCTCGCTGTCCAAGATACGGACATGTGGATCACCATTGGTGTGGGGGCATTGATTCTCTTGATTATCGGGATTTTCTTTAAACAACTATTGATTACATCCTTTGACGAGCTTTTGGCTAAAGCCATGGGAATGCCTGTTAATTTCTATCACTATCTACTCATGGTGCTCTTGACCCTTGTGTCAGTCACTGCCATGCAAAGTGTTGGAACGATTCTTATCGTGGCCATGTTGATCACCCCAGCTGCGACGGCTTACCTTTATGCTAATAGCCTAAAGAGCATGATTTTTCTTTCATCAACCCTAGGGGCAACCGCTTCTGTTTTGGGACTCTTTATCGGCTATAGCTTCAACCTCGCAGCAGGATCCAGCATCGTGCTCACATCTGCCAGCTTCTTCTTAATCAGTTTCTTTATCTCTCCAAAGCAACGATACTTGAAACTAAAAAATAAAAAAATCAATAAATAAGGGGAAACCCTTCTGGAGGAATCTAATGAAAAAATTAGGTACATTGCTCGTTCTTTTTCTTTCTATCATTGGATTAGCTGCCTGTGCTAGTGGGAAAAAAGATACAGCATCTACAAACCAAAAACTAAAGGTTGTAGCGACTAACTCTATCATTGCTGATATTACTAAAAATATCGCTGGTGACAAGATTGATCTTCATAGTATCGTTCCTGTTGGTCAAGACCCACACGAGTACGAACCACTTCCTGAAGACGTAAAGAAAACTTCTGAGGCTGACCTCATTTTCTATAACGGTATCAACCTTGAAACAGGTGGCAATGCTTGGTTTACCAAATTGGTCGAAAATGCCAAGAAAACTGAAAACAAAGACTACTATGCAGTTAGTGACGGCGTAGATATCATCTACCTTGAAGGTCAAAACGAGAAAGGCAAAGAAGACCCACACGCTTGGCTCAACCTTGAAAATGGGATAATTTATGCTAAAAATATCGCTAAACAGTTGATTGCAAAAGACCCTAGCAACAAGGAATTCTACGAAAAAAATCTCAAAGACTATACTGAAAAGCTAGACAAACTGGACAAGGAAGCTAAAGAGAAATTTAACAATATCCCTGCTGAGAAAAAACTCATTGTAACCAGCGAAGGATGCTTCAAATACTTCTCTAAAGCTTACGAAGTTCCAAGTGCCTACATCTGGGAAATCAACACAGAAGAAGAAGGAACACCTGAACAAATCAAGACCTTGGTTGAAAAACTTCGCCAAACAAAAGTTCCATCACTCTTTGTTGAATCAAGTGTCGATGACCGTCCAATGAAGACTGTTTCACAAGACACAAATATCCCAATTTACGCACAAATCTTTACTGACTCAATCGCTGAAGAAGGTAAAGAAGGTGACAGCTACTACAACATGATGAAATACAACCTTGACAAGATTGCTGAAGGTTTGTCAAAATAATCCATTAAAAACGTCATTCTCACCGAATTGGCGTTTTTTTACACTTTCCGGTCAAATCATTGGAAAAATCTGATAATTCTCGGTAAAATGAAAGAAAAAAGAATGGAGTAGTTTCATGACCACTTTTCTCGGAAATCCTGTAACTTTTACAGGTAAACAACTGCAAGTCGGAGACAAGGCACTTGACTTTTCTCTTACAACAACCGATCTCTCTAAAAAAACGCTAGCTGACTTTGATGGAAAGAAAAAAGTCTTGAGTGTTGTCCCTTCTATCGATACTGGTATCTGCTCAACGCAAACACGTCGATTCAACCAAGAACTAGCTAACCTTGACAACACTGTCGTTCTTACTGTTTCTATGGACCTACCATTTGCCCAAGGACGCTGGTGTGGGGCTGAAGGCCTTGACAATGCCATCATGCTTTCAGACTATTTTGACCATTCTTTCGGGCGCGATTATGCCCTCTTGATCAACGAATGGCATCTCCTTGCACGTGCTGTCTTTGTTCTCGATACTGACAATGTCATCCGTTATGTAGAATACGTTGACAATATCAACACGGAGCCAGACTTTGAAGCTGCTATTGCTGCAGTTAAAGAACTAGACTAAAATCACAAGCATTATGACAGAAAGCTAGAGAAATCTAGCTTTTTTTGGTATACTAGATGGAGAGAATGAACAAGAGGAAACGAATGACTCCAAATAAAGAAGATTATTTAAAATGTATTTATGAAATCGGTACGGACATGCAAAAAATCACCAACAAAGAGATTGCTGCCCGTATGCAGGTCTCTCCGCCTGCTGTAACAGAGATGATCAAACGCATGAAAAGTGAAAATCTCATCCTCAAGGATAAGGAGAACGGCTATCTATTGACAGATATTGGCCTCAAACTGGTCTCTGAGCTCTATCGTAAACACCGTTTGATTGAAGTCTTTCTAGTTCACCATCTAGACTATACTAGTGATCAGATCCACGAAGAAGCTGAGGTCCTAGAACACACTGTCTCCGACCTTTTTGTAAAGAGACTGGATAAACTGCTTGGTTTCCCTCAAACCTGCCCCCACGGTGGAACCATACCAGCCGAGGGAGAACTCTTGGTTGAAATCAATAACCTTCCACTAGCAGCTGTCCAGGAAGCTGGAACCTATCTCCTGACTCGCGTTCATGATAGTTTTGAACTACTCAAATATCTAGAAAAGCACGCAATTCATATCGGTGACCAACTCCAAGTCAAGCAGTTTGATGGCTTTTCCAATAGCTTTACTCTGGTCAACAAAGGTGAAGACCTCCAAGTTAGCATCGATATCGCCAAACAACTCTATGTCGAAAAAATCAACTAACCCCTTATTCCTGAAAGAAATTCTTTTCAGGGATTTTTTATTATTTTGCTTGTAACTCCCATTTGTTTGGTGTAGAATGAAGCTAGATAAAAGAGGGAGGTCTTCCTATGAAAAAGCTCTTTAGAATCCATTTCTCAGCCATTGCAGTCAGCGATTTGCTACTGTTGGTAACTTTCAGACCCCGATACGAACTTTCTTTGGAAAGAGGCCTAATTTTTTGCTTCATTTTCATCCTTGCTCAGGGACTACTGCTATCTCGCTTGGTCTTCCGACTCAAAAAACAGTTCTCTGAGATTTATCCTCAAATCAATAAAAAGATTCGCTTCTACTATTTAGGAGTGCTCATCAGCGATTTTCTATTATTTGTCTTTTTAGCCATCACTGGCCCTCAATATTTCTACTCTCTTACTCCAATCTTTACTTCCTGTCATTCTACTTTATATTATATGACGGCTAGCCACCTAAGAGAAAACTATCCCGACTTTTACAACAAACATACCTCTTTATGGGAGTGTCTATAAACAAAAACCAAGCCAGCTGGCTTGGTTTTCTTATCTATTTTTAGTATCAAGGATAATGGTGACTGGTCCATCATTTACCAGCTCCACCTGCATATCCGCTCCAAAGATACCTGTCTGAACGGGCACTTTCTGAGCTAGCTTTTGGTTGAAAGTATCATAGAAGGAAGTTGCCATATCCGGCTTGGCTGCACCTGTAAAAGCTGGACGATTGCCTTTCTTGGTATCCGCAAAGAGGGTAAACTGGGAAACAGAAAGGATTTCCCCTTCAATATCCTTGACAGACAGATTCATCTTGCCTTCTGCATCAGAAAAAATCCGCATATTGACAAGCTTTCTCACAGCATAGTCCAAATCTTCCTCTTGGTCCTCTGGGCCAACACCGACCAGCAATAAGAGACCCTGATTGATTTTTCCCTCTACCTGACCTTCAATACTCACTTGGGCTTTTTTAACCCGTTGGATAATGATTTTCATAATAGCCTTTCTAGTAAGAGCTAGGACAATTAGCCATTAGTCCGTTTAACAGAGTAAACCTCTGGCACACTCTTAATCTTATCCACGACTGTGGTCAGTGTAGAGAGGTTGGAAATACCAAAGGAGACATGGATATTAGCAAATTTCATATCCTTAGTTGGCTGAGCATTAACGGTTGAGATATTCTTGGTCGTGTTTGAGAGAACTTGTAAAACATCATTTAAGAGCCCTGTACGGTTGAGACCATAGATATCGATGTGGGCAGTGTATTCCTTGCTTGAGAATTGATCTTCCCACTCCACATCAAGGAGACGTTGCTCGTAGTTTTCTTGGGCACGGAGATTCATACAGTCCACACGGTGAATAGCCACACCGCGTCCCTTAGTGATGTAGCCGACAATGTCGTCACCTGGCACTGGATTGCAACACTTGGCAATCCGCACTAAGAGGCCTGAGGCACCTTCAATCACCACACCTCCCTCATGCTTGACCTTGAGAGTTTCTTTGTTTTCAACCTTAACTTCGCCACCTTTGACAAGCTCTTCTGCTTCTGCCTTGGCCTTAGCGCGTTCTTCCTCACGACGTTCCTTTTCGGTCAATCGGTTAAAGACGGTAATAGCGCCAATTTCTCCAAAACCAATGGCTGCATAGAGAGCTTCCTCTGTCTTGTAGCTGGTCTTTTGAAGGACCTCGTCCATATGACGCTTGTCCATGAATTTATTGGCTACATAGCCGTTTTCTTGGAACTGGGCCATCAACATCTCACGGCCCTTGTTAACGGATAATTCCTTGTCTTGATTTTTAAAGAACTGACGAATCTTGTTGCGCGCCTTGCTGGTCTTGACCATGTTGAGCCAGTCACGACTTGGACCAAAGGAGTTGGGATTGGTGATAATTTCAACCTGATCCCCTGTCTTGAGCTTGGTTGTCAGTGGAACCATACGGCCATTGACCTTGGCACCAGTCGCTTTTTCACCGACTTTGGTATGGATTTCATAGGCAAAGTCAATCGGTCCTGAATCTTTTGGCAGGGAGCGAACCGCACCATCAGGAGTAAAGACGTAAATCTCCTCCGCCAGATAGTTTTCTTTAACAGAGTCCACAAATTCCTTGGCATCATCAGCCTGGTCTTGGAGCTCCATCATCTCCTTGATCCAGTTCATCCCAATAGCAGATTCCTTGCTGTTGACCTGCCCTTTAATGCCTTTCTTATAAGCCCAGTGAGCCGCAACCCCGTACTCAGCCACTTCGTGCATTTCCTTGGTCCGAATCTGGAACTCAATCGGCCCTTTTGGCCCATAAACAGTTGTATGGATAGACTGGTAACCATTGGCCTTACGATTGGCGATATAGTCTTTGAAGCGGCCTGGCATAGGTTTCCAAAGTTCATGCACATAACCCAGCATAGCATAGACATCACTCTGGGTATCTAAGATACAGCGAATGGCAATCAGGTCATAAATTTCCTCAAAGCGTTTCTTCTTATCCTGCATCTTGCGGTAGATCGAATAGATATGCTTAGGACGACCATAGATTTTTCCTTTGAGATTTCTTTCTGTAGCGTACTCTTCCAACTTGGTTACAACTTCATCGACCAAAGCCTCACGTTCTCTGCGTTTTTCCTTCATCATGTGGGTGATCTTGTAAAACTCAGTTGGATTGAGATAACGGAAAGATAGATCTTCCAACTCCCACTTGACACTGGAAATCCCTAGACGATGAGCAAGTGGTGCATAAATTTCCATGGTTTCTCTGGAGATACGCTCTTGCTTATCCTTTCGAAGGTGTTTGAGAGTCCGCATATTGTGCAAACGGTCCGATAATTTAACCAAGATAACACGGATATCCTCTGACATGGCCATAAGCATCTTGCGGTGATTTTCAGCCAATTGTTCCTCGAGTGATTTGTACTCAACCTTACCAAGCTTGGTCACCCCATCAACGATAATCCGAACATCATGACCGAACTCTCTCTCCAAATCATCCAGTGTCGCATCTGTATCCTCAACCACATCATGCAAAAAACCGCAGGCAACCGTCACGGCATCTAGCTTGAGTTTAGCTAAAATCCCTGCCACCTGAATGGGATGAATAATATAGGGCTCACCTGATTTCCGAAACTGCCCACTATGACAGTCAACTGCGTAAATCAATGCTTTTTGTACAAAAGCAACGTCTTCCTTTGTTAAATATTCTCTCGTTAAAGCGACTACCTGATCGCCCGTCAAATTCACTTCTTTCGGCATCTATACTCTCCAATTCTTCCTACCATTTTATCACTTTTTTAAGGATATGAAAACTAGAAAAGCCTGTTTTTATGCCAATACCAATCATTAAAAAAACACTGCCAGATTTCTCTAGCAGTGTTTTGACATTTCATTTGCTTAGTAGACAGTTTTTTCAGTTTCTACGTCGAAGAAGTGTGCTTTGTTCAAGTCAAATCCAAGTTCAACTGTTGCACCTGTTTGCAAGTAGTCACGAGCATCCACTTTTGCAACAAATTCGTCTTTACCAACTTGGCAGTAAAGGTGAGATTCTGAACCAAGCAATTCTGATACGGAGATAGTAGCTTTGACAACTGACTCTGGGAATGTTTCAAGGAAAGCAGGTTCTGCATTCACATCTTCTGGACGGATACCGAAGATCAATTCTTTTCCTTCGTAGCCTTTGTCACGAAGAACTTTCAAAGCACCTTCTGGCACTTTCAAGCGGAAACCGTCAGAAACAATTTCACCACCAACCAATTTCACATTGATGAAGTTCATAGCTGGGCTTCCGATAAATCCTGCAACGAACTTGTTAACTGGATTTTTGTAAACTTCTTGAGGGGTACCGATTTGTTCAACACGTCCGATAGTACCTGTACCAGCAGGGTTCTTAGTAGCTGACATGATAACGATACGGTCTGCCAATGTCATCGCTTCTGTTTGGTCGTGAGTTACGTAGATGGTTGTAGCACCGATACGACGGTGGATTTTCGCAATTTCAGCACGCATAGATACACGAAGTTTGGCATCCAAGTTTGACAAAGGTTCGTCCATCAAGAACACTTTTGCATCACGGACGATGGCACGACCCATGGCAACACGTTGACGTTGACCACCTGAAAGGTCAGCAGGTTTACGATCCAAGAATTCTTTCAAACCAAGGATTGCTGCCGCTTCTTGCACACGTTTGTCGATGTCTTCTTTGCTGTATTTGCGCAATTTCAAACCGAAAGCCATGTTGTCATATACAGTCATGTGTGGGTAAAGAGCGTAGTTTTGGAATACCATGGCAATGTCACGGTCTTTTGGTGCTACGTCGTTAACAACCACGCCATCGATAGATGCAGTACCTTCTGTAATGTCTTCAAGACCAGCAATCATACGAAGAGTTGTTGATTTACCACATCCTGAAGGACCTACGAAAACGATAAATTCTTTGTCTTTGATGTCCAAGTTGAAGTCTTCAACTGAATAGTGTTCGCTGTTTGGATATTTTTTGTAAATGTTTTTAAGATTTAATTCTACCATCGAGGTGAACTCCTTTTGTATTTTGATAGTTTTATTATAGATGAAAACGCTTTATTTTTCTATGGCAAGGTGACCAAAAAAATAAAAAAGTTCTGTGCAACTTGCACAAAACTTTAAAGAATATCTGGTAAAATCAACTGATAACAAAGAGTGAGATCCGTCAACTCCTTCAACTGTAGCCCTGTCAATTCTTCCCATTTGTCAATCTTGTATTGGAGAGAATTGCGGTGCAGATAGAGTTGCTGGGCTGTTTTAGTTAGGACAGCACTGTTTTCCCAGAGAGAAAGAATAATCTCCTGAATCTGATCCTGATCCAAAATCATCTGGTGTAGGCAGTCTTTAATGACTCTCAGGTCCACAAGCCTTTCTCCCATAGTCCACAGATAGAGCTGTGAAAAAGTATGAACCCCTTGATGCCCCTGACGCCACCAAGCCTTAAACAAGTCCCGCTCTGCTTGGATTAAATCTGACAAAGCCTGATACCCAGTCTGTGACCAAACCTGCCCCAACATGATAGACAGACGAAGGCCAAAATCATACTCAACCGCTTCAATCGTATCAGATAAAATCGAGCGAACAGAGGTGTACTTATCTTGTTGAAGAACAAATACATAATCCTGAGCACCGACCTGCAATACTGTCTGGCAGTTGGGAAAGAGAGTTTGCATCATATCTAGCCAAGAGGATAGATTTTCCTGTTGGAAATAGGAAAGATGGCAATAAACCAGCTGAATCTTTTTGAAAGTTTGCGGTGCCTGCCCCTTCCCCTCGATCAGATAGGGATACCAAGGATTGAGCGAACGAGCCTGCTCTTGCTGGGTCAAAAGGGCAACCAGCTGCTTTTCACGCTCGCTGAGCCCATCTTCCTCCAGTAAAATCCACTGCTGAGAAGCTAAAGGGAGAGTGAGATAGCCTGGTTTCTCTACTGGCTGATCTGAAATCTGAGCTTCAGGAAACCAGTCTTGTAATTCCTTTGCAATCATATTCTAGCCCTCCACTTTTTGGATGCACCAAGAAATTATGGTCTCTAGACGCTCCATATTATCAGTCAGATGAAGATAACCCATCACTGCTTCAAAACCTGTAGACATGCGATAAGTTACGACATCTGCATTTTTAGCCTTTGTGTGGCTATTGGTATTGCGCCCACGTTTATAGATTTCTTCTTCTTTTTCCGTTAAAACTTGCTCCTCCAACATGAGGGAAATCAGGCGAGCCTGAGCCTTGGCCGAGACATACTTGGTCGCCTCTTGGTGAAGTTTATTGGGCTTGGTCATGCCTTTTAGGATGAGGTGGCGGCGAATATACATGGAATACACCGCATCCCCTTCAAAGGCTAGCGCAATTCCGTTAATGAGATTGACATCAATCACGTGTCCACCTCACTCCATCCTTGGTATCAAGGAGCTTAATCCCTTGAGCAGCCAGTTGATCACGGATTTGGTCTGCTGTCGCAAAGTCACGATTAGCACGCGCTTCTTGACGTTTTTGGATCAAGGCTTCAATGTCTGCATCCAAAACTTCCTCAACAAAGACAATCCCAAAGACCTCCAACATAGCCGCAAGAGCTTCCTTAACACTTGCATCATAGTTTCCTGAGTTGATCCATTTGGCCATTTCAAAGACAACTGTGATACCGTTGGCGGAGTTGAAATCCTCATCCATAGCTGCTACAAACTTGTCTTTAAAGGCTTGCAATTCTTGTGCATCTACAGTCCCAGAAAATGGTTGCTCGTAAGTGTTCTTCAGATATTTGAGATTGGTCTCGGCATCATGCACTGCTTTTTCCGTAAAGTTGATTGGTTTACGGTAATGCTGAGTGGCAAAGAAGAAACGAAGCACTTGGCCATCAAGAGTTTTGAGGGCATCGTGTACGGTGATAAAGTTGCCCAAGGACTTGGACATCTTGACATTATCGATATTAACAAAGCCATTGTGCATCCAGTAGTTGGCGAAAGTCTTGCCTGTTTTGGCTTCTGACTGGGCAATTTCATTGGTATGATGCGGAAATTCCAGATCGGCTCCCCCACCGTGAATATCAATGGTATCGCCCAAAATCTCTGTTGACATAACCGAACACTCGATATGCCAACCCGGACGACCAGGTCCCCAAGGACTGTCCCAAGAAATCTCGCCTGGTTTTGCAGCTTTCCAAAGGGCAAAGTCTACAGGATTTTCCTTGCGAGCCGTTTCTTCATCGGTACGACCTGAAGCACCCAGCTCCAAATCTTCCAAGGTTTTATTGGCCAACTTAGCATAGTTGTGAGATTTTTCCACGCGGAAGTAAACATCTCCTTGACTCTCGTAGGCAAAGCCTTTTTCAACCAAGTCAGCGACAAAACGAATGATGTCAGCCATAAACTCTACTACACGCGGATGGCGAGTCGCAGGTTTCACGCCTAAGGCTGTCACATCCTCACGAAAGGCAGCGATGTACTTGTCCGCAACCTCCAGAGGCGTGATACCTTCTTCCTTGGCACGGTTGATAATCTTATCGTCTACATCTGTAAAGTTGGAAATATAGGCAACTTCGTAGCCACGGTATTCGAAATAACGACGAATGGTATCAAAAGCCACCGTCGAACGGGCATTCCCAACGTGGATATAGTTGTATACCGTTGGCCCACAGACATACATGCGAACCTTTCCTTCTTCGATTGGGACAAATTCTCGCAAATCACGAGACATGGTGTCGTAAATTTTAATCATGCAGTCCACTCCCTTCTCTATTTCTGACTTTTTCGGCTGAAAACCAGCTCTGCAAATGGGCCAAATTGTCTGAGGCTATCCAGTTGGTAAAAGCGCTGCCCTTCCTCTTGGGTAAAGAGGGGAACCCCCTTTCCTAGGATAAGGGGTGCTATCTGAATAATGAGGTGGTCGAAAAGATCCGCATCCAAGAGCGGTCCTACCAAGGAATTACCACCAATCACAAAGACATTTTTGCCTTTGTCAATCTGCTGAACAAAGTCCACCACATCCCCAGCTACTGGCTGGTAATTGCTGACAGGCAGGTGCCTATCATGCGTAAAGACATAGTTTTCCGTAGCTTGATAAAAACTTTCTACATCTTGCAAATCTTGGATTTCCTCAAAGGTCCGCTTGCCCATGATGGTGATATCCATTTGCCTGTAAAAGTCATCATAGCCTGTATCCTCTACAGAACCAAGCTGATGCAGCCAGTCTATCCTGTGCTGGCCGTCTGCCAAGTAGCCATCCATGGTGATACAGCCGTAAAAATATACTGCCATTCTTGTAGTTACCTTTCTAGTTCCTTTGCTATTTTCAAAGCGATAGTGAAAAAAGTCATGGCATCAGCTGTCCGCTCTTCATGGCGGGCATCCCAGATTCGGTTATGATGATCCACATAGTCAGCTGTGTAGAAGAATTGATAGACCTTGCTCTTGCGAAATTGACTCCAAGCCATGATAGCTGAAGCTTCCATATCCACCACTTTGGCTCCAGCAGCCAAGCGACGCTTGACCTTATCAGGCGTTTCTCGATAAAAGGCATCAGTCGTCCAAGACTTGGTGCGGATATGCTCGACGCAAGATTTGTTCAAAGCTTCTTCCATAGTTAAGAGCAAAGTTTCATCATAAGCTATCTCATCACTTGGAGGAGCGTAATGGTAACTTGTACCTTCATCACGTAGAGCTGAACTTGGTAGGATAATCTTATCTGCCTGAATAGACTGATCTAGAACTCCGCAAGAACCCAAAACAACAAAGTTCTTAAATCCTCTTGCTTTGAGTTCTTCTAAGAGTCCAACAACCATCGGGGCTCCAATCGTAGCTATAGCAACGGCTACCTTACTCCCATCTTTTTCATAGATATACCATGGAAATCTACCATTTAGATTGGTTAGATAGCCACCTTCATAAACATCTTCAAACTGCTTTACTCGTTCAACGATTTCTCCATTAAAAGATAAAATAATCGTGTCACAGACTTCTCCACCATCACGAATACTTCGATCAGTTGGTTCGATAACAGCAGGTACATTTTCGAATTCTTCTAATAGCATTTTTCTATTCTTTCTCATTCAGATAAACTACCTGTGTCTGTTTGATAAAGCCGATTTTTTCATACAAGCGCTTGGCACCTACGTTGCTATCTTCCACGGCAATCTGAAATTCCTTGTCATTTTGCTCAATTAGTTGGTTGACAAGGGATTTTGCTAAATAGCTTCCATAGCCTTTTCCACGTTCAGGTTCCGATATTGCTAAACCGTAGAAGTAATTCGTATCGCTCGATAAATCAATCGTGCAAGTTCCAATGACCTGACCGTTTTTTAATAAAATATATAAGCGACTTTCCGGATCTTTCAGAGCTTCAGCGACATATCTATCCACAACTTCTCTCGATTCATGTTCCTCTGAAAATACCTGAAATTTTAACTGACTAATTTGATCTTGATACGAACTATCTGCTAACATAACTTCCAGATTGGAAAGCTTTTCTAACGGATAAGGCCTTCTATCCTTGCCTAACCAGGTTTCTGTATCCTCGTCCTCGACCAATCCCCAGTTGCTGACAAAATCAGGATGGCGGTCTAGAAAAACACGTTCTGTCTGAAAAGTGACTGAACGAATAGGGAAAGAAGCCGTTTCTCTCTCAAAACTCGTAAACAATGCACGCGCAATCCCCTGACGGCGATGATTTGGATGAACCAGTATCGTCACTTCCACATCTTGGTCATCTGCATAGACAGTTAATAAACCAACAAGTTCGCCTTTTTCATAATAAAGGAAAAAGGCGGGCATGTTTGGGTCAAAATTAAGCATGTTAGAAAGATAGGGATCACGATAGGTACCGTCATAGGCTTGGCAACAGTTAATGAGTTTTTTCGCCTCAGATAACTCCTCTTGGCTTAACTTGTTTCTTGCTTGAATCATATAGGTATCCTCTACAACCCCGACGATCTGTGACTGGCTTCACGGGCATGCTCTAGCTTGTCTAGATAGTATTTCCGTTTCTCCTCTACCTCGTGAATGGTTGGCTCGTCTTTCTCACCATGAACACGGACAATCTTCGCTGGAATTCCGACAACTGTCACATCACTAGGTACATCTGCCACAACAACTGCGGCTGCTCCCACCTTGGCATTTTCACCGATTTCCACTGGTCCAATAACTTGGGCATGAGCCGATATGAGAGCTCCCTTTCGAACGGTAGGATGGCGTTTGCCACAGTCTTTCCCTGTTCCCCCAAGAGTCACCCCATGATAGAGGAGAACTCCCGTCTCAACGATAGCCGTTTCTCCAATCACCAATCCAGAACCATGGTCGATAAAGACACCTGATTCGATCTGAGCCCCCGGATGGATCTCAATCTGAGTCCAGAAGCGCCAAAACTGACTGTGCATCCGAGCTAGGAGTTTGAAGCCGTGCTCCCATAGAAAATGCGAGAGACGGTGGGCAGCTAAGGCCTTGACACCTGGATAGGTCAGTAGAACCTCCAAAGTGGTGCGCGCCGCTGGATCATTTTCTTTTACGATATCAATGGTTTCGCGCCACCATCCCATACATTTCTCCTTTCTTATTCTGAATCTTTTGGTTTATGTGTAAATTCTTTCTTCGGTTTGTGGTCCTTGTGATGACGTAGACGGTGAGGACGTTCAGACTTTTCACCTTTTTCATCACGCTCAGGTTTTGGTGGACGTGGAAGAAGAGCCTTCATAGAAGCATCAACACGTCCTTTTTCATCAATCTTGATAACTTTGACATCGACTTCGTCTCCAATAGCCACCAAGTCTTCGACATTATTAGTACGCGTCCAAGCCATTTCCGAAATGTGAACGAGGGCGTCTGTCTTGTCAAAGAGGTTGACAAAGGCACCAAATTTCTCGATACGAACAACCTTAGCATGGTAAACTTCATCGACTTTAGCCTCACGAACTAGACCAGCAATGATTTCTTTGGTACGGTTAATAGCATCTTGGTCGCTAGAGTAGATAGACACATTACCCTCTTCGTCGATATCAATCTTAACGCCTGTTTCAGCGATAATTTTGTCGATGGTTTCTCCACCTTTACCGATGACAATCTTGATCTTATCAACATCAATCTTAATGGTATCAATTTTCGGTGCAGTTGGAGCCAATTCTGGACGAACTTCTGGAATGGTTGCTTCGATGACATCAAGGATTTCAAAACGAGCTTTCTTGGCTTGAGCAAGAGCCTCAGTCAAGATTTCTGCAGTAATCCCTTGGATCTTGATGTCCATTTGAAGAGCTGTAATCCCCTCACGAGTACCTGCAACCTTAAAGTCCATGTCTCCAAAGTGGTCTTCCAATCCTTGGATATCTGTCAATACAGTGTAGTTATTTCCATCTGAGATGAGACCCATGGCAATACCAGCTACTGGCGCCTTGATTGGTACACCACCAGCCATAAGGGCAAGCGTTCCCGCACAGATAGAGGCTTGAGAAGAAGAACCGTTTGATTCTAAGACTTCTGCTACCAAGCGGATTGCGTATGGAAATTCTTCCAAGCTTGGCAAAACTTGCGCAAGGGCACGCTCACCGAGAGCACCGTGACCAATTTCACGACGACCAGGCGCACCGTAACGGCCTGTTTCCCCTACAGAGTATTGAGGGAAGTTATAGTGGTGCATAAAGCGTTTCTTGTACTCTGGGTCCAAACCATCGATGATTTGAGTTTCACCCATTGGCGCCAAGGTCAAGACTGAAAGAGCCTGAGTTTGTCCACGAGTGAAGAGACCTGAACCGTGTACGCGAGGAAGGAAGTCAACAACCGCATCCAAAGGACGGATTTCATCGACCTTACGACCATCAGGACGCACCTTGTCTTCTGTAATTAAACGGCGCACTTCAGCGTGTTCCATTTGTTCCAAGATTTCAGCCACATCACGCATGATACGGTCACATTCTTCGTGGTCTGCATATTTTTCTTCGTAAACTGCGGTTACTTGGTCTTTAACTGCTTGAGTTGCAGCTTCACGAGCTAATTTTTCTTCTACTTGTACCGCTTTTTGGAGGTCGCTGTTGTAGGCTGCGATGATTTCAGCTTGCAAGTCCGCATCCACATGAAGCAATTCCACTTCTGCTTTTTCCTTACCAACAGCAGCAACGATTTCTTCTTGGAAGGCAATCAATTCTTTAACAGCTTCGTGCCCTTTGAGAAGGGCTTCCAACATGATTTCTTCTGACAATTCTTTGGCACCAGACTCAACCATGTTGATAGCGTGTTTGGTACCAGCTACTGTCAATTCAAGGAGAGATTGCTCTGCTTGTTCTTGCGTAGGGTTGATGATGATTTGACCATCTACATAGCCCACTTGCACCCCAGCGATTGGACCGTCAAACGGAATATCTGAGATAGAAAGTGCCAAGGATGAACCAAACATAGCCGCCATTGGAGCAGAGGCATTTTCATCATAAGAAAGGACGGTGTTGATAACTTGGACTTCGTTACGGAAACCTTCCGCAAACATAGGACGGATTGGACGGTCAATCAAACGCGCTGTCAAAGTCGCATCTGTTGAAGGACGTCCTTCACGTTTCATAAAGCCACCTGGAAACTTCCCAGCCGCATACATTTTTTCTTCGTAGTTGACTTGAAGTGGGAAGAAATCCCCAGTTGCCATTTTCTTAGACATGACGGCTGCAGTCAAGACAGTTGACTCACCGTAACGCACGACAACAGAGCCATTTGCTTGCTTAGCAACCTGGCCAGTCTCTACGATTAACTCACGACCCGCAAAAGTCGTTTGAAATACTTGTTTTGTCATTTTAATCCCCTTTGGATTGATGAAATTATACGCCTTGCCTACAAAAATCAAGATATTTTGGACGGTTCGGTTTGCCGAACATTTCTGTAGAAAAATAGGAAGGTGACGAAGCATTCGATGAATGCTAGGAAGCTTGTCTTTTTTCCTAAGAAATGAGACCAAAATTCAATTAAGTAGTTTTTTTGATATTTCACTGGAATAGTGCGGACGGGAGCAACTTCCTTCGGAATTTCATCCCTTATTTTTTAGCCTGAAGTCTAAAAAATTCCGTCCTAGAAAATAACAGAGTTATTCTCTAGGATACTACTATAGCTTGAAATATCTTTTAAATACTCACTCCGTTCGTGTTTTTTGAGACACCTATTATCATATTTTGTTTAAAAAATAATCCACTTTAAACAAACTTCTACAACCTAAATACCCTCATCTTTGTATCAAGTACGTACAGAGTCTATTTTATCATATTTTTCTTAAAAAGTGCGGGCTTTTCTATTAAAAAGGAACCATTCCCCTCACCTGAGAAGAATGGTTTGCTTTTTATTATCCTAAAGACTGATGGTTAAACAAGGCATGGGTTGCTTGGTGGATGTATTTTGCTGTTTCAGCATTGTTCATGGTGTATAGATGCACACCTGCGACATCTTGAGTTACCAAGTCCACGATCTGATCCACGGCATAGGCAAGTCCTGCTGCTCTGAGCGACTCAGGGTCATGCTCATACTTGTCCAAGATGGCCTTAAATTTTCGTGGAAGGTGGATATTCTCACAAGTCTTCAAGAGACGAAGCGCTTGATTACGGTTAAGAATAGGCATGATTCCCGCATGAATAGGAACATCAATCCCTGCCAAGGTACACTTATCTTGGAAATCGTAGAAGCGCTCATTGTCAAAGAAAAGTTGCGTTACAAGGCTTGAACAGCCTGCATCCACTTTCTTTTTGAGATTTTGAATATCCGAGATTTGGTTTGGAGAGTCAGGATGCCCTTCTGGGTAGCAAGCACCAACAATATCAAAGTGAGGGGCTTGTTCCTTGATGAACTCGATCAAGTCCGTTGCGTAGCGGAAATCCTTTTGTGGTTCCACATCAGGGATAATATCCCCACGTAAGGCCAAGATTTTCTGTACCCCAACCTTATCCAAGTCTGCAATGGTCTCAGCAACTTTGTCCTTGGTCAGATAGATAGCTGGCAAGTGGGCAATGGTTGGAATCGCCAAGTCATTCTGGATAAAGTCAGCCAAACGAACCGTTGTTTCCTTGATATTAAATTTATTATTGCTGGCAGTCACACTGATAAAGTGCGGTGTCAGCTCCCGCATATCCTGCAAGGCTGAAATAATTTTATCATTACCCACTGCTGGGTTTGGAGGGAACACTTCAAATGAAAGTGACGGTGTTTGGCGTGACATAGTCATTATCCTTTTCTTTTTGATTTCATGATTGCTGAGCCAGCTAGGGCCAAGCAGTTCCTTGATCAGTCAGTGTCAAGAGAGAAATCTTATCTTACAATTTCTCACGCGCAGCTTTTGCTGCTTCGACAAGGCGGATCAAGCTTTCTTTTGTTTCTGGAATACCACGTGTTTTCAAACCACAGTCAGGGTTGATCCAAACTTTCTTGCTTGGAACTTTGGCAAGAATAGCATCGATTGTGTGGTCGATTTCACCTTCATTTGGCACACGAGGTGAGTGGATATCGTAAACCCCAGGTCCCACTTCTGTTTGGAAGTTTTTCGCTTTGAGTTCGTCCAAGATTTCAAGGTTTGAACGGCTTGCTTCAAAGGAAATAACGTCCGCATCCATGTTGTCGATAGCTGGGATGATATCTGTAAATTCTGAGTAACACATGTGAGTGTGGATTTGAGTGTCTGGCGCTACTGTAGAGTGTACCAAGCGGAAGGCAGGAATAGCCCAGTCAAGGTAGTCTTCGTACCAGTCGCTACGACGGAGTGGCAATTTCTCACGAAGAGCAGCCTCATCGATTTGGATGATTTTCACACCAGCAGCTTCAAGGTCAAGAACTTCATCCTTGATAGCAAGAGCGATTTGAAGAGTTGAGTCCTTGATAGAGATGTCTTCACGTGGGAATGACCAGTTGAGGATGGTAACAGGTCCAGTCAACATACCCTTAACAGGTTTGTCTGTACGACTTTGAGCATAGCTAGACCATTTGACAGTGATTGGGTTGAGACGAGTTACATCACCCCAGATGATTGGTGGTTTCACCCCACGCATACCGTAAGATTGTACCCAACCATTCTTAGAGAAGAGGTAACCGGACAAGTTTTGACCGAAGTACTCAACCATGTCATTACGCTCGAATTCACCGTGTACAAGTACGTCAAATCCAACTTCTTCTTGCCATTTAATCCATTCGTCGATAGTCTCAGCAAGGAAGGCATCGTATTCTTCTTGTGACAATTCACCCTTACGGAAGGCCAAACGTTTAGCACGAACTTCCTTAGTTTGAGGGAATGAACCAATAGTTGTTGTTGGAAGAGCTGGAAGTTTGAAAGCTTCTTCTTGGATAGCTTCACGTTCAGCAAATGCTGGCAAACGAGTGTAGTCAGCGTCTGTCAATCCAGCGATACGAGCACGTAGTTCCGCATTTTCACCAACACGTTCAGTTGCAAAGAGTTCTTTGTTGGCTGCAAGAGCTTCTGCTCCTTGGCCGTTGCGGATAGCATCCAAATCACGAATCTCATCCAATTTTTCAACTGCAAAGGCAAAGTGGTTCAAGATAGCTGGCTCAAATTCTTCGTTAGCAGTTGTAAATGGCACATGAAGAAGTGAGCATGAGCTTGTCAATACGATGTTTTCAGCTGGGATTTGCTCAAGAACAGCCAAGCTCTTTTCGTAGTTGTTGCGCCAGATGTTTTTACCATTGACAATACCTGCATAAAGAGTCTTATCAGCCGGGAAACCACCTTTAACGAGTTCAAGAGTTTTCTTACCTTCAACGAAGTCAAGACCGAGTGCATCAACTGGCAAGTTCACAAGGTCAGCGTAGACGTCACGAACGTCACCGAAGTATGTTTGAAGCAAGACTTCAAGACCTTTTTTATCAGCCAAGAGTTTGTTGTAGATGTTCAAGAAGAGTGCTTTTTCCTCTTCTGTCAAGTCTTTGACAAGAGCAGCTTCGTCGAGTTGGATACGAGTTGCACCAAGTTCAGCCAATTTAGCAAAAACTTCTTGGTAAGCAGCTACTAAGCTATCTACGAAGTCTTCTGCTTTCACGCCTTCTTCAAAGTCTGATAATTGAAGGAAAGTGAATGGACCTACAAGAACAGGACGAGTGTTCAATCCAAGTTCTTTTGCTTCTTGGAACTCATCAAAGATCTTGTGACCAGCCAATTTGACTTGAGTGTCTTTTTCAAATTTGGGCACGATGTAGTGGTAGTTGGTGTTGAACCATTTCTTCATCGGAAGGGCACGCACGTCCCCTTTCTCTCCTTGGTAACCACGACCCAAAGCAAAGTAGCGCTCAAGGTCAGACAAGTCCAAGTTTTGAACTGAAGCAGGTACCACGTTGAAGAGGAAAGCTGCATCTAGGAAGTTGTCATAGTGAGAAAAGTCGTTTGATGGGATTTCAGTGATGCCTTTTTCTTTGACAATGTTCCAGTGTTTCGCACGCAATTCTTTAGCCGCAGCCAAAAGTTCTTCTTCTGAGATTTCTTTTCTAAAGTATTTTTCAGTTGTAAATTTCAATTCGCGGAATTCACCCAAACGAGGGAAACCGATGATCGTAGTTGACATGATGTGTCCTCCAAAATTTGTTGTTGAAACTATCTTAACAGAAAAGAAACTGTCTGTATAATTGTAAAAAATTAGGCTTTGATATAGTTTGAAACTATATCACTTTTTTGTCAAAAGAAAAAGACTTGAGACCAGTGTCTCAAATCCTTTGTATAGCTTGTTTTGTGGCTGTATTTTAGTTGGAATGCTCAAACGTGTTATTAGTAATTCTTATAAGTGACTATGGCTTGTTATTAGAAAAGACTATAGGTCAGTTTAATCAACTTTTTTCCTGTTCAAGTGGAACGACTGCGAGTGTCTTTCCTAAACTAGCAAGAACTCTTAAGACCGTATCCAACTGAGGACTGGTCTTACCTGTCTCCATCCTAGCTATAACAGGCTGGCTCACTCCACTGAGTTCTTCTAGTTTTTTCTGACTGATACCTTGCTCATGCCTAGCCTCAATCAACTCACTCATAATAACCACTCGCATATCACTTTCAAGAATTTCTTTCTTGGTAAAGAGTTCTGTTCGGACATCCTTCCAATTACTTCCAATGGCACTATTTTTCATGTCTCAATCCTCTTTCTTTCAAATTCTCGAGTTCACGCTTTGCTTTTTAAACAAATTATAACTTAAAAGTTATTAAAAGTAAATTCTAATACCCATAAAAAGGAGACCTTAGAATCATTCTAAAGGTCTCATCTTTATTATTCGAAAAAATTACGAGAAGAGTTATAATATGGAGCTAATCCTGACTCTTACTCCAGCTCAATGCCTTTCTCACGGAGATTAGCCAAACATTCCTCATAGTATCCTGCATCATGCTCACTATAGATGGGCTTGCCTAGCTTCTCCTCTGCTAACTCTTGATAAGAAGGGCAAGTCTTACCACGGTAGTTCTTGTCCAACCATTCTGGACTCACCTTATAGTCTCGATTAGCCATCTCTTCCATGATCAAGCGATGATAGGCATAGAGACGATAGGGCGAGTGAGTAAAGACATAGTCCACCGTCGCATGCTTTCTGCCCCAGCCATTGCCACGTAGGGCGCAACACTCTCGATGTTGCCCCAAGAGTTGAGGACGGGGAAGTTGTGAAATCAAAGCCTCATGCCAAAGTCTCATGGGCGTCTCCTTTCAGTAAAGTCGAATGTTGCAAGTAGGTATTGGGATAGCGATCTAGCAAGTCTCGAGTTTTAACGATCAAGTCCTCCTTAGAAGCCTGACCAAAGCGGTAGCGATCCAGCAGGAGCATATAGTCCTTGCGCTCAGCATCTGTCGCTTTCTTTTTGAAATAGCCCCAAATATGCTGAAAGGCATTGCAAACCTGACCCCTATGTTCTGGGATTTGACAGGCACGGCCGATCAGTTCTTGAACATGACTTACCTCGACCTCTTCATTCTTCAAGTATTGGCGAATCTCATTGTAAATATTGCTGGAATGGCTCAAAACGAGGTATTTGTTTCTAGCCCAGAGTTGTTGGCACTGGGATTTTTGGTTAGTTTGTTCCATGTTTCTCCTTACTTTCTATCAGTTTCCAGGAAATATGGAAACAAAGTTGTATCTTAATTTTTTAAGGAAATGTATTTTCTTTCTATTTTATCATATTTTCACTGCTAAAAATTAACTTTGGTATAACGGTTAAAAATAAGCAATGAATTAGAAAAAATCCCAAATTTTAAAATCCTAATTCCTACGTCTATGTTCTCCATCTATTTCTTCTACAAATTTAAATCCTTTTAATTCCAGTTGCTCAAGTTTCGGACGAATCTTTCTAATAACATCCTCCCTATAATCTTCAAATTCATGAGGAGGTTCAAAAGCGTATTTTTCTATCCAAAGAGTATAGGTCATATTTTCTGGAATTTTATCAAAGTCAAAATAATTTCCACTGTAGAAAGAATCTCTTGGAATTTCCAAAATGATAAAAATTCCTTATCTCCAAAACAATCTATCGCATTTCATATACTGCTATCCCATGACTTAATTTGCCCAAATTTATTAACTACACTGAGATAAGTCAATAGGAAGATTTCTTCTCCTACCTACAGTTCTCGTGCAAGTTTTATAGGTTCTATCTCTTAAAAACTTATAAATTGCTAAGTTCAACAAACTAGGATTTGTCGATTTTACAGTAGTTACAATATCTTTATAGCCATTTATTTATATATTTCCTTATTAAATCATTTACTTCATCAGGATTATCTTGATTTGAATTATGAGCGGCATTTTTAATAATATGTAGTGGGTATCCTTCCCTTTTGTGCCACTCTCTTGTATACTGCGACACTTTACCAACCTTATCGTTCTCCCCAAGTAAAAGTATTACAGGACATTTCAAATTTATTTCATGATTTTCAGGAATAAATGCTGCTTCACCTATCCACATCAAATGGCATAGTTCCCTTTTACTATAGATTGAGAGCATAAGTTTCATACTGTTCTGAGTATACTCAGAAACACCACAACCTTTTGCCATAAAATCTCTTAGCATTTTATCTGGGTATAGTTTACTTAGCCACTCAATCTGGTTTAACCAAAACATATCTGATTTGCTATAATAATTTCCAAAAGGAACGCTATCTATAGAAATAAAACCTATTGCTTGTTCTTGATGTCCTTCTATGTAATATTGAGCTATCATTCCTCCAAGTGATTGCCCAATAAATATTGCCGATTTAACATTCTCTGTTTTTAATATAATTTCCAGTTCTTGCGTCACTAATTTGTAATTAAACGTACTGTATGGTCTGGACTCTCCGTGACATGGGCAATCCCAAACAATAATATTGAAATCCTTTTTAAATTCATCTACTTGTTTATCATATAATCTATGATCAGCTGTCAATCCAGGAAGCATTACAATGCATGGTTTTTCGACATTTTCATTAGTCCAATAATACGTATTTCCTTGTTCCGATTCCACACTTTTTTTAATCATCCTATCTCTCCACAAATTCCAATTTATCTACACTGCTTTAATCTTCTCATTTATCAATTCAATAAATACTATCACAATCACTCCATTAAATAAATATATTATCTTTTCTATTTTATCATATTCCTAGAAAAACCACTTGAACTAGGGAGGACGAGTGGGAGCGAAATTTAACACGAGAAAAGGGTACAAGCATGAAGAATATTACTAAAAGGAGAACATACTAACCAATTATCCTTTAAAACTCATAGATTGCCTACCAGTATTCCCTATCTATTTTCTCCTCAAATGTAAATCCTTTAGCTTCCAATTGCTCAAGTTGCGGCTGAATCTTTTCAATGACAGACCTATTCTTTTTCATTTTATCTTGATTTTCACCCATCATAAGAAAATATTTTTTGTTTCTAGGAACAACATCAAAACAGTAATAACCCAATCCATTTGAAAGAATTCCTTGAAATTCCCAAAATACTAAGAACTCTCTGCCTCCAAACTGCTCCATGGCATCCCAAATACTTCTATTCCAACTTTCAAATTCATTAAATTTTTCAATTGAACTAAGATAGGTCAAGAGAAAGAAATCTTTTCGTCTTAGCTTAGCGAAATTTTCATTATTAATTTCTAAGTTTGAATAGTGACGACCCAAATCATAGAAGGTCAGCACTCTATGTTTTTCCATAAAATAAAGTATCTCAGACGGATCCAAACCTTCTTTTCTCAGAATACTTTCCCAGAAATTCACAATTCTACCTATTATTTCCTCACTTAAAGGACTATTCCTCTCATATCGGGGAATTTCTTCATTTAACTTTTCTGCAACAATATAGTCCATTGCAGGGCTATTATAAGATTTAAGAGATTCCTGTATAGTCATACGTAGTAGTTTAGCTTTCTGATTTTCAGAAAAAGATTTATATTCACTTGAGAGATATTGATAAAAATCAGTCTTATGATTCCCCTCTCTTAGTTCTCTTGATAATTCCTCACTATCTGTCTCAAGTAATGTATCCAATTCCTCTTTTGTACGATTTAGAGATTCTTCATAAAGAAAATAGGCCGAGCTATTCATTTTATAGTTTGGTGGATATTGGTTAAGATTTGATCGTTGAATGTCGGACAGTATTTCTTGTATGCTTCGTCCAAACTTGAAAATCCCTGTAAAACTTGTTTTTTCATCATCCTTAACTTTTATTTCTTCGTTCTTTAATAGTTGTTTATATAATTCAGGATAAAAAAGGTAGGTATAGATAATCCAAAGTTGCTGTTCCTCCTGAACATGTCCTAGTTTCCCCCTTGAAAAGAATTCTTGATTGACATAGTCATTAAAATGATTTCTATCTCGCAAATTTCTATTTTCAAAGCTGAACCTTTTCCAAAAATCATCTGACAATCTCGTACTAAATTTCTTTCCTAGCAACTCAAAATAATCTTGCCAAATATTTGATGGGTGAAGAACAAATGGTAGTTCTATCCGTCTATCAATAATTTTAGAGAGGAAATTATTGTCGTTAAGATGCACTTTCTCAATATCCCCAACAAAAACAATTGGAATCTTGCCATTAAGTAAGCTAAAAATTTTATAACTCTCCTCTTGTTGTTTGTTAGACATTCGATCAAAATCATCAATAACTAATACTTTTCGAGATAATGATAGACATTTAGAAGTTAGTAAACAACTGTAAAAACCATCTGATTTGATTTTAAAAAATTGATAGATTGCTACTAATAAAACAATACTCCCAATAATTAATTTAACACAAAAAGATTCAAAAAAAGAACTTAAACCCAAATCAACTACATTAGTCATTAAGATAGAAACTGCGACACATAAAACTATGAAAATCCTTAAAAGGCTATATACCAACGGGTGTAATTTTGAAAAAACAATCTCAATCGTTGAGCGGTTATCGCTTAATCTCCAAAAGTCTATCGTAACTAATTTTTTATTAGTATTCTTACCAACTTCAACTAGAAATTCTGTTTTTCCAGAACCCCAGTTCCCATTTAAGAAATAAGTTTTATTTTCTTCAAGTAATTTAGCAACATTTTTAGCTGCTACTGAAGTATCAATGTGCTTTAATGTAATAAATCTATCATCCATAGTATTTCTTTCTAAAAAACAAAATATTTCATAGCGCCTACTTTTATAAAAATTATACCACGAATCCACAAAAATCCCCTTAGAAATCCATTTCTAAGGGGTTGTCCTTATCCAGCTACTTGTTCTATTTCTTCTCCTTTAACTTTCTTCTCCTTCTTACTTGAACTAGTCAATCGTCTCTTACTGTCTCTAATTGTGTTTATATTTTAAGAGAATTTACTTATTTATCTCTTGTAAACTCCCCTACTCCAACCGGCTTTTAACCTTCTTCTTAGTCAAGATACGGTCATTTTTGTTAGAGAGAGCTTTTATACGAGCTTCGAGAAGGGTTTTCCTTCCTGCCTCTGTTCGTGTGTAGGTCAGGTGATAACGTCCAATAGTTGGCGTCAGAAAGTCAAGGAATTTCTGTGCTTCTTCCTTGCGCTTATCAAAAAGACTAGGCACGACATAGTAAGGTGACTGACCTTGTCGGACTTTCTCTGCCTTCAAGAGATAGCGCTGGTTGTCCACTGGAGCAAAGAATTCTCCCACAGTCTGTGCAAACAACTCCTTGTCTCTCATGCTTCCTCCCTTGAGATAGGCAAAAACCATATAGTTTTCCTTGTCCTCCTCTACCTGAACACGGGATTGATCATCCGTTAGATGCCCCGAATCTAGCAGAGCCTTTCGGATTTGCTCACCCAGAGACTGCAAGCGTTTATAGGGACTCTTATAGCAGAGGTAGCGCCAAGATGCAAAAGCCAAAAAGAGGAGACATGCTGTCGTAAGCCACCAAACACCGATTAATCTCAGTCTAAATAGCAAGACCAACAAATCCACTGCCAACAAGAGCAATGACATGCGAACCCATTTTAATGCATCAAGCAAGAGCATGACTGGGACCTTCTGTTTTTGGGTTGCGACTTCTGTAACTATCTCAAATTGATCCGCTACGACAAGAGCATCTTGCCATTTTTGTCTCAAGCCTGCTCGATCCTTGGAGAGACTCTTAACTCGCTCATTGTACTCACTAATTTGCTTTTTCTTAAAAGGGGGCTTTGGAAAATCCAAACGATCCAAACCGGTCTCAATACTCTCCTGATTATAGGCCAATCCAAGAAAATGCTCCATCCGTCGCGACAAGGTCTGCAGATCTTGATTGCTCTCTGGTCTAGGCTCCTCACCAGGAAAAGTGATAAGTGCTTGCGCTTGAACGGCTACCAGATGCCAGATGTTGCTGGTCTTTTCTGGATGTCCCGGCCAGATACGAATGGCACGCCCGCGCATCTGGTTACTCAACATAAAGCTCCCCACAAAGCTTCCGAGGATTAGGGAATTAACACAAGGAGCATCCCAACCCTCTCCGAGGAGAGATTTGGTTCCGACTAGGACTTGAATCTGCCCTCGTTGAAAAAGCTCCGTCACTGCCGCTACGATTCCCTTAGCTGAGCTAGGAAAACCAACCTGCACATAATCTTTTTGATCTAAGTGACCAATAGATGAGAAACTAAGAGGAACCTGAGGCAAGAGTTCCTTCAACTCTGCTACCACATCGGTAGGCAAAATAACGACACTACCTGACAAGACAGCCAAAGACACAGGTATCTCTTGCTCCTGAGCTTTTCGACGAATGCTTTCAAAATAAGGGAGAACCCCCAACTGAGAAATGGTTGCCTGATTATCGCCCAGATAGGTAGCAAAATCCTTGCGAATATAGTCAGCTAGTACTAACTGTCTCAGTTCCTGACCTAGACTCTCATACTCCGTCAAAAAGATATCGGCAATGGCAGACAACTTCCCTAGAGATTGGGTTAAAAGCTGGTCAGAAGCCTTAGACTTAACCAGATAAACCTGACGTTTTTCCACCAACCCACGCGCCTTCAAGTCAGCCTCTAACTTTTTCCTATATCCATCTGGATCCTCATACCAATCTGGTGTCTGATAGAGTATGCTCTGCAACAGCGTCTCCAACCAGTAGGAGGTCAATGTTGGAAGCCTCTGGGTTCCCAGTAAATTTTGCAAAGAGGGAGGAATCGTTAACCCCTGAGAATGCATATAAATCAACATAGCAGACAAGTACTTGGGATCTTCTAAAAGCAAATCAGATGAAATATCCCCTTTGAGGACCTTAGACCCTGCTACAAATGTTTGAAAATCAGGATCGACTATAAGGTGATGAATATAGTCCCACTTAGTCTCCTCAAACTGTTTGAGACGTTCCGCCTCTTCAGCTGTTGGTGAGCACATATAGACAAAATCCTGATGAGGGCAAAGAGTGTCTTCCTTGACTAGTTCAGGTACCGTGATTTCTTGATCGATCTCCCCGCACATTCGGATATAGCGTTCCCAGAGTTCAGGATCGCTGTCATATGGTGGTGTCGCTGTCAGGGAGATGAGTTTCAGCGGTCCATACTGCTTGCGAAAGGCTTCCAGACTTTTCCACCATTCATTGCGCAGGTGGTGGCATTCGTCCAAACAAAGAGTAGCAACTTTCTGAGCTCTTAGGCTTGCAAGCAAATCAAACCCCACAAAATCCTCTGCTTCTCCATCTTCTTGTGATTGAAGTTGGTTCATGGCACTATGAAAAGCCTGATAGGTCACAATCGTTAATACCTTCATCTCCTTTAAGTTTTGGGAAACGAGGTCTGAAAGCCTCTGACAATCCTCTAGAAAAGCAGTTTGTATTCTATCCACCCATTGTTCACGAATGGTTACAGTCGGAACTAAGATGAGGGCTGGGTTGCCAAAACGAGCGATTAGCTCGATACCAATGGTTGTCTTTCCAGACCCTGGAGCGGCCACTAGATGAACATGGCCGTCTGCTTGATAGTCCTGAAAACGATCCAAGACCTGTTTTTGATATTGGCGCCAGCTTCCTTTAAAGTTTAAACCTAACATGATACCCCTCATTCTATACCATCATTTTCTTATTCTCATTTTACCACACTTATTTCACCAGTCAGATAATCCAGATAGTTTTTCTCCATAAAATATGGTATAGTAGAATCATACTATCTATGAGGAGTTTACATGTCACAGGATAAGCAAATGAAAGCTGTTTCTCCCCTTCTACAGCAAGTCATCAATATTTCATCTATCGTTGGGGGAGTCGGCACCTTGATTTTCTGTATTTGGGCCTATCAGGCGGGTGTTTTACAATCCAAGGAAACCCTATCGGCCTTTATCCAGCAAGCTGGGGTTTGGGGACCACCACTCTTTATCTTTTTACAGATCCTACAAACCGTTGTTCCAATCATTCCGGGAGCTTTGACCTCAGTGGCTGGGGTCTTTATTTACGGCCACATCATCGGAACCATCTATAACTATATCGGAATCGTGATTGGCTGTGCCATTATCTTTTACCTCGTCCGTCTCTATGGAGCTGCCTTTGTCCAGTCCGTCGTCAGCAAGCGCACCTATGACAAGTATATCGGTTGGCTAGATAAGGGCAATCGTTTCGAGCGGTTCTTTATCTTTATGATGATCTGGCCTGTCAGTCCAGCTGACTTTCTCTGCATGCTGGCTGCCCTCACCAAGATGACCTTCAAGCGCTATATGATTATCATCATTCTGACCAAGCCCTTTACTCTAGTGGTTTATACTTATGGTTTGACCTATATTATTGATTTCTTCTGGCAGATGTTTTGAGAATAGAAAAATCCGTTTGGTTTCCCAAGCGGATGTTTTCTTTGTTTTATTTTGCGACACTCTTAGCAAGGACAAAGTTTCCAAGTGTAGCGGAGCCATTGCCTGCGACTGCTGGAGTGACAATGTAGTCACGCACGTCTGGTACTGGTAGATAGCCATTGAGAAGAGCTGTGAATTTCTCACGTACACGGTCCAGCATGTGTTGCTGTGCCATCACGCCACCACCAAAGACGATGACATCTGGTCGGAAAGTCACTGTCGCGTTGACAGCAGCTTGAGCGATATAGTAGGCTTGGACGTCCCAAACAGAGTTGTTGAGTTCGATGTTTTCACCACGAATACCTGTACGAGCCTCCAAACTTGGTCCAGCCGCAAAGCCTTCCAAACAGCCCTTGTGGAATGGACAAACACCGTTGAATTCTTTTTCAATATCCATTGGATGTTTAGCTACATAGTAATGCCCCATTTCAGGGTGACCGACACCACCGATAAACTCACCACGTTGGATAACACCTGCACCGATCCCTGTACCGATTGTGTAGTAGACCAAGTTCTCGATACGGCCGCCAGCATTGTTGCGGGCAACTACTTCACCGTAGGCAGAGCTGTTTACGTCTGTGGTGAAATACATGGGTACATTAAGAGCACGACGAAGGGCACCAAGCAAGTCGACATTTGCCCAGTGAGGTTTTGGAGTCGTTGTGATAAAGCCATAGGTTTTGGAGTTTTTGTCGATATCGATTGGACCAAATGATCCGACAGCAAGACCAGCAAGGTTATCGAATTTTGAGAAGAACTCAATGGTTTTATCGATGGTCTCGATAGGAGTTGTTGTAGGAAATTGTGTTTTTTCTACAATGTTAAAGTTTTCATCACCGACAGCACAGACAAACTTTGTACCGCCTGCTTCTAAGCTTCCGTATAATTTTGTCATGATAAACCTCTTGTTTTTATTTTCTTTATTATAGCATATTTTGAAAGTCTAGATTTCTCTATATTTTAGATTTTCCTCTGTAAATCTTACCATTCAAGCAAAAACGAACAAACATGTCATTTGTTCGTTTTGTTTTTAGATTTGATTCTTGAAGAGGATTAGGCTTTCACTTCGATGATCGCGTCGCCCTTGACAACTGAACCACTTGCGACTGGTGTTACAGAAGCGTAATCTGCAGTGTTGGTTACGATAACCATTGTTGTGTCGTCAAGACCTGCGGCAGCGATTTTGTTTGAGTCAAAGGTTCCGAGAATGTCACCAGCTTTGACCTTGTCGCCTTGAGCAACCTTTTGTTCAAAGCCTTCACCGTTCATTGTCACCGTATCGATACCGACGTGGATCAAGATTTCAGCTCCGTTAGCTGTTCTTAGGCCATAAGCATGTCCTGTTGGGAAGACAATTGTCACTTCAGCATCAGCTGGTGCGTAAACAACATCTTCACTCGGTTTTACAGCAATACCTTGTCCCATAGCTCCACTTGAGAAGACTGGATCATTCACATTTGAAAGAGCAACGACATCACCAACGATTGGTGTTTGGATAACACCTTCGCTTGGTGAAATCACAGTACCAGTTACTGCTTCTTCAGTCAAACGATCTGTTTCAGCTTCAGAAATTGCTCCTGCAACCTCTTCTACTTCATCTTCGTAACCAAACATGTAAGTAAGAGCAAAACCAAGTGCAAAGGATACAGCTACCATAAGAAGGTATTGTAGAAGTTGTCCATTCCCAATGTAAAGCATTGTACCAGGGATGACTGTGATACCATTACCAGTACCAGCAAGTCCAAGGATTGAAGCAAGTCCACCACCGACTGCACCAGCAATCAATGAAAGGAAGAAAGGCTTACGGAAACGCAAGTTAACCCCGAAGATAGCAGGCTCAGTAATACCTAGGAAGGCAGAAAGAGCAGCTGGGAAAGCAAGAGTTTTAAGTTTAGGATTTTTAGTTTTCACACCAACGGCAACAGTTGCAGCACCTTGAGCAGTCATAGCTGCAGTAATGATAGCGTTGAATGGGTTAGCGTGGTCAGCAGCAAGCAATTGAACTTCAAGCAAGTTGAAGATGTGGTGAACACCTGATACGACGATTAATTGGTGAACTCCACCAATCAAGAAACCACCAAGTCCGAATGGCAAGTTAAGAATAGCTTTTGTTCCAATGAGAATGTAGTTTTCAACAACGTGAAAGACTGGTCCGATAACAAACAATCCAAGGATTGACATTACAAGGAGTGTTACAAACGGTGTTACCAAGAGGTCAAGTACATCTGGAACAACCTTACGAACTGCTTTTTCAAACTTAGCTCCGACAACCCCGATGATGAAGGCTGGAAGAACTGAACCTTGCAAACCTACAACTGGGATAAATCCGAAGAACTGCATTGCAGTTACTTCACCACCAGACGCAACAGCCCAGGCATTTGGAAGTGAATCAGAAACGAGCATCATACCAAGAACGATACCAACAGCTGGGTTACCACCGAATACACGGAAAGTTGACCAAACAACCAAACCTGGCAAGATAATAAAGGCAGTGTCTGTCAAGATCTGAGTATAAGTTGTCACATCTTCTGGAAGTGTCATTCCAAGAGCAGTCAAGAGACCACGAACACCCATGAAGAGACCAGTTGCTACGATAACTGGAATGATTGGAACGAAGACGTCACCGAAAGTACGGATAGCACGTTGGAACCAATTTCCTTGTTTAGCAGCTTCTGCTTTCATATCTTCTTTAGAAGATGTTGGCAAACCAAGTGCAACCACTTCGTCATACATCTTGTTTACTGTACCAGTCCCAAATATGATTTGGTATTGGCCTGAGTTAAAGAAAGCTCCTTGAACTTTATCCAAGTTCTCAATCACTTCCTTATTGATTTTCCCTTCATCTTTGACCATGACACGTAGACGAGTTGCACAGTGGGCTACACTGTTGACATTTTCACGTCCGCCAAGGGCTTCGATGACCTTTTTTGCAATATCCTGATTGTTCATTTGCAAAAATCTCCTTATAAAATTTTGTTCTTGTTTGAAAGCGATTTTATTCGCCCTACGACTATTATTTTATCACGTTTCTAAAATATGTCAAGCGTTTTGCAGAAAATTTTATTCCCTTTCTTTTTTCTCTGATTATTTCTGCGCGTTTTTGAGGGATATTCTCTTTTTCCTCAAAAAAAAATATCTTTAAACTTGAGGGTTCAAGGCTTTTATTTACATTTTCTTTCATTTTTTCGTGAAAATTTGCCAGATTCCCTTTACTTGATTTATGGCAATCGTTTGACATATTTTTCTTTTTTTTAACATAAAAGACTTGCTTTTTTTGCCGAAAACGTTTACTATTAATAGTAGAATAGAACTTATGGAGGAAAGATAAAATGGAATGGACAACCGAGCGCCGTTACAGACGCTATGAAGATTGGTCTAATGATGAAATCAAGCAAATCAAGGAAAAGATGGCACAATCTCCTTGGCATACTCGTTACCATGTCGAGCCTAAAATAGGGCTTCTCAATGATCCAAATGGCTTTTCTTATTTTGATGGCAAATGGATTCTCTTTTACCAGAACTTCCCCTTTGGCGCAGCCCATGGGTTGAAGTCTTGGGTGCAGCTTGAAAGTGAGGATTTGGTGCACTTTACAGAAACTGGAGTCAAAGTTTTGCCAGATACTCCATTAGATAGCCACGGTGCCTACTCTGGTTCTGCCATGCAGTTTGGCGATCAGTTGTTCCTATTTTATACTGGAAATGTCCGTGATGAAAACTGGATCCGTCACCCCTACCAGATTGGTGCTTTGATGGATAAGGATGGCAAGATTACAAAGATTGACAAGATCTTGATTGACCAGCCAGCAGACTCTACTGACCACTTCCGCGATCCACAAATTTTTAACTTTAAAGGTCAATATTATGCTATCGTCGGTGGACAGGACTTGGAGAAAAAAGGCTTCGTTCGTCTCTACAAGGCTGTGGACAATGATTATACAAACTGGCAAGCGGTTGGTGACCTTGACTTTGCTAACGACCGCACTGCCTACATGATGGAATGCCCAAATCTGGTCTTTGTAGGGGAGCAACCTGTCCTTCTCTACTGTCCACAAGGATTGGATAAGATTGTTCTAGACTATGATAATATCTATCCAAATATGTACAAAATCGGGGCTTCCTTTGATCCTGAAAATGCCAAAATGGTAGATGTGTCTCCATTGCAAAATCTAGACTATGGTTTTGAAGCCTATGCGACTCAAGCCTTCAACGCTCCGGATGGACGTACATTGGCAGTAAGCTGGCTTGGGTTACCAGATGTTTCTTACCCATCTGACCGTTTTGACCACCAAGGAACCTTCTCATTGATCAAAGAACTCACTATCAAAGATGGCAAACTCTACCAATATCCTGTCTCAGCTGTCAAAGAACTTCGTTCTTCTGAAGAGGTCTTCTCAAATCGTACTCAAACCAATAACACCTATGAACTCGAGCTCAACTTGGAGGCCAATAGCCAAAGCGAGATTGTCTTACTTGCTGATAAAGAAGGCAAGGGGCTTTCAATCAGCTTTGACCTTGTCAATGGACAGGTGACAGTGGATCGTAGTCAGGCTGGTGAACAGTACGCCCAAGAATTTGGTACGACTCGTTCTTGCCCTATCGATAACCAAGCTACTACTGCCACTATCTTCATCGATAAGTCAGTATTTGAAATTTTCATCAATAAAGGAGAAAAAGTATTTTCTGGTCGTGTCTTCCCACATGTGGATCAAAACGGTATCCTCATCAAGTTTGGAAACCCAACTGGAACTTACTATGAATTAGATTATGGTCGCAAAACTAACTGATGTCGCAAAACTTGCAGGCGTCAGCCCTACTACCGTCTCACGGGTCATCAATAAAAAGGGTTATCTATCTGAGAAAACCATCCAAAAGGTTAATGAAGCCATGCGAGAGCTAGGCTACAAGCCCAATAATCTGGCTCGAAGTCTTCAAGGAAAATCTGCCAAGTTGATTGGACTCATTTTTCCAAACATCAGTCATGTCTTTTATGCGGAGTTGATTGACAAGTTGGAACACCAACTCTTCAAGAATGGCTACAAGACCATCATCTGTAACAGCGAACACGACTCTGAAAAAGAACGGGAGTACATTGAAATGCTGGAGGCCAACCAGGTCGATGGTATCATTTCTGGAAGTCACAACTTGGGAATCGAAGACTACAATCGTGTGACGGCACCGATCATTTCCTTTGACCGAAACTTGTCACCAGACATCCCTGTCGTCTCCTCTGATAACTACGGTGGCGGGGTCCTCGCAGCCCAAACTCTGGTTAAGACTGGAGCCCAGTCTATCATCATGATTACAGGAAATGATAACTCGAATTCACCGACTGGACTGCGCCATGCTGGCTTTGCCTCTGTACTCCCAAAAGCGCCTATTATCAATGTTTCCAGTGACTTTTCGCCCGTCCGAAAAGAAATGGAAATCAAGAACATCTTGACCCATCAGAAACCAGATGCAATTTTTGCTTCAGATGATTTGACAGCTATTCTAGTGATCAAAATCGCTCAAGAGCTGGGAATTTCTGTTCCTGATGAGCTCAAGGTCATCGGCTATGATGGGACTTACTTTATCGAGAACTACTATCCTCACCTGACAACGATTAAGCAACCTATGAAAGAGATTGCCCAACTCACTGTCGATCTCCTCTTGCAGAAGATTGAAGGCAAGGAAGTTGCGACAACTGGTTACTTCTTACCAGTCACCCTATTACCAGGAAAAAGTATTTAATACTCTTCGAAAATCTCTTCAAACCACTTCAGCGTCCATCTGCAACCTCAAAACAGTGTTTTGAGCAGCCTGCGGCTAGCTTCCTAGTTTGCTTTTTGATTTTCATTGAGTATAAACACAAGAAAACTCAGACTGCTTCGTCTGAGTTTTTTATGATCGTAAACTTTTCAGATAGCGCTGGGCTGTCTCTAAGTTAAAGGTTTTATCTGCGATGAGGCGCTCAACGAGGGGAGCAACTTCAGACTCACTAGCACCTGCTAGGAGAGCTAGAGATTTGGCCTGCAATTTCATGTGGCCTTGCTGGATGCCCGTACTTACCAAGGCTTTGAGGGCCGCAAAGTTTTGGGCAAGACCGATGGACACGATAATTTGAGCTAATTCCTTGGCTGAAGGATTTCCTAGTAGTTCATGACTGAGGGCTACACGTGGGTTGAGTCCAATAGAGCCACCCTTTGTAGCTACCGGCATGGGTAATGTCATCTCACCAACCAATTCTTCTCTTTCCATGTCCAGCTTCCATTGACTAAGACCTTGATAGCGTCCATCTCGACTGGCAAAGGCATGGGCCCCAGCTTCGATAGCACGCCAGTCATTACCCGTGGCGATTAAAATGGCATCAATACCGTTAAAAATCCCTTTATTATGAGTAGCCGCTCTGTAAGGATCAGCCTGCGCAAACTGGCTAGCCAAGGCTATTTTCTCCGCAATTTCTCGTCCTTGGTCCCTTTGGGGACTCAAGTAGCGAAAGGCGATACGACAACTTGCTGTCACCAGAGAATCAGTCGCGTAGTTGGACAAAATTCCCATAAGACTCTGTCCTTGACTGAGTTCTTCTAAGACTGGCTTCAAGGCTTCCAGCATGGTGTTGAGCATATTGGCTCCCATGGCTTCCTGAGTATCAACATGGAGATAAACAACGAGAAAGTCTGTTTCACCTTTGATCTGCTCTACATGTAAATCACGCGCCCCGCCTCCACGTTTGACGATAGAAGGATAGGCTTGATTGGCAAGTTCCAAGAGTTCGGCTTTCTTGCTGGAAATCTTCTCTTGCGCTTGTTCAGGATCAGCAACTTGATAAAGGGCTACCTGCCCAATCATCTGGCGCTCATGTACTTGAGCAGTAAAGCCACCAGACCGCTTGATGATTTTACTTGCATAGCTGGCCGCAGCAACCACTGAGGGTTCTTCTGTCACATAGGGAACTGTATAGTCCTGACCGTTCACCAAAAGTTCTGGAATGATCGAATAAGGCAGAGAAAAAGTTCCTACCACATTTTCACTCAGCTGGTCTGCAACTGCCAAACTGACCTGTTCATCCTGCTCCAGACTGGTTTGCTTTTCAGGACTAAGGAGCGCCTGAGCTCGCAACAACTCCAGGCGCTCTTGGTATGATTTTTTAGAAAATCCATTCCAACTTATCTTCATTATTTTTCAACCTTGCTATAACGGCGTTGGTGGTCGACAATTTCAACCAAGGCGTAGTCTTGATGTTCATAACCTGCAAATTGAGCTGAGCCAGACTCATCCAACTGCAAGTCTTCGAAGAAGACTTTTTCATAGTCTGCAACAGACAATGCTGTACGTTTCTTGAGTTTACTCAAGCGATCCTTATCAAGGTAAGCCTCATAGCCTTCGACCAATTCACCACTAAAGAACTCTGACACCGCTCCACTTCCGTAACTGTAGAGGGCAATTTTATCTCCAGCCTTCAAAGTCTCTGCATTTTCCAAAAGGGAGAGAAGACCGAGGAAGAGGGAACCTGTGTAGATATTCCCAATCATCTGACTATAGAGAATGGACTTATCAAAGTTTTCTTGCAAACTATCCTGCTTCTCCTGAGATAGAGTCTTGTCCATCATCTTGCGCAAGCCTTTTAGGGCCAACTTAGGATAAGGCAAGTGGAAGCAGATAGCCGCAAAGTCATCCATAGTCCAATCATAGCGTTTCTTGTATTCATCCCAAGTCGTTGTCAGGCAATCAAGATACTGTTGGGTCGAGTACATGCCGTTTACATAAGGAGTGCTTGAGTAGTTCGGACGCCAGAAATCCATGATGTCACGCGTTTGGGCAACGTTATCATTGTTAAAGGCCATGATGCGAGGATTTTGGGTGATTAACATCGCCACACTTCCAGCACCCTGAGTTGGTTCACCTGGAGTTCCTACACCATACTTGGCAATATCACTGGCGATGACCAAAACCTTAGACTCTTGAGAATTCTCCACATGCAATTTAGCATAATGAAGGGCAGCTGTCGCTCCATAGCAGGCTTCTTTGATTTCAAAGCTACGGGCGAAAGGCTGAATGCCTAATAGGCCATGAACAAAGACTGCCGCTGCCTTACTCTGGTCAATTCCTGACTCGGTCGCCACAATGACCATGTCGATTTCTTCTTTTTCTTTATCTGTGAGGATAGAGTTGCTTGCACTAGCTGCCAAGGTAACAATGTCCTCAGTCAGTGGCGCAATACTAATTTCATTTAACAAGAGTCCCTTGCTAAATTTTTCGGGGTCAACTCCCCTCACTTCTGCTAAGTCTTGTAATTTCAAGACATATTGACTGGTCGCAAAACCAATCTTATCAATACCGATTGTCATATTTACCTCTGTTTTTTCATTCATTGTAAAAAATCGTTTCATTCTATTTTATCACAAATAGGAACAAAAGAGAGAAAAAAGACTTGATTCAACAAATCAAGTCTTTGCTTTGACTGCATTAGGAAGAGATTCCTCGTTGTTTTCGGATGTAGTAATAAAGCTTTAGAATTACCGTTCCACTTGCCATTCCAATAGAAATAACGAGGGCTAACATAACCACCAAAGTCGCGCTGGCAATAGCATGGCTGTAATCGCCTGTCACAAAGAAAGCTGTCGTTCGATAGGATAAATAACCTGGCACCAAGGGGGCAAGAATAGCCAAGACAAAGACCACCGCTGGTGTCTTATAGACAATACTTAAAATCTGACTGATGCAAGAGCCAATTACTGCTGCGATAAAGGTCGCAATAATAACATTGGTTGGTTCTTTGAGCACGAGATAGAGGAGCCAAACACCCATTCCCAAAATACCACCAGGTAGGAGCATGGAGCGTTGAACATTCAGTACGATTAGAAAGGTGATGATGGCGAGTAAACTCGCCACTGCTTGGAGCAAAATACTTGTTAGAGTCATCTTATGTCATCAAAACCAGGGCGACAGAGGTGCCAGCCCCTAAAGCGAGGGTAATAAGCAAAGATTCAAACATCTTGCTCATACCAGAGTTGATATGGTTGGTCATGATATCCCGAACCGCATTGGTCAGAGCAATCCCTGGAACAAAGGGCATGACGGCTCCTGCTATAATCAGGTCTGCCGTCGAAGGAAATCCAGTATAACGGGCCCAGAACTGGGCAATCAAGCCAAAAACAAAGGCTCCTGCAAAGGCTGTTACAAAAGGAATGCGGACAAACCTCTCTACGTAGAGAGAGAAGGCAAATCCAAATAAAGTCGCAATAGCCGCACCAAAAGCATCATAGATATTGCCTCCAAACATAATCGAGAAGAAAGGGGCACTGAGGGTCGCTGCGATGGTCACTTGGAACTTACTATAAGGAAGAGCTTGATTTCTGATTTCCTTCAGCTTTTGAAAGGCTGTAGAAAGATCAATCTGGCCACCAACAAGCTCTCGTGATACCTGGTTGACATCGCAGACTTTTTCAATGTTATAAGAGGATGACGTCACCCGTTTCATCCGAGAAATATTGGTGTTTTCAATAGAAAAGAAAATAGCTGCGGGCATGGCAAGAACATTGCAATCCATTATTCCCTGCGAATGGGCAATACGGATCATAGTATCCTCAACCCGATGAATCTCTGAGCCACTTTTCAGGAGAATGGTTCCTGCTAGCATAATCACATCAATGACGGCATTCAACTCTCTCGATTCGTCCATTTTCTCCTCCTTTTTTCTACTTCCTATATTTTATCACAAAATCTTGTGAAAAAAAATCTTTGTCATGAAATCATGACAAAGATTCGTTTAATCTCGAGAACTTTCGTGAGTTCCTTCACTATTAGATGAACTGCTAGAAGGAGTGTTCCCTTGTTGATTTCCTTGTTGGTTCCCCTGGTTTGGAGTGGTTGTAGAACCTTGGTTCCCACGTTGGGCAGGATTAGAGGATGAAGTTGATGGCGGTGTTTTTGGTTTGTAGATAGAAAGTTTGATACGCGTACTTGCAAGATCAACCTGTTCTCCTGCTCTTGGCGTTTGACTTACAACAGTTCCTTCTGCGGTTCCTTCAGGAGCAGTCGATACTTCTACAACCTCAATATTTGCTTCCTTCACACCGACAATCTGAGTCAAGTTATTCTTTGTAAACTCGAGACTTGAACCGATGTAGTTCGGCATGCTGACACTAGTCACCTTCTTAGCCACTGTTAAGGTAATCGTAGTGGCTTTTGAGAGATCATAGGTCGAACCCGAAGCAGGGGTCTGTCTGAGGACTATTCCAGGTTCGCTTTCATTGGATTCTTCCTCTTCCATCTTGATTAGATTTTCAGGAACCTTCTTCTCCTTGAGTTCGGCTACGACATCCGTATACTTGCGTCCGACGTAATTGCTCAATTGGAAGGATTGCTTACCAGAAGAAACGATCAAATTGACCTTGGTTCCTTCTTTTCGGCCACTACCAGCTTCTGGATCCGTTCGAATAACACGTCCTTCTGCTACGGTATCGCTGGCTTCTGACTTTTCTTCACCGGCTTCAAACTTGGATTTTTTAAGAGCTTCCTTAGCCTCTGCAACGGTTTGTCCAGCCACGTTAGGAATAGCAATCGTTGCTGGTGTTCTTGACAAAATCCAGACCAAAGAGGCTGCAACCAATAGAAGACTGGCCAAAAGAATCATATAGCGAGCCTTAAACTTCCGTTTCTTGGCTGGCTTTGGCGCTGGAGCCGGCTCTGCCACTGGTTGAGTTGGTTTCTTTGGCTGAGGGCGTTCTTCCTGCGCCGGAGCTTTAGGAATCGATGTCAGTGTACTTTGTGGAACTTTAGGTAAAGTCTTAGTGTCTGCCTTACTCGCATCGTCAAAGACCAGTTTCGGCTCATTCCGACGATTATAAGACAAGCTAGTTGACAAGTCCACATACATTTCCGAAACAGACTGATAGCGATCAGACAATTTCTTAGCAGTTGCCTTGATGACAACATTTTCCAAAGCCTGAGGGACAGATGGGTTTTCAGCAATGACGGACGGAAGTGGCTTCTGGAAATGCTGGAGGGCAATCGTAACCGCACTATCCCCATCATAAGGGATATGTCCCGTCAGCATTTCATAGAAGATAATCCCCATCGCATAGATATCGCTCTGGAAAGTCGCTTTAGAACCACGCGCTTGCTCAGGTGACAAATAATGAACAGAGCCTAACATTGAGTTTGTCTGGGTCAGACTAGTCTCCGCAAAGGCTACGGCAATCCCAAAGTCCGTGACCTTAGCTGTGCCGTCTGGTGTCAAGAGGATATTTTGAGGTTTCAAATCCCGGTGAACAATTCCTCGAGTATGGGCTAAGCGCATGGCCAAGAGGATTTGCCCCATGATCCGAACTGCTTCTTCATTTGAAAGAGGATAGTGTTCTTTGATATAACGCTTGAGGTCAAGACCTGCTACGTATTCCATAGCTAGGTACTGTTGACCGTCTTCCTCACCAATATCTGTTATCCGAACGATATGAGGATGGTCCAGATCAGCCATGGCCCTCGCTTCACGCTGGAAACGTGCCACAGCAATCGGGTCCGTCTGGTAGTTGGTCCTCAGGACCTTCACTGCCACTTCTTCCCCGTCTAGGATCAAATCCTTGGCCAAGTAAACATCTGCCATGCCTCCTCGACCAATCTGCTTGACAATCCGATACCGCCCGGCAAAAATCTTGCCGATTTGGATCATTCTGCTGCCTCCTCGTTCATATAAACAAGGGCAACCGTAATGTTGTCTAAACCTCCTGCATTGTTAGCGAAGCGAATGAGGGTTGCCGCCTTGTCTGCTAGGGAAATATCACTGGTTACGATATCATAAATCTCGCTTGCCGAAATCATATTGGTCAAACCATCACTATTGAGCAAGAGATAATCTCCTGACTCCAGTGTAATCATACCAAAATCTGGCTGGATTTCATCTTTTTGTCCGATAGACTGGGTGATGATATTCTTTTGAGGGTGAGTTTCTGCTTCTTCTGGAGTCAATTGACCAGCCTTGAGCAATTCGTTGACCAAGGAATGGTCACTCGTCAACTGGTGGTATTCTTCTCCACGAATCAAACCGATACGAGAATCTCCAATGTGAGCATAGATGGCTTGGTTGTCAATAAACGCAACAGCTTCTAGCGTTGTCCCCATGCCTCTGTATGCTTCGTCCTGACCTAGTTGATGAATTTTTTGATTTTCAATCTCCAGGTAGTGGGCAAACCACTCACGAACTTCATTGACTGAGTTAATTTGGGTATCCACCCAATCCACACCGAGGTCTGTGACTGCCATCTCACTAGCGATATTTCCTGCACGGTGTCCTCCCATCCCGTCAGCCAAGATGATCATAGTGCGTCCTGCTCGGTTGACAAAGTGATTGACATAGTCCTGATTATTTGTCCGTTTCTGACCAACATCTGTTAATAATGCTATTTCCATTGTGTCAGTTCCTTCCTATTCTGATATCTTGCGAAATTGGCTAATAAAGAATCCATCACTTCCATACAATTCAGGAGTAATCAGGATGCAGCCATCTTTCAGGATATCTTTGCATTCGTGTTCTAGTTTAACCTGCTCAAACTCGGGATGACTTTCTAAAAATGCCTCAACGACTTGAAAGTTCTCCTCAGAGACAATAGTACAGGTACTATACGTTATTATACCACCTTTACGTAGTGTTTGACAAACACTACCTAATATTTCCAGCTGAATTTCCTGTAAGGACGTGAAATCTGCTGTTTCTTTATTGTATTTGATATCTGGTTTGCGACGTAAGAGCCCAATACCAGAACAGGGAGCATCTACCAAAATCTTATCAAAAGAGTCCCGACCGAAAAACTCATGCACTTTTCTGGCATCCAATTTTTGCGTTTGAACTCGATCTGCCACACCCAAACGCTCCGCATTTTCTTGGATCAAGTCCAACTTATGGTCATACAAGTCCAGAGCAGTAACCTGACCTGTCGTGAGATAAGAAGCCATATGGGCTGTTTTCCCACCCGGAGCGGCACAGGCATCTAGGACCTGTTCATCACCTTGTAGATCAAGAGTCGGAGCAACCAGTTGACTGGACTCATCTTGGATGGTAATGGCCCCTTCTGCAAACAAGTCATGTCCTGCAAAGTGGCCTTGTTCCTTGACCAGACCAGTGGGAGCCAAAGGAGAATCAGTCGCCTCTAACACGGCTTTGATTTCCTCTTTTCGACTCAAGTCAGCCACCCGGATGCTAGCTTTGTTGCGCACCAAGAGACTTTTAAAGATGGCTTGTGCTCGCTCTTCACCGTATTCTTCCTTGAGCTTAGATACTAGCCAAACCGGGATAGAATAGGCAATGGAATCACGCTTATTTTTGCGTTTGATACTGTCAACATCTGGCCAGCCTTCTCGCAAAATACGACGAAGGACGGCGTTGACCAATTTTTCACTGCCTTTTTTACGGGCTTTGGCTAGTTCTACCGCTTCATTGACTACAGCGTGATTAGGAACCTTATCCAGATACCGAAGTTGGTAGGCGCTAAGAAGGAGCAGGATATAGAGCCAGTTATCTAGCTTGTCTCGGTCTTCGATAAAGTGGGACAGGTACCATTCCAGAGTCAGTTTACGGGCTACCGTTCCATAGACAATCTCTGTCACCAAGCCCTTGTCTGGTGCTGAGAGTTGACTCCCCTTGAGGTGTTTGTTTAAGGCAATATTGGAGTATGCTTGGTTGATAAAAACATCCTCTAGCACTGTTAGAGCTAGACTTCTAGCCGTTTCTACTTTAGTCACCAAATCGTTCTCCTACAGTTAATGTCCGTCCAACTCCGTTGAGGAAGGATACGATATCCATCTTAGGCTTACCAGCTGGTTGCACTTGCTTGAGAGACAGAGCACCTTCAGCCGCTGCAACTATTAATTCTTTCTTGCCAATTGAGAGGATTTCACCTGGATTTCCCTGATCTTCTACTGGTAGGGCTTCATAGATCTTAAAGCGGTCGCCTTTGAGAAAAGTATGGGCAACAGGCCATGGATTCATCCCACGGATTTGGTTGAAGAGTTGGCGATTGGTTTTAGTCCAATCGAGTTTCTCTTCTTCTGGCTTGATATTTGGCGAGAAAGTGACTAGACTTGGGTCCTGAGTCACAGGTTTGATCTCCCCAGCAATATAGCCAGGCAGGGTATCCAAAAGCAAATCACGACCAACGATTGCCAATTTTTCAAACAGGGTTCCGACATTGTCCTCATCTGTGATGGGAATACTGCGGCGAGAAATCATATCTCCTGCATCCATTTCCTTGACCATTTCCATAATGGTCACACCAGCTTCCTCATCTCCTTGAATCAAGGCATAATGAATGGGGGCGCCACCACGGTGTTTGGGAAGAAGGGAAGCGTGAATGTTGACCGCAAAATTCATGCTATCAAGGAGTTTACTTGGGAGAAATTGCCCAAAAGCAGCGGTCACAATTCCATCCGCTCCTAAATTCATAATTGTTTCCATCTCTGGACTTCCAGATAATTTTTCAGGTTGGTAGATAGGGAGACCCGCTTCTTTGGCAGCCTGCTTGACTGGGGTTTCTTGGATCACCTTTTTACGGCCGACAGCGCGGTCTGGCTGGGTCACAACAGCCAGAATTTCGTAACGGTCGTCTGATAACAACCCCTTCAAAACTGTCGCTGAAAAATCAGGTGTCCCCATAAAGATTAGTTTTGTCATTTCTTCTCCTTCTTATAAAAATTGCTGCGGTTCGTGGTCAATGCTGAGACGAAGCTCGCTATTTTCCCGTTCTTGAGTCAAGGCCAAGATCTGGTTAAGGGTTGGCCCCAGCTCATCTTCTAAACGGTATTTAATCAAAATCTGGTAATGATAAAGGTTGTGGGTACGGGCAATGGGTTTTGGTGTCGGTCCAAGGATTTTACTAGTTTCCGATAAACCTGAGCGCAAAATTCCCATAACTTCATAGGCACGTTTGACAACCTCCTCTTCTTTCTTGTGAGAGAGGGTAATCCCAATAGTGAAATAATAAGGCGGATAGCCGAGTTGGCGCCTAATACTCATTTCATAGGCATAAAAACCTTCGTAATCTTGGTCTTTGGCAAATCGAATGGCATAGTGTTCTGGATTGTAAGACTGGATCAAGACCTGTCCAGCTTTTTCCGCTCGACCTGCACGACCAGCCACCTGGGTCAAGAGTTGGAAGGTTCTCTCAGAAGAACGAAAATCAGGCAGATTCAAGGCCGTATCCGCATTAAGAACTCCGACCAGAGTCACATTTGGAAAATCCAAGCCCTTGGCAATCATCTGAGTTCCCAGCAAGATATCTGCTTCCCCTCGCCCAAACTGGTCAAGAAGAGCTTGGTGACTGCCTTTCCTACGGGTCGTATCCACATCCATCCGCAGAATGCGGGCCTGAGGAAAGAGCTCTGCTAGCTCATCATAGGCTTTCTGAGTCCCTGTCCCATAGTAACGAATACTTCGGCTCTGACAGTTTGGACAGACATGAGGAATGCCCTTAGAAAAGCCACAGTAATGGCAATTCATGGTCTTGGTATCCATGTGCAGAGTGAGAGAAATATCACAGTTGGGACAAGTATCCACAGTCCCACACTCCCTACACATAACAAAGCTAGAATAGCCCCGACGGTTTAGCATGAGGACTACCTGTTCTTTTTTATCCAGGCGATCTCGAATGGCCTCTAGCAAAGGAGGCGTAAAGTTTGACGTCTCATTCTGCCCGATATAGTCCCGAAAGTCAATCACTTGAACCTCAGGAATAGTGGCTAAAGGATTGGCCCGTTGGGTCAGACGTAAGTGTTGATAGACGCCTTTTCCAGCCCGCGCACGGCTCTCTAAGCTCGGTGTTGCCGAACCAAGGACTAGGGCTGCTTGATTGTACTGAGCCCGTAAAATGGCGACCTCTCTAGCATGATATCGGGGATTGCTGTCTTGCTTGTAACTAGCTTCATGTTCTTCGTCGATAATGATGACACCGAGATTTTTCAGAGGAGCAAAGATGGCCGATCTGGCGCCAACCACAACTTGAGCATCTCCACGCTCAACCTTGCGCCATTCATCGTACTTCTCACCATTAGACAAACCAGAGTGAAGGATGGCTACTTTCTCGCCAAAACGAGCAATGAAACGCTCTGTCATCTGAGGTGTCAGAGAGATCTCAGGTACCAGCAAAATGGCTGTCTTGCCCTTGTCCAAGGCTCCTTGGATAATCTGCAAGTAAACCTCGGTCTTCCCACTTCCTGTAATCCCTTGAAGGAGGAAAGGAGGTTGCTGACTGCCAATAGCACTGATAACCGTATCGCGAGCTTGTCTTTGCTCTGGATTCAGCTCCAAAGGTCTACTTGCTTCAATGCCTTCGAAATAAGCAGCTGAACGTTGCACTTCCTTTTGAACTAAGGTTAGAGCTCCTTGATCCACAAAAAAGTTGACTTGCTCTCGCGAATAGGACTCTAATAAACTAGCCAGAGGAGCACTTTCCGCATGAGCAAGCAAATAGTCTCTTAGCTCTGCCTTTTTCTTAGCACGCGCAGAAATCTCAATACCTTCTAACTGCTCAACATGGACTTCATACCAAGACTGGGTCTTGACCTTCTTCTGATCGACTGCCTGGTATTCTAAGCAGAGCAGACCTTTTCTGGTCAAGCGCATCATTTCTGCCTGCTTGGCAAGGTTTAGAGAAGAAAAGGCTAGCGAATCTTCAGAACCAAACAAGCGCTCTTTGACTGCCTGACTTAGGCTTTCTAGAGGATAGAGAATCTTATCATAGCTGGAGTTTAAAAATCCTGGAAGCATGGCTTTTAGAATGGAGATCTTGTAAGAAAAGACTGACTTACGTAGCTCCTCAGCCAGCCAGAGTTGCTCCTGAGTCAAGACTGGAGAAAAGTCTAGCACCTCTGCAATCTCTTTCAGGTCCTGATCTGCCACTTCTTCATCCGACTGGGACTCCAAGCCAAGAACAATCCCTTGGATCAAACGATTGCCTTTACCGAAGGGGACATGAACCCGCATACCGACTTCTAGCATCTCTACAAATTCCTCAGGGACCTTGTAACTATAGGGCTGGTCCGTCTGCATCAGGGGAACATCCACGATAATCTTTGCGTTCGCCATCTTCTCACCTCCTTCTTGTCAGTAAATTCTTGCAATAGAAAAAATAAGATTGAGTCCCCCCAACCTTAAATTTTTTCACCATCTTCTTTTTCTTTAGCAATTTGCTCTTTGATTTTCTTTTCTTCTTCTTCTCTGCGGCGTTTTTCTTCTTCGATACGGAGACGAACCGCTTCACGTTTTCCTTCTGGATCTGGGTGAATCGTAACGTTTCCAGACTCGATTTCTTCTAAAGCACGAAGAGTTGATTTTTCAGACTTAAACTCTTGAGTTGCTGGCGCGCCTGCTTCTAGTTCGTGGGCACGTTTTGCTTCCAAGATTACGAGTGAATATTTTGATGGCACCTTGTCGAGCAAGGTATCAATAGAGGGTTTTAACATCATTTGCTTGTACCTGTTTCCTATAGTTTATCGAGTAGTTGGAGATTTTGGCAACATCTCCTGATAGTGACCAATGACACGGTCCACACGGAAGTGTTCTGCTTCGATCACACGCTTGACACGTTCAGCAGCGAGGGGCACCTGATCGTTGACAATGGCATAATCATACTCACGCATGAGGGCAATTTCTTCCTTGGCTTTTTCGATTCGTTGGGCAATCACTTCTGCACTATCTGTTCCACGACCCACCAAACGATCTTGCAATTCATCCAAATCTGGTGGCGTTAGAAAGATAAAGACAGCGTCTGGAACCTTTTTCTTAACCTGAAGGGCTCCTTGGACTTCAATCTCAAGAAAGACATCGATTCCCTTGTCCAAAGTTTCATTGACATAGGTTAGAGGAGTCCCATAGTAGTTACCGACATATTCTGCATATTCCAACATCTGACCTTGACGGATCAGCTCTTCAAACTCTTCACGAGTACGGAAGAAATAGTCCACCCCGTCCACTTCACCAGGACGTTGCGCACGCGTCGTCATCGATACAGAGTATTGAAATTGATTCTCAGAACTCTCAAAAATCTCTCTTCTAACCGTTCCTTTCCCAACTCCTGAAGGACCAGAAAAAACGATCAGCAAGCCTCGGTCTGCCATTATGTCTCCTTTAGTTAGTCTGTGAAATAAAGTGAAATTTCTCTCGGATACTGATGATAGCATCAGTTATCCTTCTACAGTCTTTCTATCTAGTGTAACAAAAAAGCAGTAATTTTTCAACTGCTCTTTCTTATTTATTTAGCATAATCTACTGCACGAAGTTCGCGGATCACGGTTACCTTGATATTTCCCGGGTAATCGAGATTGTTTTCAATTTTCTCACGAACTTTGTGAGCCAAGATTGTGACTTTGTCGTCTTTGATTTGTCCTGGATTAACCATGATACGGATTTCACGTCCTGCTTGAAGGGCGAAGCTATTTTGCACCCCTTCAAAGCCATTGGCAATTTCTTCCAAATCATGGAGACGCTTGATGTAGCTTTCAAGAGACTCGCTACGAGCACCTGGACGCGCTGCACTCAAGGCATCTGCTGCAGCAACGATCACTGCAATGACGCTTTCAGCTTCGACATCACCGTGGTGGCTAGCAATAGTATTCACCACAACTGGGTGTTCCTTATACTTACGAGCTAACTCCGTGCCAATCTCAACGTGACTGCCTTCAACCTCGCGGTCAATAGCTTTCCCGATGTCATGAAGGAATCCAGCACGGCGGGCAAGAGCTGCATTTTCACCAAGTTCACTGGCGATGATACCAGATAACTTAGCAACCTCAATCGAATGACGCAAGACATTTTGTCCATAAGAAGTACGGAACTGCAAGCGTCCCATGATCTTCATCAAGTCTGGATGGAGGTTAGGCGCACCAATCTCATAGGCAGCAGCCTCACCATATTCACGGATCTTATTGTCAATCTCTTGACGGTTCTTCTCTACCAACTCCTCAATACGAGCTGGGTGGATGCGGCCATCCTTGAGCAACATTTCCATGGTCATACGAGCAATTTCACGACGAATCGGATCAAACCCTGACAAGGTCACCACTTCCGGTGTATCGTCGATAATCACATCGACCCCTGTCAAACTTTCAAAGGTACGAATATTTCGACCTTCGCGTCCGATAATGCGTCCCTTCATGGTATCGTCTGGTAGGTGAACTGTAGAGTTTGTTGACTCCGCTACATACTCGCCAGCGATACGCTGCATGGCTTGCACCAAAATATCCTTGGCAATCTTGTCTGAACGTTCCTTCACTTCTTGCTCTGCCTCACGAATGCGGCTAGCAATTTCCTTAGTTAAGTTTTCCTCTGTTTGAGCCAAGATAATATCTCGAGCCTCAGTTTGGGAAAGCGAGCCGATACGTTCAAGTTCAGCTTCTTTTTGTCTTTCGACTTCCTCTAATTGCTCTTCACGTGCATCAAGGTTTTTTGCTCTATCAGAAATACTTTGTTCTTTTTGTTCAAGTGTTTTTTCTTTGTTCGTCAAATTGTCGTCCTTACGGTCAAGGCTCGTAGCTCTCTCCGTCAAACGACTTTCAATTTGCTTGAGCTCCTGACGTTCTGACTTAAATTCAGCGTCCACTTCTTCACGGTATTTTCTGGCTTCCTCTTTGGCCTCCAATAGTGCTTCTTTTTTAAGAGACTTGCTTTCGCTCTTGGCTTCATTTAGCAGTAAATCCGCTTCACGCTCAGCTTGTCCTCGTAAATTAGTTGCTTCTTGTTCAGCATTTAGAAGCATCAACTCTGCAGCCTCTTGAGATGATTTCATCTTAGCTGAGATGCTGACATATCCAATGACTAAACCAATGATGACGGCAAAAACAGCAATCGCAAGTGTCATGATTTCCATGTTTTTACCTCATTAAATTTGTTTATCGAATGACATACATTCCTTAATATTCTATCATAAAAAACCGATTTTCACAAACCCAAATTGAAGAGTTTTGTGTGAATTTTAGAAGAAATCCCTTGGATATTCAAGCAAAATTAAGAATCTTTAAAAATTTAAATTTCCACGAAAAACGAAGCAAAAAAGTCCACCTTTCAGTAGACTTAGTTTGTTTCTATTCTAATGGGCACCCTGCCGAAATTCTGCTCTGCGATGCTTGGCTGTCCTAGTTGGTAAATCTGGTCTGCCTTTTGGGTCATGGTATCCCAAGGTTCTTTGCCAATTCGGCTGACTAGTTGGACTTGGTCTTTCAGAGACTTAAGATGTTGTCTGCCTTTTTCGGTAAAGCCAAGGACATGGATGGCTTCTGGCAAGTCGCTTTCTCTGGCCTGCACCAGGATATAGGTCAAGAGGCGTCTGACACGCGCTTTGGTGTATCGCTTAGTGGCAACCGCCTCGACCAATTCGTCAACAGACTGAGCTGTTTTAATAGCCTCTTTAATACGCACAGCCATTTCTTGATTGACCTGATAGATGGTCGTTAGGTCTGGATTTGACAAGATTTGATAGTGGAGCAAGGGAAAATAGTCATCCCAGCTCACCTTACAGGCCTGCTCAAAGAGGGCAACAGAGGGCATAAAGCGTTCTAAGAAATCTTTGTCCCTCTGGTGCTGACGGAGGGCTGTCGCCGAGGCGAAGTCCACATCCTTGTCCACAGAATGATAACCTGCCCCCTGACGCTGAATCGGATGCAGTTTGATGTTGCGTCCTGCAACCGCCTTGGCATAGGCCAGAGCAAGGACATGATTAGGCGTATTGCCTGAAAAATCAAGACCTGCAAATTCCTGCCACATGGCTTGGGTTTTCTGTGGATAAGAGAGAGAGTCCGGCAGATTATCTACAAATTTCTCCATCTCAGCAACTTGCTCCGTGTATAGGTCAGCAATTTTCTGATAATCCAGAACTTCCTCCGTCCCAAAAGCTAGGCTATCAATGCCCAACCGATCCAAGATATCTACTGCTCCTTGTCCAAAGAAATCCGCTGCCTGAACACTGACTAAAAAGGGCAATTCCACTACCAGGTCTGCTCCATTCTCCAGTGCCATTTGAGCCCGTGTCCACTTGTCCACGATAGCAGGCTCTCCACGCTGCATGAAATTCCCTGACATGGCAACGATTTTCAGCCCCTTCGCCTGCTCAAGCAGGTATTTATGCCCACTATGAAAAGGATTGAACTCTGCGATAATACCTGAGATGGTCATGATGTTCTCCTACTTCTGCGCGACAAAAAACCAACGTCTACTGGTTTCTGTTGGCTCCTTGTCCTCAAAGTCCGCATAAAGTTTGAATGACTTAAATCCAGCCTGTTCCAGCAAAATATCATAGGTCAAGACCTCGTAGGTCCGTTCCTCATGCACTTCATCGTGGCGACTAAAGGAACCGTCTGCTTCCTTGACGAAAAAGGTCAACTCATGCACGATGGAATGAGGTGCCGCATCCTCATAAGTATCCCAGAGCATGGCAAAATCTTCTGCATTTTCATGGTAAGAATAGCCTGGGAAAACTTCATCTGTCTGGTAGGTCGAATGTACATCAAAGATAAATACCCCATCTTCGTTAAGAGCATTATACACTTCTTTAAAGACGTCCCCTACCTCGACCTCATCCTGCATGTAGCAGATAGAGTCTGAATAGCAAGTGACAAAGTCGTATTTACCCACCTTGGATAAATCCAACATATTGCCTTCAATAAAATCAATCTTTTGCTTGGTTGAAGCAGCTCTCTTCTCCGCAATCTTCAGCATATCTGCACTCAAGTCAAGCCCCGTCACATCAAAACCAGCCTGAGAAAAGCGCACAGACTGGATGCCTGTCCCACAAGCCAACTCCAAGAGTTTCTTTCTCTCCTTGGTTTTTGGCAAATGTTGCAGCGAAAAATCCGTCCATTTGTCGTATAAACTATCATCCATCACCGCATCATAAACAGCCGCAAAAGTTTCATATGTCGCCATAATTAAGATACAAAGAGCGTTAAAAGCAAAGAGAAAATAGGAAACTTTCTGCCGTATCATCAGATACAAAGGAAGTTACTCTTTTTCTCACAGCTTTTAGCTCGTGTTCAGTTTCAACATCAACCAAACACGACGCCCTTACCTTTCTATCACTTTCCTTTTAAAATAAGCAAATAAACCCAGTTGACTACAACTGAGTTCATCTTCTACGCCAAAGTTTCAGATAAATCTACTGAATTCGCCTCATGCCATAGTTTTTCTAGGTTATAGTGGGCACGCATTTCTTCTGAGAAGATATGCACAACGACACCGCCAAGGTCCAGCAAGACCCAGCCTCCAGCTGCATCACCTTCGACATGGCTGCCTTTAACACCAGCTTGAGCTACTTTTTCACGGATATTATCAGCGATAGCGTCTAACTGACGGCTATTCATCGAGCTCGTGATGACAAAGTAGTCTGTAACACTGGTCAAATCTTGTACATCAAGTGCGAGGATATCCTCCGCACGTTTCTCATCAGCCGCTTTCACGACTAGTTCTAGTAATTCTTTTTCGTTCATTTAGTCCTCTTTTTAGAAAATATGTTTGTAATCTAGGACATCTGTAAAGCGCCCCTCCCAAATGCCCTCATAAAATTCATTTATCGTTTCTGCTGGAATATCATTCCCATCAAACGTTGTGCAAGTTCCTTCTGGAATAATAAGCTGATAGCCATATTCAAAGGCAACCTTGACAGAGGTATCCACACAATATTCTGTCTGCATACCACATAAAACTAATTTTTCAATTCCCTGTTTATCCAAGTATTCTTTTAAACCAGTTTCTTTGAAAATACTGTTATACTTCTTCTGAAAGACCTTTTCATTAGGTTTTCGATTTAAAAACTCAGATAACTGCCAATCTTCTGATGTTTGAGCTTCAGAGTCCTCAATATGTTGAACATAGATGATTTCGATATTCTTGCTTCTAGCCTGGTTTTGTAAATAAGAAATTTTTTCCAATAGACCTTTTGCCTGAAACCCAGTTTCCACTAAAATATTCTGAACATCAATGATTATAAAAGCTGTCTTCATTTAGTCCTCTTTCAAATAGTGCACATAGGCGTTATAGGTTGCAAGGGTTTGGGGATAGATAGGAAATCCCTGATGAGCTAAATGCTCCACAGTTCGCGCTGTTTCGTAAGCCACTGCCTTATTAAGCGAAAGACTCGCAATCTCACGTGCCTGATCCACTCCTGGAAAGGCACGATTGTGCTCGATATAGTCTGCGACGTAGATAACCTTGTCTAGGTCGGTCATCTGACCAGCTCCGACTGTATGGATTTCAATGGCTCGCAGGATTTCAGGATCTTGCAAGTTCAAATCTTCCTTGATTTTGTAGATGCCGACCATCCCATGCCAGACATTGTTGCCCCAGTTTTTGAGGTCAGGGTCTAGCTGATATCGGTCAATCAAGTTTAGAAATTCCTGATCTGACAACTTTTTAGCATAATCATGAAGAAGACCTGCTAAGCCTGCTTTCTCACTATCCACACCAAAGCGCTGAGCTAGTTCTATGGCTGCACGCTCCACACCCAAGCAATGGGTTAAGCGTTTTTCAGGTAGAAGCTCTGCCATTTTTTCCAACAAAGCCTCACGGGAGCAATTGATATAGTCTTGATAGGCCATCAGTAGAGTCCCTCCTTCTCGATGTAGTCTAGCACAGCCTGAGGTAGGAGAAAGTTGGGTTTCCGACCTTGGGCAATGAAGTCACGCACCATGCTGGATGAGATATCCATGAGGGGCACATCCACCCAGATAACAGAATAGGAAGTCCCTGCCTTGTAGCGTGGGCGCTGAACTCCCACAAACTGAACCATGTCGACCAGCTCATCAATCCGATACCACTTAGGCAGATAGTCGACCATATCAGCTCCGATAATGAAGTAATAATCCGTATCTGAATGTTGCTCTGTCAAAATCTTCATGGTGTCGTAGGTGTAGGAAATGCCCTTGCGCTCTAGCTCAATAGTTTCAATGGCTAGGCCTTCGATCCCCTCAATCGCCAATTCAAGCATCTTGAGACGGTGGTGTTCAGAGATGGTTTCTTTTTTGTCTACATGAGGTGGCTGATATTCAGGCATGAGCAGGACCTGGTCCAGTCCTAACTGTTGTCGTACTTGGTCCGCCACAACAAGATGGGCATTGTGAACGGGGTTAAAATTCCCCCCTAAAATCCCAACTTGTTTTCGTTTTTTCTCCTTGATTTCTGGCTCCAACTCTACCTTGGTAAAGGGAGTCAATAATTCGATTGCCATAGGCTCGTCTTCCTTTAATTCTCTGTAAAAACAGTTTCTTGGAGTTTCGGTCTTAGATTTCTTTAACTTTCTTGGAAATCTTGCGATTTTCTTTCTTGTTGGATTGTTTAAACAAGATCAAGATGCGTCCGATTTTTTGGACAGTATCTACACCAATTTCTTCTTCCAAGATTTCAGCTACTTCATGGATGTTTTCATCTGTGTTTTGCAAGAGCGTTACCTTGATTAATTCACGGGCATCAAGAGCTTGACGAACGCTGGTTTTTATTTGGTCGTTGAGTCCATTTTTTCCGATTTGTATGATGGGTTTGAGGGTGTGTGCCTGGCTGTTGAGGAAGGCACGTTGTTTCGATGTTAATGACATGATCTTTCTTCCTTTTTTGATAGTTATTTTAGGTGGTGGGGGACGGTCGGAACTAATTTTTCAAAGACTTCATCTTTGAAAAATGGATTTCCTGACCTCACAATTGAGCCTAGATCTCAATTGTGCCCCTTGCCAATCTAACGATTGGCAATCACACCATGACAATAACTATCTTTTTATGAGCTCACTTTGTTCGCTCAGTGATTTTATTTTAAATAATTACTTTTCGTGTGACGACTGCGACGCCTTCTGGTGCCCAGACGGCGACTTTGGCGGTGCCTGTTACGCGGATCCAGCCGAGTCCTGAAATGACTAAGTCAGTCTTGTCCTTGATGGTAAATACATGCTGGACTAATTTTGGAAAATCTTCTTTCTCCTTGCTATTTGGTGGTGTCAGAAGGGTTCCTAGGTGCTTGTCGTAAAAAGCACTAGCGCCTTCTAGCTTGGTACGGTGGAGTTTGAGTTCATTGTCAAAGAAAGCTGTGAATCCTTGCTTTTCTCCTGATATGAAGTCAAAGCGTCCAAGACCACCTAAAAATAGGGTTTGTTCAGGATTAAGCTGATAGGTTTTGGGCTTAATTTCCTTTTTAGGGCTGACATACTTGAGATTTTTAGCCGTCAAGTAGTGGGCCATCTGGTGACGGTGGATGATTCCCGGCGTATCGTAGATATAAGATCCATCGTCAAGCGGAATCTCAATCTTGTCCAAGGTTGTTCCTGGGAATCGTGAAGTCGTGATGACATTCTGGTCACCCGTGATTTCTTGGATAATTGCATTGATGAGAGTTGATTTTCCAACGTTGGTTACCCCAACTACGTAGACATCGCGGCCCTTACGGTAGTGTTCAATCTTGTCAATGACTTCCTTAATAGCATGCTTATTCTGTGCTGAAGTCAGGACGACATCCACTGGACGAAGTCCTTCTTCGTGGGCACGCTCCATCAGCCACTGGCTAATCTTGCCCGGTTTAACAGACTTGGGCAGGATATCTTTTTTATTTCCCACCAAGAGGACATCATTGCCCGATACAAAGCGCGGTAAGCCTGGGATAACTGATCCATTGAAATCAAAGATGTCAATGACATTCACTACCAAGGCATCACTGTCTCCCACCTCGTGCAAGAGCTTGAGAAAATCATCGTCTGTCAACTGGACATCTGTGATTTCATTGTAATGGCGGAGACGAAAACAGCGTTGGCAATAAACTTCGCCAGTCTCCAAACCTTTTTCAAGTGCCGACTGGGGAGTAAATCCAAGACCAGCCTTGTCTGTCGTCTGAATGGTTGCTCCACATCCAATACAGAGAATTTCTTCCATAGTTAAATTCCTTTTTTATATGTAATCGGTCCGTACTTTTCAGTGATTTTTCGTATGACACGGCGCTCGCGAGCTCGGTTAATCTGCGTTTTGATGGAGTCGTGTTGGACCAAGGGTTTGACTAAGATCGAGCGAATGCCTGCACGATGTGCTGCTCGTATATCCGTCATGAGCTGGTCGCCGACCATGACCACTTCATTTTTCTCATAGTGGAATTCCTTCATGGCACGGTCAATCCCAAATGTGAAGGGCTTCAGAGCCCAATAAATGTAATCAATCCCAAATTTCTCAACTGCTCGTTGGACCCGTTTTTTGGTGTTATTTGAGACCACGATGATGCGAATACCTGCGTCCCGAAGGTCATGTAGCCATTGCTTCATCTCTGACGTCCCATCAGGGTTGTTCCAAGCAATGAGGGTATTGTCCAAATCGACCAAAACAGCCTTGATACCATGCGCTTGCAGGCTTGGGACTGTCAGATCATAAACTGCTTCCACAGCAAAGTCTGGCATATAATTTTCAATCGCCATTCTGGCTCCTTTTCTTTTTAATTTCTAGCAATATTCTTTAAATATTGGGCTAAGACTACCCATAAAATGAGACTAGCTATCAAAATATAAATCCAAGCATTTGGTTCATCTGCAAACGGTAAGGGAACATTCATTCCGAAGAATCCTGTAATAACTGCAAGGATAGCTAGCAAGACTGAGATAATGGTCAAAGTTGTCAAATTATCATTTAGATTATTATTTAGGATGTTGTTGTAAGAGGCTGAGAGTTGTTGCAAAACTTGAGAAATCAAGTCTGTCATCGAAACCAACTGATGTGCTTCAATCATGGCATCGTCAAACTGCTCTCTTTCTACCTCATTAAAATTGCGATAAAGAGCATGCCCTTGGATATGTTCCAAGAGGAGACGATTTTGTTTGGCAGCTGCTGTCAGGTAAACCATACCAGTTTCCAAGTCAGAGAGGGCAAAAAGATTTTTTTTAGTTGTTTTTTGACGAAGAAGTGCACTGATTTCATCCTTACTTTTATCCATTTCTTCAATAACTGGATAATAAGCATTGCTTATAATCTCTAAACTGGCAAAAAGAAATTTGTAGATTGAAACAACTTCATGGCTTTCAAGGTAGGTTGCCATACGTTTAATCACATAACTATTCTTGTGATTGCTAATTGTGATCAGCCGTTGTTTTTCAACGATAAAGGTCATCGGAATCGCTTCATAATATTCTTTGTCTTTTTCTAAATCAAGAACATTATAAATGAAGGTGACCGTTCCCGTTTCACGGTGGTAGTCCATGTGGGCACGCTCATTTCTATCCAGAGCATACTCGATAGTTTCCTTGTCCAATCCATAGACATCCGAAAGGTCTTCCATGTTTTTAATCTTGTCCACATCAAGGTCTATCCATGTACAATCGTGACCTAATTTTTTCTCTACAAATAGCATACTCTCTCCTTTACCAAACTCCTTCTATTGTACCATAAATCTGCTAAAATAGCCGGCCTATTCAGTACGAGATAGATTGCTGACGACTGTGATATTGCGATTGGGAACAAAGTGAAGGGCTTGATCGTCACCTCGCAGTTGCGTTGTACGGATCCCTACGCTAACGACCTTTCCAGAAACGGTAATCGGTCCATTTGTCAGAACCACTTCATCACCCACATCAAGCTGGCGTTCAAAAAGGATGAAGAAGCCATTAATGACATCGGATAGAAAGCCTTGCGCCCCCATACCAATGGCCACCCCAGCAATCCCCGCACCAGCAAGGAGGCTAGAAACTGGCAAACCTAAAATAGACAGGATACAGTAGAGCAAAAAGAAATAAAGAATGTAATTAAAGACATTCTCCAGCAAACGAGAAATGGTCTTTTGTCTTCCCGCATCTCGATTGGAAAATTTAAGTGAAGGCTTGACAATCTTTCGGACAGTCGCATGAAGCATCTTTTTAGCTATATAAAATAGTAAAAACAAAATCAAAAGAGAAATCACCTTGGTTAAGAGATTCTCTAAAATAGTTGTTAAGTCAAGTCTATCAAAATAGCGTTGAAAAAAATCTTGCATATAAAACTCCTTTTTCCTATTATACCACAAAATCGCCCTTCTCTTTTCTTTCATAATTATTCAATTATAGGCCATATTTTCAAAATATCACTTGCCTCTATAGCATATTTATACTATAATTATAAACAATACATTTGAAGGAGACTGCTATGAAACGAATCATTAGAGCCTGGATCAAGGCAAGCCTCATCAAACGAATCCTTATTGGAATGATTTTGGGAGCTACATTAGGGATGCTCTTTCCAAACCTTACAGGAATTGGTCTGCTTGGAGAACTCTTTGTAGGCGGACTGAAAGCCATCGCTCCTATTTTGGTTTTTGCTCTTGTTGCCAATGCCCTTTCCCAACAGCAAAAGGGACAAAACACCAATATGAAAACTGTTATTTTCCTATACTTGCTCGGAACCTTTGCTGCTGCATTGGTAGCCGTTCTAGCTAGTTTCTTACTGCCTGTGCAAATCACCCTGACCAGTGCAAATACAGAAGTTGCTGCTCCTGACGGTATCGGTCAAGTCCTCAGCAACCTCTTGCTCAAACTGGTGGACAATCCCTTGAATGCCATTGTTGAGGCCAATTATATCGGAATTCTCTCTTGGGCAGTCATCTTTGGCTTGGCTATGAGAGAGGCAAGTAAACACAGCAAAGAATTACTGAGAACCATGGCGGATGTCACCTCTAAAATTGTCGAATGGATTATCAACTTAGCTCCCTTTGGGATTTTAGGCTTGGTGTTTAAGACCATCTCTGACAAGGGCATTGCCAGTCTGGCCAACTACGGTGTCCTCCTAGGACTCTTGATTGCTACCATGGCCTTTGTAGCTCTCATCGTCAACCCACTCATCGCCTTTCTCTTTATGAGGAAAAATCCCTATCCCCTTGTTTTGAAATGCCTACGTGTCAGTGGTATTACAGCCTTTTTCACTCGTAGCTCTGCCGCCAATATCCCTGTCAATATGAAACTCTGTCAAGACTTGGGACTGAATCCTGATACCTACTCTGTCTCCATCCCGCTTGGTTCGACTATCAATATGGCTGGCGCTGCTGTTACCATAAATGTCCTGACTCTAGCTGCTGTCAATACACTCGGAATCTCGGTAGACTTTGGGACAGCATTTGTGCTCAGTGTAGTGGCTGCCATTTCTGCCTGCGGTGCTTCCGGGATTGCTGGGGGATCCCTTCTCCTCATTCCTGTCGCTTGTAGCCTCTTTGGGATTTCCAACGACTTGGCTATGCAGGTTGTCGGAGTCGGTTTTGTGATCGGTGTCGTTCAAGACTCCTGCGAAACAGCCCTGAACTCTTCAACAGATGTCCTCTTTACAGCGGTTGCCGAGTATGCTACAAACCGAAAACTTCGCCCCTAGTCTCTGACTCCTCGTTAAACACTTGATTCTATTAGTTTAGGAAATTTTCATGTCCCTCACTCAACGTACGACCAAACTGATCTTAGCGACCTGTCTCGCTTGTTTTCTCGCTTATTTTTTAGATTTATCATCAGCAGTTTCAGCTGGAATTATCGCTCTCTTAAGCCTCTCCGACACACGCAGAAGCACGCTGAAATTAGCACGTAACCGCCTTTTTTCCATGCTCCTAGCGCTCGCTATCGGTGTTCTAGCCTTTCAGCTGACGGGCTTTCACATCTGGAGTCTGGGCCTCTATCTGGCTCTCTATGTCCCTTTAGCCTATAAAATGGGCTGGGAAATCGGCATCACACCTAGCAGTGTCTTGGTCGGTCATCTCTTGGTACAGGAGTCTACTTCTCCAGCTCTCTTGCTCAATGAAGTGCTCCTCTTTCTCATCGGGACAAGCTTTGCTCTGTTGGTCAACCTTTACATGCCCTCTCGGGAAAAGGCCATTCACAGCTATCACCTTCAGGTCGAAGAAAAGTTAAAAGACATCCTGCTTCGCTTTAAATACTATCTGTCACGAGGAGACGGACGCAATCAAGCCCAACTCGTTGACGAATTAGACAAGCTCCTCGATGAAGCTCTCAAACTGGTCTATCTGGATCATTCGGACCATCTCTTTCACCAGACGGACTACCACATCCACTACTTTGAGATGAGACAGCGACAAAGTCGCATCCTGCGAAATATGGCCCAGCAGATCAATACCTGTCATCTGGCCGCAAGTGAGAGTTTGATCTTGGCCCAGCTCTTTTCAAAGATTGCTGCCCAGCTAAGCCAGACCAATCCTGCTCATGACCTACTTGATGACATCGAACGCTATCTGCAAGTCTTCCGCAATCGGAGTCTCCCTAAAACACGTGAGGAGTTTGAAACCCGTGCTACCCTCCTGCAGCTACTACGCGAAGCCGAAACCTTTATCCAGGTCAAGGTCGATTTTTACCAGAAATATGGAAACTAGAATGCAAAGAACCTCAGAGGAAGTCCTCTGAGGTTCTTTTGTTTTGCATTTGGAAGGGAATTTTATTCCCTCACACTGTTCTCAAAAAAGAAATAGCAACTCCTAGTCGTCCATTACTCCGCCTGTAAGTTGGTACATGAGGTAAATGTGCTCCAAGACTTTTACCTTATCCATGTGGTCTACATCTTTTACGCCTCCCAAGGCCAGCAAAGGAACAAAACCGAAACACTCATCGTAGGCTAATTGACCATGTTTGGCGACCGCTTTTTTATAGAGTGGGATATCAAAATAATCATCTTTGAAATCTTCATCATCAACATACTCTATGAAACGATCCATACGCTTAATCATAATATCTAAATCCTGAATATTGTATTGGACAATTCCCACATAGGCATTCTCTTCCCAAGTAATAATATCTCCAAATGCTGTTACGAACATAGGAAAAGCGACATCTCCTCTGAAATAGCTATCTTGGAGAAGCTCTAAATAATCATCTGGATTGATGACTTTTAGATAACCATCTAAAAAGGTTCCCAGACCATCTTCCTGCCAAATTTGAACTAACTCAGCTGGAACTTGATTTTTATATTTTTCAATCACTTCTTGGGGCATGTCTGACACTTTAATAAAGTTTTCTAGCATGTTTTCCTCCTTTTTCAGTTTATAGACAAAACTATTAGATGCTATTCCCCTCATTCATAGAAAATCTAAAATAGGTTGCTTTCCCTCCCAAATAAGTCGGGTAGCTTTACGAAGCAGAAAAAACTTCCTCATCTTGCTCATTCAGAATCGCTTGAATATCTCCACCATTAACTACTACTAGGTAGTCCACTGGTAGAATCAAAGATTTTATTAGTTTTGGATTCTTTTTCAATATTTCAAAAGCATACATAGCAACAAAATCATCTGTATCTTGATTTTGATAGCCAATAAACCAGCCCGAATCACCTTTTCGATCAGTGTCTTGTCTCTGCAAATAGTAATGTTCGCACTCAAAGACACCTTTGGCCAACACTATTTTCTCATCAAATCTGATTTCAGAAGCTTCAATATTAAGCTCTTTAGCTAGTGTGCTTTGTTCAGACTGAATCCAAAGAGCCAAGGTCAAATCATCAGTAAACTCTTTAAAAGGGGTTGTTTCATAGTTGACTGACACTATCCTAAATTGGTCCATGTTCAATTGAACAAGTTTATATATGTTGAAACCGATTTGTATTAGCAGGCCATCTTGTATTCGTTCCTTCGAGGGCAGTACATTCACAACTTTGAGCCATTCCTCAAAAAGACCTTCAGAGAATGTCCCGTAAAAGATCAAACCATTCTTCTCTACTTTTGTATCAAGCACTTCCGTCATTTTTCAACCTCCTGAAAATTTCATTTTGTAGCTTCGTTCTAGCTTCACGCTCCAAAGCTATCATTTTTTCTCTTATCTCAGCCGGAATATCTCCTAATTTGGAATGCCCCTGCCAATCACTCCAAGTTTTAGACCCTTTGGAACTATTGGTAGGTTTACCTAATCCCATAAAATTATCCTCAAGATTCAAAACCTCTACCTTATCAACATCAGATAGAGGAGCAAATCCATCCATTTCGGTAATTTCTTTCATAGAGACAATATGGTCTGCTTCGAGGGTTTCAACTGGATAACCATAAATTGGATCAAATTTTTCTCCATCAATATTATTGACATGATCGCGTATCTCTTGACTTGGTGTTTTCTTGCGAAGAGAATTATATTCTTCTTTTGAAATTCCTTTAGAAGTACTCGCTACATCATCACTATGCTTAGCCAACTGCTCGCTGGCTTCTTGGCGGAATTCTTTACTTGCTTTCTTGCCGACTTGTTCTGCCGCTTCTTTCATGCCTCGAGCGACATCATCAGATGCATTGTGGACACGGGCACCACTTTTTGTAAAGTTGTCACTAAAGTTTGCTGGCTCTACAAACCTAGTATACCATAAAACCTATAGACCAACGTTTGATAAACCAGAAAAGACCACCATTAAGGTGGTCTTTTCTCCAATTTCGTGCCTTATTTCCAATTACGAAGGTCGCATGTCAACTGGGAGCGAGGTTGGACTCACAACTGATATTGATGAGGTTAAAAATAGGAAAAACTCCCCTCCGACCCCCTAGACGAAGATAAAAAATTTATTACACTACAGAAGGTCTCATAAAATCATAAACATCTATCTGATGTTCTTCAAACAATTCCTCTAACTTCTGTGCTCCCACTTCGGCTCCATGCTTTTCTATAAATTGAAGCTCAGCTTCTGTAATCGGGATAGCTTGTAACCACGTAACATACTCTTCATCAAAATCAAAAGATTCTAAATCCCACAAGAAAGGCTGAGTGAAGAATATATGATTTACTTTCGCATTGGGATAGTAATTTCTAATAATATTTGGATAGACTGCACCTGGAGAGATGCTGTACTCTCCCCTCACAATATTAAAACCACAGTCTGCTATAATATTTGGAAAATATTCCAGCTCCGCATCAGCTGCTCCAATGATTTCAACTCTTAAAGGCTTACCATTTATTCGACGATAAATGGTATATTCTGATAAACCGATTGTTGCTGCAGTTGTTAAATAATCATCCGGACGATTCTCTCCAATGAATAAATCTAATTTGTTATCGTGATTTCTAAATGTATAGGCTTGAGGAACTCCCCCTACAGCCCTTGCAATTTCCTGTGCAATTTTAATTTTATCGTATTTCATTTGATTCTCCTCTTAAAGTTTGCTGGCTCTACAATCCCAGTATACCATAAACCTTATGGACCAGCGTTTGATAAAAGACCACCTAAATGGTGGTCTTTTATCAAACATTCTACTTGCCATTATGTTCCTGCTGGAAATCTTCCATAGCCTTGAACAACTCAAATTCTTTTTCATTAGCTGGTTGCTTGCCGAGATACTTGTATTCAAAAAATTCTATTCTATCCGTTGGTCCAAACTCACTATCATTCCATGGTGCATAGTCAAAGTCCAAAGAGGTTTTATTCTGTTCATCCACTTTGATTGTAAAGGCGGACCACTCCTCCAGACCCTGCTCGATGAAAATCTTCTTCATCTCACCACCTAGATCAAACAATTTCATAAAATCATTGTCAAATTCGTCTTCAGAAATATTAAATAAAGATGGAATATCCATGTAATAATGATATTTTCCTTTATATTTAAAGAAAAATATCACGCCACCACTAAGCGTCTTATCTACTTCAAAATTAATATAAAGATCATCCCACTCAACTGGAATCATATCGTTGGCCTGATGCACGATTTCGATAATTTTTTCATTCATTTGTTTTTCCATTTTATCCTCCGGTTAGATGTATTTTCCCCGTCTCTAGTATCCTTTATCTGTGAATGGTACCGCTTCTTACTGATAGGTCACCAACATAAAAACGAGGAGCAATACAAACAAGGCTAGGCTAATCAAGAGGGTCACCATTTTTACCAAGCGGTTGTTCTGCCAGTAGCCTGGTTTTCCGATATTGCTAGTCGCATCCATGGAAAAGAGTTGGCTTTGGCGAGGTTGGATGAGAACCAGGACAATCAAGGCGACGGCTAGGACTATCCCTACAATCATTAAAACTTCCATCATTTTCACCTCAAGATTCCTAATAATGTAAAGATCAGGGTAAGAAGGATAAGCAAGCCGAGTAAAATGGAGAAGGTTTTACTGATCTTTTCTCCTCGGGTAGGCTTTTCTTTCTTAAGCGCTCCTTGCTTTAACTCTTCCATGCGTCCTTCGACATCCTTGTAAAATAAATCTTTTTTAGTCATGGCCTTCCCCTATTATCCTTTCCATCCTCTCTCGGTAAGTAGCCAAGTCCACATAGTTAGCATGACGACCTTGATGCCCAAGGGCTTGCCCCATCTTGTCAAGACTGCTGAGAGCTTCTTGAATCTTCGCAATCATGTCTCCAACAGCCTGCACATCAAAGAGGTGTTCTGGAGCTGTGTAAGGTCTGTTATGAGCTGTCTGATCAAAGGCTAGGATAAGCATATTGTGCTCGAAGGCTTGACGGACAGCATCCAAAAGCTCGTTTCCGTAATTGATATCTAGATAGAGATCCGACAGCTGGTAGAGTTCTCGAATCTTTTGCGGACTGGCGTTTTGATAGAGAACGACATTGGGATAGGAAAGCAAGGTCAGCAACTTGGACGACATTTCAGTCACTGCCGCGATTCGGAAGGTCACCATTGGCAAGGACTCAATCAGAGTTTCGATATGCTGGATCTGATCTGAGTTGGTAACGATCAAGGCATCTGGTCGAACGAAATTTTCTCTCTTAAATTGATAATGATAACCTAGATGGAAAAACTTGTCATGATAGGCTGGGTTAGTCAAGGCCAAGGCCTGTTCATAGGTAGCCTTTTCTGGTATGAGGATCTGCTTGGCTCTCAGCTCCTCTTGCTCCAAGAGCAGCTGCATATTCCCAGGAAGACAATCATCTAGCGGTTCTTGCCAGACTAAGATATCCTTTCCAGTCTTATCTGGATAATGGTATGAGACCAAGAAAGAGGTTGCGAGAGTGTTAAAGAGAAGGTGGCGAGTGTCGATTCCCAAGTCTTGCAAAAAGAAAATCGTGAATTCCACTCGATTTTTAAAATGGCGCAGGGCTTGTCCGGGCAAGGTTAGGAGGATATCGCCTGTCACATGGTTTTCTAGGACAATTTCTTGTCCCTTTGCATCCTGATACTTGGTCAGGATAGTCTGCCCATCTGCACTGTAGGTGGTCTTAGCAAAGCAGGCTCCGTATTGGTTATAGTGGTCTGCTTGGTAAATGCGACCGGATAGGTCCTTCCAGTCGACTTGCTTTACCAGACGGGCCTGAGGAGCATCCACATAGTGAATCACGCCCCTCTCCCGAGAATCCTCTAAGATATGCGCCGACTGATTATTTCCCGCAATCTCCCAAAATTCAGGTACAGCTACTTGGTTGAAATAAAGAGCTTTTCCCGACTCGTAACCTAGATAGTAGGTAAAGGGAGAAAGAATCCCATCTGGGAGAAAGCCATCTGGCTCGATCACAACCGTGACATGAGACAGACCAGCAACTTCTAGACTTTCATGTAAATCTCGACTTTCCTGGCCATATCGATCAAATAGTTGAATCATGCAGGACCTCCTCTATCGTTTTCTTCCACTTGTCCCTTACCTTATCTGTTAAAAATCCTCTAGCTAGCTCATAAGATGCTGTTCGCATATCTGGCAAATGATTTTCCTGATAGAGCTGGCAGATTTTTTCTGCAAAGGCCCTTTTAATTTCCATTTCAACATGGTCATCCGAACTTGGGATCAAGTAGCCATTTTGACCGTCCTGGATAAAGGTTTGGTTGCCATAAGGCACATCAAAACCAATCAGGGGCAAGCCTGAACCAACTGCCTCCATCAAGGTCAGACCAAAGCCTTCACTGGTTGAGGCTGTCAGATAGACCTCATACTGGGGATAGATCTGAGCCAGATCCACATGCCCTTTGAGATGGATATAGTTCTCCGCTTGGTGAGCCGTGATGATTTCCCTTAAAAGAGATTCCTCACCCCCACTGCCATAAATGTCAAAGGTGAGCTCAGGGAGGACTTGATGCGCCTGGATAACCGCCTTGACGAGCCAGTCGATGTGTTTTTCCTTGGCCAGACGCGAAGCAGTAATGAGAGAAAAGGGCTTGCGTTCCCTAGCAGGCTCCGTCAGCTGATCAATGCTCCCAACTGGAATCGTGACGATTCGTGGACGATGCTGACTGTACTGGGCAAATTGACCTTCGAGAACTTCCTTCTGCCGATCCGTAGACACGATAAAGCAATCGACCTTGTCCGCATTTGTAAACTGATACTCATAGTAGTTGTTCCAAAGGAGATAGTCTTCGTTACTAGCATTTTCACTATAGTGCTCTGCGTGGACGACAACTGCTAGATGGGCCTTCTGTGCTTCTTCAAAAACAGCCTGACCAATCCCTGTTTCCCTGTCCAAGATGACCAGATCAGACTTGCTCAAGTTCAAACTTTGCATAAAATAGCGCATAAGGGCTGGCTTTCCGTACAGAATCCGGTCCTTAAATCGATAGACCTCTTCCTGGCCTTCAGTCAGCAAGATATCGTAAGCGGTGCTGCCATCTTCATTGAAAAAGCTTCGTTGATAGAGTCTAGCCACTTGGTCTTTGGGCGCGAAATATTCTGTACAGTAGCGTGTGTAGGAGAAATAATCCTTGCGAATCAAGTTCCCCCCAAATACATACTCTGCATGTTGTACTAGATTCTTAGCCGAGTCTACCAAGTAGCAGGTCACAAACTTGTCCTCGTCAGAAAAGTAGACACGCAAAATCTTGCCATCCTGCTCCCTATGACTCTCAAGGCCACCGAAAGAGGCTAAGACCTCATCAACTGTAACACTGGTCGGTGCTAGCCTGATATCTGTAAAATGATTGTAAAGCCAGATTACCTGATCATCCGCAAAGCCGATATTGGCCGTTAAATGCTGAATATTGTCCGCTAAAATCAAGTCTGTAAAGATAAACTTAGATGCTAGGTCTAAACTTCTAAAAATCCCTGCTCGGTAGGCCTGAGCATATTCGACACCGCTGCTCGCCCAACCGATTCCTAGATTTATATTGTAAATTGTCATATGATCCTCTTTTTATGGAAAATGGGTGAGAATCTCACCTTTGGGCGTTACTTCCACAATCCCCATGAGAAGATTGCGTACCATATCTGTACGGATTTGTTGCTTCATGGTTTCAAAGCCAGCATAGGCCTCCTGATAGTACTCCACGATAGGGTTCTTTTGAGAAGCAGACTGGCTCCCGATTGCTAGACTGAGCTGTTGCAGGTAGTCGACTTGCTCAACCCAGTTGTCATCAATAGCCTTGAGCATGGATATTCTCAGAAAAGAATCATAGAGCTGGTGAGGTTGGAGAACTTCCTTTTTAGCTGCGATTTCCTTGGCTATTATTTTCTCTAGTAACTCCCGAATCTGATCTGCATCAGCTAAATCCAAATCAGCTGGTAATTTTCTCATCCCAAAGCTAATATTGGTCACGATGAAGTGAAAGAGTTCTTGGGGGCTGCTATAGGCTTTTTCTGAGATTTGTTTGGTATAGTCTGCCAGTATATCCTCAAGGATATGCTCTAAATCACGGCTCCCATCCAGCAAACGATCTCTTTCTTTGTAGACCATCTGACACTGGATATTGACGCTTTCTGCATACTCTAAGGTTTGTCTGCGTGCTGAGCGACTGGCACTATCACTAGCCTCTTGGGCTTTTCTGACGAGATTGCGGTACTTGCGAGCCTTGAGTAGGATAGGTTTGCTAATATCTTCCACTTGGTAGTCTTGATACAGGTCGTGAACCCAAGACGGTCCGAACTTTTTGATCACATCATCTTCAAGCGACACGAAAAATTGAGACATGCCTGGATCACCCTGGCGGCCAGAACGACCTCTGATTTGCAGGTCAATCCGTCGGCTCTCCATTCGCTCGGTACCAATCACAATCAAACCGCCCAATTCTGCGACTCCTGGACCGAGTTTGATATCTGTCCCGCGACCTGCCATAGAAGTCGCAACGGTCACTGCCCCCATCTGTCCAGACTCTGCGATGATCTGGGCTTCACGCGCCGCATGATTGGCATTAAGGACATTGTGGGAAATCCCCTCTCGCAAGAGCAAGGACGAGTAAAGCTGGGACATTTCAACAGATCCGACAAAAATCAAGAGTGGATTGCCTTTGGCGTGGTAAGTCTTGATAGCTTCGAGAGAAGCATACACTTTCTCAGGGAGTGTCACATAGAGATTGTCCGGATGGTCCATTCGTCTAAGTGGGCGATTGGTCGGGATACGAATGACGGCCATATTGTAGGTTTCGAAAAATTCTTTTTCTGCCACCTTTCCCGTTCCTGTCATACCTGAGATTTTGAGAAACATTTTAAAGAGACTTTGGTAGGTGATTGAAGCCATGGCTCTGGTTTCAGGAGAAAGCTTCACATGTTCCTTGGCTTCGATGGCTTGATGGAGACCACCTTGAAGTTTGGTCATTTCCATCAGGCGACCTGTTCCCTTGTCTAACAAGACCATTTCCTGCCCTCGAACCAGGTAGTCCTTGTCCTTGGTAAAGAGCGTATGGGCTCTGAGAGCATAGACTAGATGCCGAACATAACTGGCGTACTCTTCCTTATAGAGATGATCGATTCCTAGGAAACCTTCGACCGTCTGAGCCCCCTTTCGGGTTAACCAAACCTGGTCTTTTTCTTCCTTGTAGATATAGTCTTCTCCCTTGACCAAGGTCGTCACTAGGGTATCAATCATCCCATAATAGTTAGACTGGACACGGGGAGAGCCTGCGATAATCAAGGGAGTTTGGGCACTATCGAGTAGAATATCATCGATCTCATCGATGATGACATAGTTAAAAGGAGGCAGAAACTTTCCTTCACTAGTGGAGGCAAGATTGTCATTGAGATAGTCAAAGCCCAGGACACTATTGGTCGTGTAGACGATATCTGAGGTGTAAATCTTTCTTTTCTCTTCGGCAGTCAAGTCCTCCTTTGGATCCTCTGAAAAAGGCAGACCGACAGTTAGACCTAAAAATTGGTAGACTGGACCCATTTCACTCGCATCCCGTCTAGCCAGATAGTCATTAGTCGTGACCAGCATGCTGCCTTTACCCTTTAGGGCATTGAGATAGAGGGGCATGGTGGCGGTCAAGGTCTTGCCTTCACCCGTATTCATCTCTGCCACATTTCCTTGATGGATCACAATGGCACCCATGACTTGCACATCATAGGGAAAGAGACCCAAGACACGTTTATCCGCCTCACGGACAAGGGCATAGGCTTCTACCAATAGCTCATCCAAGGTTTCTCCCTGGGCAAGACGCTGGCGAAACTCCTCTGTCTTTGCAGCCATTTCCTCATCACTGAGAGCTGCCATCTCTTCTTTGAGGGCATTGATTTGGCTTAGAAGCTTCGTGACCTTTCTCAGTTGTCTTTCCTGATACAAATGATTAAACACCAGCATCCTCCTCAATAGAAAACGAAACAAAGTCAAGAGCCTCAAAACCTGCACTAATCAAGGAAAGGCGGTAGGTATAGGCCGCTTCAGGATAGGTGAAGCTAAAAGAAAATTGCCTTTCAATCTTCTCCTCGATGATTTCCTCATAACGGTTTAAAAAAGTCAGTTTGAGATAGAGGCCATTGGTCGGTTGAACCTGCATCTTCATAGAGAGACGGTAGGTATGATTTTTCTTAAGAAGAGGGAGGCTGGGCTGGCTCCTAGTAGCCTGGTAGGTGACACTAGAAAACCAGGTTTTAAGGGTTTCACCTGAAGCCAGCAAAGGATTTTTCAGGTTAACATGACCGTCTGCATGGTAGGTGATCTGGCTCCCGTAAAGATAAGTGGCTCCCATCTCACCCCACCTAATATCCTCTCTCTTGATGATAATCATGTCTCACCTCTTCCGTATTCTTCTAGTATCATTTTGTAAAAATGAATAAACCAGGAAACGTTTGTTCCTGTATCATCATTGTGTCGACCGGCGGTTCCTTTGGATAAAATCTTAGCTCCTGTCTGGCAAAGAGTCTCCACTAGCTGGTCATAGGCACCACTATCCATATCCTCGTCCTTCATGTAAGAAAGACCAAAGGTCGTCTGGGAAAAATCAGCTTGTTTAAATCGGGTCCAAAAACGTTGGTCCAAGTCCTTCATGTCTTTCTGACTCACTCCTCCTGTCTGAAGGTGCAAGACATCAAAGCTGGTCGGGAAAACTCCTGGAGCCTCTAGTCGGCCCCTCTGAGCGATGGTCCCTAGATTGGTCAAGGGTTTTCCGACTACGATTCCCTTGGGCTCAAAGTGAGAACCATAATAGAGGGCTGGGAAGGTTCCCATTGACAAGCCAGATAGGATCAAGTCACTTCTATCCAAACCTAGATAGTCTAGATAGTGTTGGATTGTTGCCTGTATGCTGTCTTCCAACTCCTCAGTTCCTAGGTAAAAGGCTCCTCCTTCTAGTCGAGGGTCCGAAAAGAGGAGAAAGGGGCATTGGAGATTCTTCATCATCCAGTAACCCTCAAAGCCTTCCGCCGGACGGTAACCTGAGAAATAGACTGCTAGAGGTGGCTTGAAATCACCTGGGTGAAAGAAATAGTTGATTTCCTCACGTTTTTTGTCATGCAGGATATTTCCACCGAGAACAAACTTTCCAAACTGTTTCCGGCTCCAGCGTTGATGGAGATTGCCGATGTTGACCTTTCCTTGACCACGCGCTTCAAGAGAAATGCTCAGATAAGCGTCATAGTCTTGTTCCACAATGATTGCTTGGGCAAAGTCTGCTTCCTCAAGGAGAATGTCCTGACTAATCTCGGAGACAGAGCCTGCTGGGATCTTTCGCAAACGCAGGCGCAAGTCCACTGGTCCACTCTTTTCATATTCGAGCCAGAGTTCGATTGGCGCATGGGCTTGGACAGACTGATTATAGGCCCAAGAGGCTATCTGGGTATAGGTCTTGCCAAAGTCTCCTTCTAATTTCAGATGCTCAAACCCTTGATAGGAGACAGAGCCTTGAAAACTCGGGTGAATCCTTATAGTAGCTGGACTCAGCTTGTCTCCATAACCACTTTCAAAGAGGGAGGTGGAGAGATCTCGAACAAAGCCCTGTCGGTCTGACAGGTCCATCGCTTGCATGCAGTGCTGTTTGATGAGGTTCTGAATGTTTTTATCCTGACTTGCAAACTGTTCTGGATAGAAAACCGTATAGGGTTCCAAGCTAGATGCAAAAGGCAACAAATCTACTAGATAAGCCCCATCCGTGAGAATGACAGCATGAAAGTGATCTAGATCATTCTCATCCATGATTTTCTGGATGGCAGACGGTGTGTTGGGAGGAACATGATACCAGTCTAGTTGGGCTGGTAGGGCAAGTGTCTCTCGCCAATCTTCTGGACCGATTTGCAAGATCTTATACTTCTTTTCCATGAGTCACCTCCTCCAACCACTTTTCTAGCTTGATCAGGAATTGCTCCCCAGTGTGTTCCTTTATCTTTTCGATGGAATGGATCAAAGCATCATTCCACACCTGCAGGCTATCGAGATAGTAATGGGCAGCTTGCGCAAAATCAGCTATATTTTCCAACAGATAGCCATTCTTCTGATGGCTGACATACTCTGTTTTGACCCTATTGATTTGAGGGATACCAGCACTAATCCCCGCGATTTGGGTATAAAGAAGAGGTTGCCTGTTCAGATCGACAATCAAACGAACAAATTCCAGCTGCTTGATTAACTCCGATTCATCCTTCATATTGACAAACGAATAGCGCTTGCTCTGATGGCGATTGTCCTCAAGCGGATTTTCAGCTCCTTGGTAATCAACTTCCTTCTCCAGTTCCTGGTCTTGAAACTGCTCTGAGACCATCTCAGCAACTCGTGTTTCCAGCTGCTTCATTTCTTCTTGACTAGCAGCAAAGGTTCCAAAGACCAGCTCCGTATCCTTGTTTTCAGAAAGGAAATGCAAGACCTGATAGAGCGCTTGGTCCTCTATCCCATGCTCAAAGTCCAGTTGATAGTAGAGGATTGACTCCTTCCGAGTCTGACTCTTTCCCAGCTCCAAGCGGGTATCAAAAGGTGATAAATGACGAAACTTCATTGCTTGTTCTGAAAAGGCAGACTGAGCCAAGTGCAAGGTGTCCTCTCTGTCGACCAGAACAAGGTCCACCTTATCCAGAAGACCTACCAGTTGTGGTAGTTGTTCTTGAGGATTTCGTCCGATAAAAAGGCTGAGAACCTTGGTGGTTTGGTGAGGCAATCGTTCTAAAAGGAAAGCATTGTGCTGGTCACATGCAGGCAGAAAATAGGTCGCTCCTTCCTCAGGGAGTTGAGCTATTTTCTTCTCAAAAAATTCCGCAATCAATTCTCCCATATCTTGGTAAGCCTCTTTTTGGAAGCGAAAAGCAAAGATAGGATTGACCTCGATACGACCCCCATCTTGCAAGTACTCTCTGAACTGCCACAGTCCCTTGGGATTGAGGTAGTCTTGGTAGAGAGCCTGACCCTCTTCATAGTAAATCACACTGGAAACCAGCCCCCGATCATCCATCAGGTAGTTGGCAGACAAGAGCCCATCTTCCTTGAAATACTGAATCGTACTGATAAAACCTTCAATCCCATGCTCCACCTGAGCATAGGGCTTTCCATTTCTCAAAACTAAAATGGTAAAGGGACTGTAAACAAACTCGCAGTCCTCTTCCCACTCAATATCTCTGAGCTGCAAGACCTGCGGTCGAATCTCATGAAAATCCTGCAATTCATCAAATAAGGAATAAACTTGTGCTTCTAAAATACCTTGGCGATGGAGAAAATAGCGAAGATGAGGCTGATAGGACAAAAGGAGGACATGGGCAGGGATCCCTTGGTGTTGCATCAGACGAATCTGATTGAAGGTGTCATCAAATTCTAGCTTAAAATGAGAAAGATACCAAGGTATCAAATCGGCATGCCAGGGACGCTCCTTGCCATACCAAGCTGGGATAAAGTAATACATCAAAACCTCCTAGAATAGTGGCTGATACCTTTCATTTAGTCTGAGCGCCTGCAATTCATCATGAATCGTAAAGAGCATGCCACTCAAAATTAAAAAGAGTCCAGGAATCATGCTGACTTTTAACAGACTCTCATCCTTCAAGACAAACAAGATTGGAAGTCCAGCCAAGGTAACGTTAAAGACTGCACCTATCAGAGCAAATCGAAGAACCAAGCGATTGATAAAGCGACTGGTATCCTCACCAGGATAGACCCCGTAGATGTAATCTCCTGATTGCTTCATCCGATCTGCGATCTGTTGACCACTCACATTGACAAAAGCAAAGGCAATGCTAAAGACAAAGAGGATAAGGATATAAGCATAGATCCACAAGGGTTTCCCCATCGCATACTGCTCCAGTATGGTAGGGTAGAGAGGATTACCCTTATCCAGATGTTGAAGCAAGAGCAAGAGATAAGAAGGTAAGCCCATGAGACTCATCACATACATATAAGGCATACCACCAGCAGGATTGAGCATAATTTCCAGATAGGAATAGCGTTTAAAACGAGAATGAAGTCCGATTTTATTGATAGGGATGCGGTATCGCGCTCGGTAAAAGAGAACGACTAGATAGGTAAAGAGGACACCAAGCACTACCAATAGAAAAAGCAGCCAAGGAGAGATCTTATGAACTTGGACTGATTGGATGATGTCTTGTGGGAGTGATATCACCATACTGGCCAATAAAATAACGATCGGGCCTCCAACCCCGATAGACGCATTGATGTCAGACAGCCAAACTAAGAAGAAGGTCCCCGCAACCAAAAGGCTGGTATTGAGGAGAAAGACCAAGAAGGGATTGTAGGGAGCTTGGACAGGAAGATTTGTAGTCAAGGCCAATGCCTGAATCAAGGCAATCCCTAACGTCAAGTACATTTTCCGTCTATCCTGGACTTCCGAAGAAACCGAGTTTAAGCCCAGTTTCTTTGAAAAGGAAAACATCTGCCACAAGATCATAGCTGACATCCAAGGGGAAAGTCCGATTGAAAAGAGAGAGAGGCTACGAAGATTTCCACCAGTCAGGGCTACTGAAAAGTCCAGATAGGCTGCGCTTCCTCCGAGAAAATTCCGGCTATTGAGGTCAACAAAAGGAAGAGCCAGACGACTCCCGAGCACATAAATAAAGAGCAAAAATAGGGTGCGCATCCCTTTTTTTACTGCTATCGATGAACGAAATTCTTTCACTAGCTCCTCCTTTTCATTTTTTCTTTCTGTCCTGTCACACGGGAACAATCTTGTCCTTCCATCTTAGAATTTTCAAATCTCTATCTCAGTTTTCGTGAGTTTTATCATCCAGATAAGCCTTCAAAGTAGCCACCATTTCTTCTGGTCTTTCTGCTGAGAAAATACCCGCATAGGCACTTTCAGGCAGTTCCTGGGACTGGGTATTTTCAAAAGTCAAGATCGGTTTCTCAAAGCGTGAAATATAGTCATAAACGACACTCAACTTGTCATCGTGGTTAATATCAAGGTAGACATCTGTCTGCTGGATCAATTTCTCGACCAAGAGAGGGAAGGTGTTGGGATAGAGGGTCACATTTTCAAAACGTGACAAGAGCATGAGTTCAGGTGCCATCGTCGTATAGGCTGCGATGTAGAAATGCACCTCTGGCAAGGCTTGAACTAGATAGTCGATTTTCTCAAGATGCCAGGAGTTGGTCAAATTAACACAAGTCATAGCTGGCTGATAGACTGTGACTGGATAGTCAATTCCAGCCTGACGCCATTTTTCAGTAATGGTAGACCACTCCATCAGATGATAGTGCCACCAAACCTCACGCAAACGCCCAACTGAATGAGTGTTCCAAGGTTTGTCTTGAGAAAGGAAATGCAAGATGGCTGGCAGGGGCTCTAGGGGAATCTGGAAGATAAACTCATGTCCATGTGAGGCAGCCCCACTGTCAAAACCAATCTGGAAATTATAGTTCTGATCCAGAGGAGCATAGCTGTCATGAAAGAGCATATTGAGGATGGACTGGTCTCCTTCACTCACATGTTGGTGTTCCCGCTCCGTCAACTCAACTAGCTCTTGTCTCACAGCTTCAGCTCGCCATTTTTTGTTATTGATCAAGAGTACACCTGCATTAAAGCCAACTCCAACTCCAAAACAAGATGGTGCAGCAGCCAGGTAGTTTTCGCCTAAGTCCATTTCAAAGAGAGCCGTCAGATCAGCCGTCACAACCAAATCACTGTCCAAGTAAAGAACCTTGTCCTCTTCGACAAAATCAGGGATAAAATAACGGGCAAAGGTCATGTGATTGATATGGGGCAGTTTGTTGCTCCAGTTCATCTGAAACTGGGCGCCAAGCATCTTGACATCCACTAATTCACCGCCCATTTGCTCTACTATCGGTCTGAGAGCACGGAACCACTCCTGGGGAATATCCTGGTTAAAGATATAGACCTTGACATGACTATTATGATAGCAGAGAGACTTGAGCGCTGTTTCAATCTGACGAATATAGGCATAATCTCCTGCGAGAACAATTGTTTTTTTCATTTAGTTTCCTTCAGTTTACAACGACTGCTTCTTTGATTCCAAAAGCGTGCGGATAGACTCGATCATTTGATCTACGGCTGCTGGTGAGTAAACGTGACTGTAACCACTCGAGTCATGACTAGTGGTCTCAAAAGCAAATATAGGGATTTCTCTTTGCTGTACCTCTTGGATAATGTTTGCAATTTCATCCTCATGATTGATGTCCAAGTAAAAGTCAATCTTTTCCAAGACCTTTTTGACATTCATGGGATTAAAGTAAGGATAGAGGCGTACATTCAGATGTGATTGTAAGTTCATGATTTCCGGCGCAAAATTGGTATGAGCTAGGATAGAGAACTCTACATCGGGCAATTCTTGGATCAGGTGTTCAATTTGCTCTATGTGACACGTATTGGTAAAAATAGCGGTCGCATACTGGGGAGCTTGAACTAAAGATGCCAATCCTTTATGGAAATCACATTTTTTCATGACGATATCAGACCACTCTAGTCCGTAGTAAAACCACCAGTCCTCCCTGAAACGGTTGAGGTTGATTTGGTACCAAGGCTTGTCCCCTGTATAATGGATAATCTTGGCTGTTTTCTCAGTAGCAAGAGAATCCCTATACCAAGAATCCATCTGGTAATTTCGAGCCACTGTATCCATACCAACCATAAAATTATAGGTAGCTGGCAGAGGTTTCCAACGACTTTCAAAGAGGTGATTTAACACGCCCTGATCACCAAAAACTTGGTCATGCAGTTGGTCTGTCAAGCTCAACAAGTGCTCCGTCACCTTTTCTTGACGCCAGAGAGCCACATTAATCAGCAAGACACCTGCATTAAAAGTGCTAGGAACTAGCGCATCTGCGACAGCAGCTACTGGCCAGTCCTCCATTTCTTCTAAAAAGAGTTGATCTAGGTCTGATCTAACGATGATATCCGAATCCAGGTACAAGGCTAGGTCTTCGCTAACAAACTGAGGAATAAAATAACGAAAGAAAGTTGCATAACTTAAGTGAGCTAGTGGTAAACTATACCCTTTCAAACCTTGATGACTAATCTTGACATTGATGATTTTTGAGGCTAGAGGCTCTAGACGTCTCTCCATGAGCTGAAACCATTCTGATGGCAAATCATCATTGAAAACATAAAAAGTCACTGCTCGGTTATGGGCGCAGATTGACTTGATTGTTGTCTCAATCTTGTCCATATAAGCATTATCACCACCGAGTACAATGGCTTTTTGAAGCTCTTTTTTCATTTCGTCTCCTTTTCTTTTCACATTCTTTTGGCTACTTTTCTACTACTATAGTTCTGATTTTTTCGATGATTATCTCACATTCCTATTATACCTTTTCCCCTAGTTTATTTCAAACTCAAAAGAGGATTTTCCCCTTCTCACATACAGAAAAAACCTTTGAAAAATCATGTTTTCAAAGGTTTTCCATTTTACTATTTATTCATTGATTTTTATATCTTATCAATGACTTTCTTGATCGTCATTCTGACTCTTCTTGGCAAGAAGACCGATACCTGTCACAGCTGTCAATGCTCCCAACAAAGCAGATGCTACCGAAGTCGACGCTCCTGTATTTGGCAAGACTTGTTTCGGCTTGCTTGAAGCGGATTGACCTTGGCTTGCAATGCTGGCCATTGAGAGAGAGGTGCTTGTTGAAGTAGATACCAGAGCACTTGCTGACGCAGATCTACTAATAGAATCTGAAGTCGAGAGACTAGCGCTAATCGACACCGACTCGCTCACAGACATACTTGCTGAAATCGAAGCACTTGCTAGAGTCGATTCGCTGGCTAACATGCTAGCTGAGAGTGATGCGCTCGTTGAAGTAGATTCGCTCACTGATGTACTTGCTGAGATCGAAGCACTTTCCAATGCTAACTCGGCTGCTAGCATACTTGCAGAAGTTGAAGTACTTGTTGAAGCTGATTGACTGGCACTTACGGAAACTGACTCACTTGCGCTCACTGAGGCAGATTGACTCGAACTTGCAGATGCTGACTGGCTCGCGCTGGCTGAAGCCGATTCGCTTGAGCTGACTGAGGCTGACTGGCTGGCACTCAATGAAGCCGATTGACTCGATCTTACTGAGGCGGACTCACTTGAGCTTGCCGAAGCTGATTGACTCAAGCTTACTGATGCTGACTGACTAGCGCTCACTGAGGCTGACTGACTCGAACTTGCCGATGCCGATTGACTCGAGCTGGCTGAAGCGGATTCGCTCGAACTTACCGAAGCAGACTGACTAGCGCTTACTGATGCAGATTGGCTTGAGCTTATAGATACTGATTGACTAGCGCTGGCTGAGGCTGACTGGCTTGAGCTTGCTGACGCAGATTGACTCGAGCTGACTGATGCGGATTGGCTTGCGCTAACTGAAGCGGATTGGCTTGAACTTACTGATGCGGACTGACTCGAGCTTACAGACGCAGACTGACTGGCGCTCACTGACGCTGATTGGCTAGCACTCGCTGAAGCTGATTGGCTCGAGCTTACAGATGCAGACTGACTGGCACTCACTGAAGCGGATTGACTAGCACTTACTGATGTTGATTCACTTGCGCTGGCTGAAGCGGACTCACTTGCGCTTACTGAAGCGGATTGACTCGAGCTTACAGACGCAGACTGACTGGCGCTCACTGACGCTGATTGGCTAGCGCTCGCTGATGCCGATTCGCTTGAACTTACTGAAGCTGACTGGCTAGCACTCGCTGAAACTGATTGGCTCGAACTTACAGATGCAGACTGACTGGCACTTACTGATGCTGATTGGCTGGAGCTTGCAGATGCAGACTGACTGGCACTCACTGAAGCGGATTGACTAGCACTTACTGATGCTGATTCACTTGCGCTCGCTGAAGCTGATTGACTCGAACTTACAGATGCAGACTCACTCGAACTTACTGAGGCAGACTGACTTGCGCTCACTGAAGCGGATTGGCTCGCGCTCACTGAAGCAGATTCGCTGGAGCTTACAGACGCTGATTGACTCGAGCTTACTGATGCAGACTGACTCGAGCTGGCTGACGCAGATTCACTTGCGCTCACTGATGCGGATTGACTAGCACTCACTGATGCGGATTGGCTCGAGCTGGCTGACGCAGATTCACTTGCGCTCACTGAAGCAGATTCGCTGGAGCTTACAGACGCTGATTGACTCGAGCTTACTGATGCAGACTGACTCGAGCTGGCTGACGCAGATTCACTTGCGCTCACTGATGCGGATTGGCTCGAGCTGGCTGACGCAGATTCACTTGCGCTCACTGAAGCGGACTGACTCGAACTTGCTGAGGCTGATTCACTTGCGCTCGCTGAGGCTGATTCGCTGGAGCTGACTGAGGCTGACTGGCTGGTGCTTACTGAAACAGACTGACTTGCACTCAATGAAGCTGATTGGCTGGCGCTGGCTGAAGCGGATTGACTTGCACTTACTGATGCAGATCGGCTGGTGCTTACTGAGGCTGATTCACTCGCACTTACAGAAGCGGATTGGCTTGAACTTACAGATGCAGATTCGCTTGAACTTACAGATGCTGATTGGCTTGCACTCAATGAAGCTGACTGGCTCGAACTTACTGAAGCGGATTGGCTTGCACTCGCTGAAGCTGACTGACTCGAGCTCAATGATGCAGACTGGCTCGAGCTGACTGAAGCTGACTCACTCGCACTTACAGAAGCGGATTGGCTCGCGCTCGCTGAGGCTGACTCACTTGCACTCGCTGAAGCTGACTGACTTGAGCTAACTGATGCAGATTTGCTTGAGCTGGCTGAGGCGGATTCGCTTGTGCTTACTGAAGCGGATTGACTAGAGCTCAATGATGCAGACTGGCTCGAGCTGACTGAAGCTGACTCACTCGCACTTACAGAAGCGGATTGGCTGGCACTCACTGAAGCGGATTGACTAGAGCTCACTGACGCTGATTGACTCGAGCTCGCTGATGCAGATTCACTTGCACTTACTGAGGCGGATTGACTTGCACTTGCAGATGCTGATTGGCTGGAGCTTGTAGATGCAGACTGACTTGCACTCACTGAAGCGGATTGACTAGCACTTACCGAGGCTGATTGGCTGGAGCTTGTAGATGCAGACTGACTTGCACTCACTGAAGCGGATTGACTTGCACTTACTGAGGCTGATTCACTTGTGCTTACTGAGGCAGACTGACTAGCACTTACCGAAGCTGACTGGCTGGCACTCAATGATGCAGATTGACTAGAGCTTACTGAGGCAGACTGACTTGCACTTGCAGATGCTGATTGACTTGCGCTCGTTGAAGCTGATTGGCTAGCGCTCGCGAAGGCGGATTGACTGGCACTCAATGAAGCGGATTGACTGGCACTTACTGATGCGGATTGGCTCGAGCTTACGGATGCTGATTGACTTGAGCTTACGGACGCTGACTGGCTAGCACTTGCAGATGCTGATTGGCTCGAACTTGCTGAGGCAGATTGGCTGGCACTCAATGAAGCCGATTGACTCGAGCTTGCTGAGGCTGACTGGCTGGAGCTTACTGAGGCAGACTGGCTCGAGCTCGCTGAAGCGGATTGGCTGGAGCTTACCGATGCTGATCGACTCGAACTTGCTGAGGCTGACTGGCTAGCACTTGCAGATGCTGATTGGCTCGAACTTGCTGAGGCTGACTGACTCGAGCTCAATGATGCAGACTGGCTCGAGCTGACTGAAGCTGACTCACTCGCACTTACAGAAGCGGATTGGCTTGAACTTACAGATGCAGATTCGCTTGAACTTACAGATGCTGATTGGCTTGCACTCAATGAAGCTGACTGGCTCGAACTTACTGAAGCGGATTGGCTTGCACTCGCTGAAGCTGACTGACTCGAGCTCAATGATGCAGACTGGCTCGAGCTGACTGAAGCTGACTCACTCGCACTTACAGAAGCGGATTGGCTCGCGCTCGCTGAGGCTGACTCACTTGCACTCGCTGAAGCTGACTGACTTGAGCTAACTGATGCAGATTTGCTTGAGCTGGCTGAGGCGGATTCGCTTGTGCTTACTGAAGCGGATTGACTAGAGCTCAATGATGCAGACTGGCTCGAGCTGACTGAGGCAGACTGACTTGCGCTCACTGACGCTGACTGACTTGCACTTGCAGATGCAGATTGACTCGAACTCGCTGAAGCAGACTGACTTGCACTCAATGATGCTGATTCACTTGCGCTCACTGAAGCGGATTGGCTTGAGCTTACGGACGCAGACTGGCTGGCACTCACTGAAGCGGATTGGCTCGAACTTACTGAAGCGGATTGGCTGGCACTTACCGAAGCTGACTGGCTGGCACTCAATGATGCAGATTGACTCGAGCTTACTGAGGCAGACTGACTTGCGCTCACTGATGCTGATTGACTTGCACTCGCTGAAGCGGATTGGCTAGCACTTACTGATGCTGACTCACTTGCACTTAATGATGCAGATTGACTCGAGCTCGCTGAAGCGGATTGACTCGAGCTTACAGATGCAGATTCGCTTGAACTTACTGAGGCGGATTGACTAGCACTCAATGATGCAGATTGGCTGGAGCTTACTGAGGCTGATTGACTTGCACTTGCTGAAGCAGACTGGCTATTACTTACTGAAATTGACGCTTGATTTGGCGTAATTTGTCCATTAAACACATCTGAAACCGAACCATCCACTGTCGTACTAGCAGTCACTGGTCCACTAGGAAGTCGTCCTCCATTGCGATCATATACTTTCTTCAAGTCAGTTGCAGTAAAGGTTACACTAGTAGAACTCCCCGTTGCCTGTTTGGTAAATGTTTCACCTGCAATTGTTAAAGTAACTGTCCCACCTGGAGCAACCCCATCCACCGTAATCGCTTGATTTGAGAGCCCACCTTTTTCGTTAAGATATTGATTCTCTATCCTTGGCGTCTGAGGACGCACAGTAAAGCTCACGTCAATTTCATCCGTACTTCCATCTGGATAAGTTACCACGGCTGTTAACTGATGACGACCAGCTGGTAAATCTGTATTGGTTCCAGATTTCCAAGTATAGGTTGTTCTAGTTCCCTTAGTAATTCCTGAGGTAGGAAACTCCGGAGTCCCTTGGGCATTCGTGATGTACTGACTAGCTTCACCAACAGAGATTGTTCCCGAATTTGTCGTAAGAGTAAAGTTTCGATTCACCTCAGCATTGATGGCTGGTTCGTACTTTTCAGACTGAGCATGGACTTCAAATTGAATTGCGGCAGGGTTGGCTGTTAAATCTTTTACAAGACCTACGTCAGTAGTATTTCCGCTAAAATTACCTTCCTGATCATAGGTGAAAACATAACGGGTCCACAAACTATTTACTGCTTGATTTTTTCCAACAGAACCCGTGATTGAAACAGTGAAAGGATTTGATGCTGTAGCATTTCCATCTTTGGCTAGTTTATTTGTCGGAACAATCATACTGATACTTTGACCATTACTCGTAGTGAATGAGACAACAGTTGAAGTAGCCGGATAGGCCGCGGGAACAGCAGTAGGAACAAATTTTGCATGTTCAATTCGACCACTGTTATCAGTAAACTCAATGGTCGCAGAAAAATTTTCTTCTCGATAAATTTTAAATTTTTGTCCTTCTAGAACTGCGCCACCTGTAACGGTTATTTTCTGAAGTTCTGGCTTCTCTGTATCCCTAGCAGCTCTGAAGCTAGCGGTATTTGAAGCTTGGGTTAAAGCTTGTCCGTTTCTGCTGTCACGAAGTCCAGACTTGGCACGTAACACAGCATTTGCAATACTATTTCGAGCTTCTGTAGCCTTATTCAAAATAGAAGTAAAATCAGAAAGCTCCCCTTTCAAGGCATCTGCTATCTCATTCTTCGCTAGACTAGTCTTCGTGATTGCCTCATCCGAGTTTGGAAGCCCCTGAGCTTGAGCTAGAAACTGCCCAATCTCAGCAGACAAGGCCTCTAATTTCTTCCGTTTTTCTTCACTTTGCTTTTCTGTCAAGGCTACAGAAGTCATTGTGAAACTCGATTCAGCCGTCACACCTTCATTCTTTACACGACCAGACTGACTTTGAGGCAAGGATTCTGTAGAAAAATCAACTGCTTTTAATTCTTTCGAAGGTTGTGATTCTTTCACTGTCTCCCGAGCTGACTCACTTGCTTGGTACTGACTTTGAACACCAACTGAAGCTCTCTCTGACAGATTACTATTCGCTTGATTTTGTGTCCCAAGGGATTCACTTGAACTAGCAGTTACACTTTGACTGTTTGCCAAGGATTGACTAGTGGAAGCAGATTGGCTCATCGACTGGCTCACGCTAGAAGAGTTTGAGGCACTGATAGACTGGCTCGTAGAGGCAGATTGACTGGCGCTCTGCGAATTGAATTCTGACAATGACTGGCTTTGACTGGTAGACAAAGACAAGCTAGCAGCATCTTGATGATCCTGTGTCGTCCCTAGCACTACTGAATCTCTCGTCGCCAGGGTATCTTTTGATTCGACAGTCTTTTCAACAGCGACTGCATCATTGGCATAAACACGCGTTTGCGTCGCAGCAAAACCACCTAAGATCGTTCCCGTAGCTGCTATCCCTTTCAAGACATCCACGCCGGTCAACTTCTGACCTTCTTGCTTTTCAACCATTTCTGTCTTTACTTGGCTCGTATCCGCACTTCCACGCATCACCTTAAATAAGCCAAAAAGGGAAGTCGAGGCCCGTAGCCAATGCTTCCCTGATTTGATTAATTTGAACCGAGTTACACGGTCTGTTTCTCTATATTCACCCTTCTGGCGTCTAAAAAACATGTTCATCCCCTCAACTTGAAAAAGATCTATTCACCTATAAAATACTATCTTCTTATTATATACCAAATATACCGACAATTCAATATCTATAATATATCCTAAAGAAAGAAAATGATTTCAAAAATAACTTGATTTCAAATCTATTCTGTTTTTTCAATATAATCTTCATTTTATTGTTCTGTTAATATATTTTATTTATTTTTTAACCATTTCTAAATGCTTAAAAAATCGAGTAACTAATTCCAATCACTCAGGGAATTGATTTTTATTCAAAATATAGAAAAAGTCCATGAATCAATAGCATCCACAGACTTTTAGGAGTAGAGTATTTAAAGGCAGTTTCACAAATGAATCAATGAAGCCGGTAGCCGATGTAACTTTCTAGCCTTTCCGACGGAAAAATCCACGAAGCTATAATATTCGTGGATTATTCCTAGTGAAGCGTTTAGGTAAGCCGATTTTACACTACGACACGGAGTTTGGCAAATCGATTCTATTTGCCAAACGTAGTTAGTAAGGCAGTTAGCTAGTTCGCCAAATAGCGACTAGCGTCCAACAATTAGGAACTTTAGTTCCAATTGTTGGTGCTGAGTTACATTTTTTCCTCCAACTCTACGTCTGGATACTTGTTCGCAAACCAGCGAAGGGCAAAGTCATTTTCAAAGAGGAAGACTGGCTGGTCAAAACGGTCCTTGGCCAAGATATTGCGGCTTGAGGACATCCGCTCATCCAAGTCCTCAGGCTTGATCCAACGAACGGTCTTTTTACCCATTGGACTCATGACTACTTCTGCATTGTACTCGCCTTCCATGCGGTGCTTAAAGACTTCAAACTGGAGTTGTCCAACAGCTCCTAGCATGTACTCACCAGTTTGGTAATTCTTGTAAAGCTGAATGGCTCCTTCTTGCACCAATTGTTCGATACCCTTGTGGAAGGATTTTTGTTTCATAACGTTCTTAGCAGAAACTTTCATGAAAATCTCAGGTGTAAAGGTTGGAAGGGGTTCAAATTCAAACTTGTTTTTTCCAACCGTCAAGGTGTCTCCAACTTGATAAGTACCCGTATCATAAACCCCGATGATATCTCCTGCAACAGCATTGGTCACATTTTCACGACTTTCGGCCATAAACTGGGTGACATTAGATAGTTTGGCAGTCTTACCAGTACGAGGCAGATTGACACTCATTCCACGCTCAAATTCACCTGATACGATGCGAACAAAGGCGATACGGTCACGGTGACGAGGGTCCATGTTGGCTTGGATTTTAAAGACAAATCCTGAGAAGTCCTTATCGTAAGGATCGACAATTTCACCATCTGTTTTCTTGTGACCATGTGGTTCTGGAGCAAACTTAAGGAAAGTCTCAAGGAAGGTCTGCACCCCAAAGTTGGTCAGGGCTGAACCGAAGAAGACTGGCGTCAGTTCTCCTGCAAGGATAGCTTCTTCTGAAAATTCATTTCCTGCTTCTTGCAACAGTTCGATATCGTCCTTAACTTGAGCATAGAAAGGATTGCTTCCAAAGAGCTTATCCCCTTCTTCCAAACTGGCAAAACGCTCATCCCCTTTATAGAGCTCCAAGCGTTGGTTATAAAGGTCATACAAGCCTTCAAAGGCTTTCCCCATCCCGATTGGCCAGTTCATAGGATAGCTCGCAATACCTAAGACTTCTTCTAGTTCTTGCAAGAGGTCCAGTGGCTCACGACCGTCACGGTCCAGCTTGTTCATAAAGGTAAAGACTGGGATGCCACGGTGCTTCACAACCTCAAACAATTTCTTGGTTTGGGCCTCGATACCCTTGGCAGAGTCCACGACCATGACCGCAGCATCCACCGCCATCAAGGTCCGATAGGTGTCTTCTGAGAAATCCTCGTGCCCTGGTGTGTCGAGGATGTTCACGCGCTTGCCGTCGTAGTCAAACTGCATAACAGATGAAGTAACCGAAATCCCACGTTGTTTCTCGATATCCATCCAGTCAGATTTGGCAAAAGTCCCTGTTTTCTTCCCTTTTACCGTACCAGCCTCACGAATTTCGCCCCCAAAGTAGAGCAATTGCTCAGTGATGGTCGTCTTACCCGCGTCCGGGTGGGAGATGATGGCAAAGGTACGGCGTTTCTTTATTTCTTCTTGAATAGTCATAAGTTCTCTTTCTTTGATTTTCTATTTTTAGTTGTTTCAGTAGCTAAGAATAATTTTTACATTGGATTGTACTATTCCTTTCAACTCTCCATTATAGCGGATTTTGGGGAGTTTTTCAATTGCTCATCCGATGAAAAGGCGAGCTAGAGCACAGATTGCACCTGATTTCTCTTTTTCCACCGTTTCTTGAACAAGATATCAAAGAGAACCAGAGCCAGCGAAAGGATGACAGACACAAGAAGATACTTTAACCACAAGGGCGCATCTGGAATAAAAGGTGTCTTGTTTAACAAACCATAATTTCCACCCGTCACCTGATTAACCCCAACTAGAAAGAGATTGAGGATAAAGGTATAGGCTACAATCATATACTTCTTAAGCAAGGTCTTGTCATAGTGATTCATCAAGTAAACCAAGGAATTCACTAGAAGGGCATAGTGCCCAATCAAAAATGAAAAACTGGTGATATGGGGAAAATCATAGGGGTCAAAAACAGGGTAAACAAAAGCAAAGACCGCTCCACTTGCTCCTAAGAGGGCAAAATATTGCTTGCTCCGCCATTTATCGGGCAAGAAAACCACCGCAAACATGGCTAAACGGCAATGGTAAAACGGAAGGCTATTAGAAAATGGAATCCCAAAGCCAACATACCAACTATATAGGGCAAGTAACTGGAGAATCTGAATCCCCTTAAACAAGAGGATAAATTTTGGATTTTTGTGATAAGCAAGTGCTCCATAAATACAAAGCACTAAAGTAAGCATCATAATCCCATACCAAAAGAGTGAAATGGGAGGAGGAACCGTCTGAGATCTGGTGATAAATTGATGGAACATATTTCTATCCTAACTCTTATTTTTTCTATTCTCTAGTTTAACCATTATAGCGAATTAAAAGCGATTTTTCAATTTCTATTTCTTTTCAGTTTGGCTCCCTTATTTATAGGAAAATATGGTAAAATAGAACAGACTAAAAATCATCATTTCACGAAAGGATGCAAGATGAAAATTACGCAAGAAGAGGTAACACACGTTGCCAATCTTTCAAAATTAAGATTCTCTGAAGAAGAAACTGCTGCTTTTGCGACCACCCTGTCTAAGATTGTAGATATGGTTGAGTTGCTGGGCGAAGTCGACACAACTGGTGTCGCACCTACTACGACCATGGCTGACCGCAAGACCGTACTCCGCCCTGATGTGGCCGAAGAAGGAACAGACCGTGACCGCTTGTTTAAAAACGTACCTGAAAAAGAAAACTACTATATCAAGGTACCAGCTATCCTAGATGATGGAGGAGATGCCTAATGACTTTTAATAACAAAACGATTGAAGACTTGCACAACCTCCTTGTCTCTAAGGAGATTTCAGCAACTGAATTGACCCAAGCAACGCTTGAAGATATCAAGTCTCGCGAGACAGCTATCAACGCTTTTGTTACCATCGCTGAAGAGCAAGCCCTTGCTCAAGCTAAGGCTATTGATGAAGCTGGAATTGACGCGGATAATGTCCTTTCAGGAATTCCGCTGGCTGTTAAGGATAATATCTCTACCGACGGTATCCTCACAACTGCAGCTTCAAAAATGCTCTACAACTACGAGCCTATCTTTGATGCGACAGCCGTTGCCAATGCCAAAGCTAAGGGTATGATTGTTGTCGGAAAAACCAACATGGACGAGTTTGCCATGGGTGGATCAGGTGAAACATCTCACTATGGTGCCACTAAAAACGCTTGGGACCACAGCAAGGTTCCTGGTGGTTCATCAAGTGGTTCAGCCGCAGCTGTAGCTTCAGGGCAAGTCCGCTTGTCTCTTGGATCTGATACTGGTGGTTCCATCCGCCAACCTGCTGCCTTCAACGGGATCGTTGGTCTCAAACCAACCTACGGAACAGTTTCACGTTTCGGTCTCATTGCCTTTGGTAGCTCATTAGACCAGATTGGACCTTTTGCACCAACTGTTAAGGAAAATGCTCTCTTGCTTAATGCTATTGCCAGCGAAGATGCAAAAGACTCTACTTCTGCTCCTGTCCGCATTGCCGACTTTACTTCAAAAATCGGGCAAGATATCAAGGGCATGAAAATTGCTTTGCCTAAGGAATACCTTGGTGAAGGGATTGACCCAGAGGTTAAGGAAACCATTCTGAATGCCGCCAAACACTTTGAAAAACTTGGTGCTATCGTCGAAGAAGTCAGCCTTCCTCACTCTAAATACGGTGTTGCCGTTTACTACATCATCGCTTCATCAGAAGCTTCCTCAAACTTGCAACGCTTTGACGGTATCCGTTATGGCTACCGCGCAGAGGATGCGACGAATCTTGATGAAATCTATGTAAACAGCCGTAGCCAAGGTTTCGGTGAAGAAGTAAAACGCCGTATCATGCTAGGTACTTTCAGCCTTTCATCAGGTTACTACGATGCCTACTACAAGAAGGCTGGACAAGTTCGTACCCTCATCATCCAAGATTTCGAAAAAATCTTTGCGGATTACGATTTAATCCTAGGACCAACTGCTCCAAGCGTTGCCTATGACTTGGATTCACTCAACCACGATCCAGTTGCCATGTACTTAGCTGACCTTTTGACCATCCCAGTCAACTTAGCTGGTCTTCCAGGAATTTCTATTCCTGCTGGATTTGCTCAAGGTCTCCCAGTCGGTCTCCAATTGATCGGTCCTAAATACTCTGAGGAAACCATTTACCAAGCTGCTGCTGCCTTTGAAGCAACAACAGACTACCACAAACAACAACCCGTGATTTTTGGAGGTGACAACTAATGAACTTTGAAACAGTCATTGGACTTGAAGTCCACGTAGAGCTCAACACCAATTCAAAAATCTTCTCACCTACTTCTGCCCACTTTGGAAATGACCAAAATGCCAACACTAACGTGATTGACTGGTCCTTCCCAGGAGTTCTGCCAGTTCTCAATAAAGGGGTTGTCAATGCCGGTATCAAGGCCGCTCTTGCCCTCAACATGGACATCCACAAAAAGATGCACTTTGACCGCAAGAACTACTTCTATCCCGACAATCCCAAAGCCTACCAAATTTCTCAGTTTGATGAGCCAATCGGCTACAACGGCTGGATTGAAGTGGAGCTAGAAGACGGTACGACTAAGAAAATCGGTATCGAGCGTGCTCACCTAGAAGAAGACGCTGGTAAAAACACCCACGGTACAGATGGCTACTCCTATGTTGACCTCAACCGTCAAGGGGTGCCCTTGATTGAAATCGTATCTGAAGCCGATATGCGTTCACCAGAAGAAGCCTATGCTTATCTAACTGCCCTCAAGGAAGTCATCCAGTACGCTGGCATTTCTGACGTTAAGATGGAAGAAGGCTCGATGCGTGTGGATGCCAACATCTCCCTTCGTCCTTATGGTCAAGAGAAATTCGGTACCAAGACTGAGTTGAAAAACCTCAACTCCTTCTCAAACGTTCGCAAGGGTCTCGAATACGAAGTCCAACGTCAAGCTGAAATCCTTCGCTCAGGTGGTCAAATCCGCCAAGAAACACGCCGTTACGATGAAGCCAACAAAGCAACCATCCTCATGCGTGTTAAGGAAGGCGCTGCAGACTACCGCTACTTCCCAGAACCAGACCTCCCACTCTTTGAAATCTCAGATGAGTGGATTGAGGAAATGCGAACAGAATTGCCAGAGTTTCCAAAAGAACGCCGTGCACGCTACGTATCTGACCTTGGCTTGTCAGACTACGATGCTAGCCAGTTGACTGCAAACAAAGTCACTTCTGACTTCTTTGAAAAAGCTGTTGCCCTCGGTGGTGATGCTAAACAAGTCTCTAACTGGCTCCAAGGTGAAGTTGCTCAGTTCTTGAACGCTGAAGGCAAGACACTTGAACAAATCGAATTAACACCAGAAAACTTGGTAGAAATGATTGCCATCATCGAAGACGGTACTATCTCTTCCAAGATCGCCAAGAAAGTCTTTGTCCACCTAGCTAAAAATGGCGGTGGCGCGCGTGAATACGTGGAAAAAGCAGGCTTGGTGCAAATCTCTGATCCAGCTATCTTGATTCCAATCATCCACCAAGTCTTTGCTGATAACGAAGCTGCTGTTGCCGACTTCAAGTCAGGCAAACGCAACGCAGACAAGGCCTTCACAGGATTCCTTATGAAGGCAACCAAAGGCCAAGCCAACCCACAAGTTGCCCTTAAACTGCTTGCACAGGAATTGGCGAAATTGAAAGAAAGTGAGTAATTCTCTAGTAGCCACCCAGTAGTCTAACCAACTACCCTTTCAATCATATAGTTAGGAGACACATGAAAAAGTTTTACGCTCTTTTAATGACCTGTTTATTACTTGTTTTTCTATCCGTGCCTCAAATCGTTGATGCGGGTGTCGGACATTCCAGAAGTGGAGGAAGCAGCCGCAGTAGCTCCAGAAGTAGTAGCCGCTCAGGTGGAGGTGGAAGTCGTTCTGGTGGCTCATCCTACCACTACTACCGCTCTGGATATGGATCATCCTCTGACAGTTCTGCTAGCTCTCCCTATCTAGGATTTATGTTCATATTAGTCGGAGGAATCATACTAGTTGTTATCGTCAAATCCTTGCAGAATAAGTCTGGAGATTCGAGTTCAACCGACACTAGTAATGATTCTCAAACGCTCCATCGTCGAGTTGAACACAACACACTGGCCATTAGTCGTGTGAAATACGGAGATCCAAACTTTGACGCGGAAGCTTTCACATCTTGGGTTAAGGAAGTCTACCTTAAATTGCAGGTTGCCTGGACTGAGAAAAATTGGAACTCTGTCCGCGCTTTAGAAAGTACCAGTCTCTACTCCCAACACAGTGCCCAACTCGAAGACCATATTCGTGCTAAAACAACCAATGTTTTAGAGAAAGTTTGTATCGAAAATGTTCGCATCAAGGAGTTTATTGAAAATCCAGACGGAAACGATACCTTAGTGGTGATTCTATCATCAATTTTACGAGACTATGTCATTGACGATGAGACTCGCCGTGTTCTTGAAGGAGATCCTAAAAAAGATCTCTTCACCGTGTATCAATTGAACTTTATCCGTCAACACGGTAGCCAAACGCAAGCAGTCAATCCAGACCAAGTTGTGAGCGACCACTGTCCAAACTGTGGCGCCCCATTGAAAATCTCTGCAGTTAGCGAGTGCGACTACTGTGGTGCCAATCTCTCACGCAGTCCAAACCAATGGGTACTGGATACCTATGATGTTGTGGATGAAGACGAGCTTTATAATTAGGAGGAATTATGGGATTTATACGTGCAGCCTTATCAGCAGGCTTAAATAGTTTTAATGATAGTAAATTCAAGGAAGCCATTGTCCTTCCAGATAATGTCTCTGGCGACGCCTTGGCCGTCAAGGGACAATTACTCACAAAAGACCCAGATGGACGTTCTCGTCACAGCAATCAAAATACTGGACTCTTGTCGGATGGCAGTGTGGTTATCGTTCCCCAAGGCTATACCGCTCTTTTGGTAAACAACGGTACCTTCCTTGGTGAAGTTCTCGAAGCTGGTAGCCACGAATGGCAAGCTGGTGATAACGCCTGGCTCCTTGAAAAAGGTGGTTTAAAAGGCACTTGGGAAAACTTTAAAAACCGTTTCTCTTTTGGTGGACAAGTCATCACCCAACAAGAAATTATCTTTATCCGCATGCAACCTATTGCAGGTAATAAGTTCGGCACACAAAATGCGGTCGAATATTTCAGCGAACGTTATCAACAACTGCTTAACATCCGTTTCTATGGCTTGTTTGATGTAAAAATAGCAGATCCAGTCCTCTTCTACGTGAGCTCTGTTAGCCGTCAAATTACTGACGGACAGCCATTTACTCTCCAAGATGTAGCTCAAGGAACGCTCCGTCAAAATATCGCACCGAAAATCGCGATTGCCATTGCCAAATATACCAACGAAAACAAGGTTGATATCTATAGCCTCAATGCCAACCAAGACACCTTTAACGAACTCGCTAAACAAGAGGTCAACAAGGTTTGGACAGGCCTCTACGGGATTGAAGCAACTAATATCTTGCTTGAAGACCTCAGCTACGACCAAGAAAGTCTTGATATCGTTCGCAAGCTTGATAGTGAGCTCGTGGCAATGAAGTACAACACGATTGAAATCGAAGAACGCCGTGCGCGTAACGAAGCACTCATTGCTGCAGCTTCCAACGAAGGAAATGGCAATGGGATGAACATGTTTATGGGCATGAATCTTGGCCAAACTCTCGGTGGTCAACTAAGCCAACAAGTTCAAAATCAAGCACCGGCTCAAAATACTGGGCAAACTGCCAGCAAGAATTTTTACATCGAAGTCGATGGAAAATACGTCCTCGTTACTAAAGACGAAGATGGAAATATCGTACCAGTCAACTAATTAAGCTCCTTCTGATATTTGAGTAATGTTGTCTTTTATGGTACAATAAAGAGTAAATTATTTTATTAAAGAGGTAAAAACATGATTGAAGCAAGTAAATTAAAGGCTGGTATGACCTTTGAAACAGCTGACGGAAAATTGATCCGCGTTTTGGAAGCTAGCCACCACAAACCAGGTAAAGGAAATACCATCATGCGTATGAAATTGCGTGATGTCCGTACTGGTTCTACATTTGACACAAGCTACCGTCCAGAGGAAAAATTTGAACAAGCTATCATCGAGACTGTCCCAGCTCAATACTTGTACAAAATGGATGACACAGCCTACTTCATGAATACAGAAACTTACGACCAATACGAAATCCCTGTAGTCAACGTTGAAAACGAATTGCTTTACATCCTTGAAAACTCAGATGTGAAGATCCAATTCTACGGAACTGAAGTGATTGGTGTCACCGTTCCTACTACTGTTGAATTGACAGTTGCAGAAACTCAACCATCTATCAAAGGTGCTACGGTTACAGGTTCTGGTAAACCAGCAACGATGGAAACTGGACTTGTCGTAAACGTTCCAGACTTCATCGAAGCAGGACAAAAACTCGTTATCAACACTGCAGAAGGAACTTACGTTTCTCGTGCCTAATCTCTAGAAAGAGGTCATTCTATGGGAATTGAAGAACAACTTGGCGAAATTGTTATCGCCCCACGTGTACTTGAAAAAATCATTGCTATTGCTACTGCAAAAGTAGAGGGTGTTCACTCTTTTTCAAACAAATCAGTATCTGATACCCTCTCAAAACTTTCACTCGGCCGTGGCGTTTATCTAAAAAACGTGGACGAAGAACTCACAGCTGATATCTACCTCTACCTAGAGTACGGAGTAAAAGTTCCTAAAGTAGCGGTTGCTATCCAGAAAGCGGTCAAAGATGCCGTCCGTAATATGGCTGATGTAGAACTCGCTGCTATCAATATTCACGTTGCAGGTATCGTTCCAGATAAAACACCAAAACCAGAATTGAAAGATCTATTTGACGAGGACTTCCTCAATGACTAGTCCACTATTAGAATCTAGACGCCAACTCCGTAAATGCGCTTTTCAAGCACTCATGAGTCTTGAGTTCGGTACGGATGTCGAAACTGCTTGTCGTTTCGCCTATACTCATGATCGTGAAGATACGGATGTGCAACTTCCAGCCTTTTTGACAGAGCTAGTTTCTGGTGTTCAAGCTAAAAAGGAAGAACTAGACAAGCAAATCACACAGCATTTAAAAGCAGGTTGGACCATCGAGCGTTTAACACTCGTGGAGAGAAACCTCCTTCGCTTGGGAGTCTTTGAAATCACTTCATTTGACACTCCACAGTTGGTTGCTGTTAACGAAGCTATCGAGCTTGCAAAGGACTTCTCAGATCAAAAATCTGCCCGTTTTATCAACGGACTACTCAGCCAGTTTGTAACAGAAGAACAGTAAAAAGAAAAAGTGTTTGACAATTATCAAACACTTTTTTCTTTGCCTACCACTATCTAAAAAAGTGGTAATAGACATAATTATAAACAAAAATCCAGATGGGTTTTGCATAAATAAGAAAGTTGAAAAAACTATGGCACAGGATGGTAATTTTTAAGTTCTTTGTCCAACGGTAGACAAGGGCATAGAAAAGACCGCCTAAACTATAAATAATCAAACTGATAGGATCTCGGTGAGTTAGGATCAAATGACTAAGTCCAAAGATAAGAGCAGATAGGATAACATCCAGATAGTACTTGGACTGGGGGAAAAAGGTATTCATAAAGTACCCTCTATGAATCAGTTCCTCTAATATAGGTGCGAAGACTACTGTTAAACTAAAACTGAGAACAGTTGATAGAAAAGTTGGTTGCCCATTGGAGTATAGAATCGAAAGAAGGTCTTGAAAGATATACTTGTTATCAATTAGGTGATGAAACCGTAACTGAAAAGCATCCACCAATTGACGATCAAAATAAGTAGCCACTAGACCAACTACAAGGTAAAAGAATCTTGACTTCTTCGAGCCCTTTTTTTCAAAAATATAGAGCATCTCTTTCTTTTTGAGCCAGTAGATAAATAATAGCAAAAGAGCTATTACTTCAACTGTTAAAAAGATAGAATAGGCATCTATCCCCCATCCTAAAAACTTAGTTAGATGCATAATCCCTAACTCTGGTAGATAGACCGATAGAAATACCAGTGATGTAAAGACTCCCAAATGCCCTAGTTTTTTCATACTTACCCCTTTAATTTATCAATAGCCAATACCATAAGCACGTCTAGTCGCATGATTCAGTATTGTACTCCACTCTGTCGCCAAACTATATGCATATGGCGAAGCCCAATGTCTATCATCAACCAACCAAATCATGCCACCACCTGAAACTTGCTCTAAGTCCTCAGATGAAAGAACTGTAAATGTAGCTGTACCAATCATGTCAAGTAGCTCCTTAAAATAAATTTTTGTAAGCTTACATCTACAGTACACATCTTTTTGTCTATTTTATAGCCTATCTCCTCAACTGTCAATTTTTCACCCTAAATGGTAGCTTTACTCATTGAGAAATAAGAAATTGATAAAAGAGATTTCTCTATCTTCCCATTAAATTAGAAAAAGTGTTTGACAATTATCAAACACTTTTTTCTTTACTTCCTACTATCTAAAAATCAAATAATAGATATAAAATAAGAGCGACGGAGCATAAGGAATCGCATTATAGAAACTATGACAAACAATGGTAAATCGAAGACTACCCGTAACTCGATAAGCGATTGCAAATAGAAGACCGAGAATACTATACATTAGGAGACTGATGGGGTCACGATGAGATAGAACCAAGTGACTGAGCCCGAAGATGAAAGAAGACAAAATCACATCCAAATAAAACTCCGACTTCGGAAAGAAGGTATTCATAAAATAACCTCTATAGATTGTCTCCTCAACAACAGGTACAATCGAAATGTTAAAGATTAAAAATACAAGACTTGATAGAGTCGTTTCTCTTCCGTTTAAGTAAAGTTCTGAAAGAAGGTCTTGGAAAATAAAACTATGGTCAATCAATCGAATATTCTGCATTCTAAATCCATTTAAAAAAGAATAGATAAGAAAACAAGCCACTAGGAAAGCGAGATAAGACCAGCGCCAACTCTTTTTCTCAAAGATAAAGAGCATCTGCTTCTTTTTCAACCACAAAACGAATAAAAAGAAAATAAGCAACACTTCTCCAACTAGGAAGATTATATAGCTGTCCATTCCTAAACCGAAGATCCTAGCTAGAGTTATGGCTCCTAATGGCGTTAAATAAATGTACAGGAACATTAAAATCATACAGATTCCTAAATGTATTGTCTTTTTCATTCTTTCTCTCCTAATGGTAAACTCTCTATTAGGGGAATATAGAGGATATACTATTGATTTGTTTTTCTTATTTATCTAGAGTATTCATGTTTATCCATGCTCTATTATCAAAATAGCTAGAACAAATTGTTCTAGCTTTTAAATTTTCTTAGTATTTTCTAAAGCGTTGGTAACGTTCTTCGATAAGTTGGTCGAGTGGTAGTTCTTGCAACCTATCTAGTTCTGCACGCAATTCATTTTTAACGCAACCTAGCAGTTCTTTACTTGACAGCCCTGCTTCTGAGATGACCTTATCTACGATTCCCATTTCTAGAAGTTCATGTGAAGTGATTTTCATCAATTCCGCTGCTTCCATAGCACGACTTCCATCCTTCCAAAGGATAGAGGCAAATCCTTCCGGGCTAAGTACTGCGTAGATTGAGTTTTCTAACATCCAAACACGGTTAGCTACTGCTAGAGCTAGGGCTCCACCAGATCCACCTTCACCGATAATAATCGCGATGATTGGAACCTTGAGGTCACTCATTTCCATCAGGTTTCGGGCAATTGCTTCACCTTGTCCACGTTCCTCGGCACCAACACCTGGGTAAGCACCCGCCGTATTGATAAAGGTCACAACTGGACGACCAAACTTTTCTGCCTGTTTCATCAGGCGCAAGGCCTTACGATAGCCTTCTGGATGAGGTTGCCCAAAATTTCGTTTGAGATTATCATGAAGACTCTTTCCCTTTTGGATACCAACGACAGTCACTGCTTGATCACCTAACCAGCCAATTCCACCGATAACCGCACCATCATCGCGGAAAGAGCGATCTCCATGCAATTCGATAAACTCGTCAAAGATTCCATTGGCAAAATCAAGTGCAGTCAAGCGACTCTGCTCGCGTGCCTCTCTGACTATTTTTGCAATATTCATCCGCGACTTCCTCCATGCAATCTCACTAATTTAGCAATTGTTTCAGGCAATTCTCTCCGTTTGACAATTGCATCAACAAATCCATGTTCAAGCAGAAATTCTGCCTTTTGGAAGTCATCCGGCAAGGTCTCACGAACTGTATTTTCGATAACACGACGTCCAGCAAAACCAACCAAACTCTGTGGCTCCGCTAGGATAATATCACCTTCCATAGCAAAAGAAGCGGTCACCCCACCTGTTGTCGGATCGGTTAAAATAGTTAGGTAAAAAAGTCCTGCCTTGGAATGGCGTTGAACTGCCGCAGAAATCTTAGCCATCTGCATCAAGCTCATGATTCCTTCTTGCATACGGGCTCCACCAGAAGCTGTGAAGAGAACGACTGGCAAGTTTTCTACCGTTGCATACTCAAACAAGCGCGTGATTTTTTCACCCACAACGGTTCCCATAGAAGCCATGATAAAGTTTGAATCCATGATCCCAAGGGCAACTTTTTGTCCCTTGATGCTAGCTGTACCAGTCAGTACTGCTTCATCCAAACCTGTCTTTTCACGCATACTAGCTAGTTTTTTCTGGTAGCCAGGAAAGTTTAATGGATCTTGAGTTTCAATACCCGTAAACATCTCCACAAAGGTGTCAGAATCAATCGTCAAATCCAAGCGTTCCTGAGCTGAAATACGGAAAGTATAGCTACAATGGGGACAAATTCGTTCGCTCCCAAGATCCTTTTGGTAAATGGTGTGTTTACAACCAGGACACTGGGAGAAGAGTTCATCCGGAACCTCAGGCTTGGCTTGTGGTTTCTGCCTTACGGAACGGTTAGGATTGATCCGAATATACTTATCCTTTTTACTAAATAGAGCCATAACTCCCCCTTTTAGTTCTCATACTATTTGAAAGTCTATTCTTTTTCTTGGTATTTTGGCAAGAAAGTTTCCATCAAGAAGGAAGTATCGTAGTCACCAGCGATAACTCGGTGGTCTGAAATCAGATCCAACTGGAAGTCTGCATTGGTTTGCACTCCTTCAATATCAAGTTCATAAAGTGCCCGTTGCATCTTCATTAAGGCATCAAAACGATTCTCCCCATGAACAATGATTTTAGCAATCATACTATCATAGTAAGGAGGAATGGTATAACCTGGATAGACTGCAGAGTCTACACGCAATCCAACTCCTCCACTTGGAAGGTAGAGGTTGGTAATTTTACCTGGGCTTGGAGCAAAGTTAAATGCTGGATTTTCCGCATTGATCCGGCATTCGATAGCGTGACCTCGTAGGACAATATCTTCTTGTTTGAAAGGTAAAGGTTGCCCGGCAGCAATGCGAATCTGCTCCTTCACGATATCAACACCTGAAACAAACTCTGTGACTGGGTGTTCAACTTGCACACGAGTATTCATTTCCATGAAGTAGAAATTGCCACTGGCTTCATCGAGAAGAAATTCAATCGTCCCTGCATTTTCATAACCTACAGACTCTGCTGCACGAACGGCTGCAGCACCAATTTCATGACGAAGGGTTTTGCCAATCGCAATGGATGGGCTTTCTTCTAAGACCTTTTGGTTATTCCGTTGGAGTGAACAATCCCGTTCACCAAGATGGACAACATGACCCTCTTGATCTGCAAGAATCTGAACTTCGATATGACGAGCTGGATAAATCACACGCTCAAGATACATAGCGCCATTTCCAAAATTGGCCTTGGCTTCACTGGATGCTGTCTCAAAGGCTGCGACCAAGTCTTCTGCCTTTTCAACCTTACGAATCCCTTTTCCACCACCACCTGCCGATGCCTTAAGCATGACAGGATAGCCAATTTTTTCTGCAACTGCAAGGGCCTCTTCAGCCGTGTGAACTTCACCATCAGATCCTGGGATAACTGGAACCCCAGCCTTGATCATTTGTTCACGCGCATTGATCTTATCTCCCATGGTATCCATTACAGCGCCAGAAGGGCCAATAAACTTAATCCCCACTTCATCACACATAGTGGCAAACTTGGAGTTTTCGCTAAGAAAACCAAAACCTGGGTGGATGGCTTCTGCTTCTGTCAAGACCGCAGCAGACAAAATTGCATTGATATTGAGATAAGATTCTGTCGCCTTACCAGGTCCGATACAAATGGCTTCATCCGCTAGTAGTGTGTGAAGAGCTTCCTTATCAGCAGTTGAATAGACTGCTACAGTCGCAATGCCCAATTCACGTGCAGCTCGAATAATGCGAACCGCAATCTCACCACGGTTGGCAATCAAAATTTTACGAAACATGGAGAACCTCCTTAGTTTCCAATTGCAAAGGTAAGAGTACCACTCGCTGCAAGCTTGCCATCTACTTCAGCCTTTGCTTCAACCACGGCAATCGTACCACGACGTTTGACAAAAGTAGCTGTCATGACTAATTGATCACCTGGTACAACTTGCTTCTTGAACTTAACCTTGTCCATGCCAGCATAGAAGACCAGCTTTCCTTTGTTTTCAGGCTTAGACAATTCCAAGACACCAGCAGTCTGAGCCAAGGCTTCCATGATAAGAACACCTGGCATGACTGGGTATTGTGGAAAATGACCATTGAAGAAAGGTTCGTTGATGGTCACATTTTTAATGGCAACAATGGTATCCTCGCTCACTTCCAAGACACGATCCACTAGGAGCATGGGGTAGCGATGGGGTAGAGCTTCTTTGATTCCTTGAATATCGATCATTTGATGCGTACCAATCCTTTACCGAACTCAACCATTTCTTCATTTGAAACGAGAATTTCTGTCACCACACCATCCTTAGGTGCAGGAATTTCATTCATGACCTTCATGGCTTCGATGATCACCAAAGTCTGACCTTTTTTAACACTGTCTCCAACTGTGACAAAGGCAGGTTTATCTGGTCCAGCGGCCAAGTAAGCCACCCCTACAAGTGGACTTTCAACGACATCACCCTCTGGAGCAACAGTCGTTTCAGCTGGTGCTGGAGCTTCTTCCACTGCACTCTCTACTGGAGTTGAAGGGGCAGAAACTACTGGACTAGGAGCCACTGCAGCTGGCGCTGGAGCAACTTGAGCTGATGCTTCAGAAGCCATTCTTGCTTCATTCTTACTAAACTGCAATTCGTCCGTTCCATTTTTATAAGAAAATTCTCTCAAACTTGATTGGTCAAATTGAGCCATCAAGTCCTTGATTTCATTTAAATTCATAATTATTTATTCTCCCAACGTTTGAAAGCAAGAACCGCATTGTGTCCACCAAAACCAAAAGTGTTTGAAATAGCATAAGGGATTTCTTGCTCCAAGCCTTGTCCATAAACGACATTCGCTTCGATATAGTCTGATAACTCACTTGTTCCAGCCGTCATTGGTACAAAGTTATGACGCATAGCTTCGATGGTAGCAATTGCTTCTACCGCCCCTGCAGCACCAAGCAAGTGTCCTGTAAAGGACTTAGTTGAAGATACAGGTACTTCTTTACCAAGAACAGCTACGATCGCACCACTTTCTCCTTTTTCATTAGCAGGAGTTGAAGTTCCGTGGGCATTGACGTAAGCCACTTGCTCTGGAGAAATTTCTGCTTCTTCCAAAGCCAACTTCATAGCCTTAATAGCACCTTGACCCTCTGGATGAGGTGAAGTCATGTGGTAAGCATCACAGGTATTACCGTAGCCAACTACTTCAGCCAAGATAGTTGCGCCACGTTTTTCAGCATGTTCAAGACTTTCAAGAACCAACATACCTGAACCTTCTCCCATCACAAAACCATTACGGTCTTTGTCAAATGGGATAGAAGCACGAGTTGGATCCTCTGTAGTTGATAGGGCAGTCAATGCTTGGAAACCAGCGATGGCAAAAGGAGTGATAGATGATTCTGATCCACCAACTAACATGACATCTTGGAAACCAAACTTGATAGAACGGAAGGCATCTCCGATGGCATCATTTGATGAGGCGCAGGCTGTATTGATTGATTTACAGATACCGTTTGCTCCGAAACGCATGGCAACATTTCCTGAAGCCATATTTGGCAAGGCTTTTGGAAGTGTCATTGGTTTAACGCGTTTTGGACCTTTTTCATGAAGACGGATAACCTGATCTTCGATTTCTTTAATTCCCCCAATACCAGAAGCCACGATGACACCAAAGCGATCTTTATCAATTGCTTCTACATCAAGATTTGCATTTGTCACCGCTTCTTGAGCCGCATACAAGGCATACAAAGAATAGTTGTCAAAACGGTTGGTATCTTTTTTGACAAAGTATTTATCAAATGGGAAATCTTGAACTTCTGCCGCATTGTGCACAGCAAATTCGCTGTGGTCAAACTTAGTGATTTCTCCAATTCCAATCTTCCCAGTTTGCAAACTGTTCCAAAATTCTTCTGGAGTATTTCCGATAGGAGAGGTCAATCCGTAACCTGTTACTACAACTCGATTTAGTTTCATCTGTCTTACCTATATCTTTCCTTATTTTTTACATGCTAAGTCCGCCATCAACTGCGAGAACTTGTCCAGTCAAATAATCCTGTCCAGCCAGGAACACTGTAGCATCTGCGATATGTTCTGCTTGACCGAACTGTTTCATTGGGATTTGGGCCAATGTCGCTTCCTTAACCTTATCAGACAAAACAGCAGTCATATCTGACTCGATCATCCCTGGTGCAAGAGCATTTACGCGTACGTTGCGATTGGCAACTTCACGTGCAACTGACTTGGTAAAACCAATCAAACCTGCTTTAGAAGCTGCATAGTTGGCTTGTCCGATATTTCCCATCAAACCGACCACACTAGACATGTTAATAATCGCACCTTCACGTGCCTTGATCATCTGTTTCAATACTGCTTGCGTCATGTTGAAGGCACCTGTCAAGTTGATCTTAATCACTTTTTCAAAGTCTTCTTCGGTCATCTTGAGCATAAGCGTATCTTGAGTGATCCCAGCATTGTTGACCAAGACATCGACAGAACCGAGTTCTGCAATCGCTTGATCTATCATACGCTTGGCATCTGCAAAGTCTGAAACATCACCTGAGATCGGTACTACTTTGACGCCGTAGTTTGAAAACTCAGCCAGCAATTCTTCTGAGATTGCTCCTCGACTATTCAAGACTACATTAGCGCCTAGGTGGGCAAATTTGTGAGCAATGGCAAGTCCGATGCCACGACTTGAACCTGTTACAAAGACATTTTTGTTTGTAAGTTGCATTCTATTTCTCCTGTTTCCTGTTGTATTTTGTGGGAGAAGGGATCATTAGTTTCCTAACAAAGCATCCAAGCTTGCTTGGTCTTCAACGTTAGCTAGCTGAGCTGTTTTATCGATTTTTTTGACAAAGCCTGACAGGACCTTTCCAGGACCAATTTCAATAAAGTTGGTTACCCCAGCATCCTGCATCACAGCAATACTTTCATAAAAACGAACAGGTTCTTTGACCTGACGCGTCAAAAGCTCTTGGATTCGACCTTTTTCCATAACAGCAGCTTCCGTATTGCCGACTAGTGGGCAAGTAAAGTCAGAGAAACTCACTCCTTCAAGAGCTCCAGCTAGTTGCTGACTGGCTGGCTCAAGAAGAGCTGTATGGAAAGGACCAGATACATTTAAAGGAATCAATCGTTTGGCTCCTGCTTCCTGCAAGAGTTGGACCGCACGGTCAACTGCAGCCACTTCACCACCAATGACGATTTGGCTTGGAGTATTGTAGTTAGCTGGAGTGACTATACCGACTTCAGAAGCAGTTTTGCAAGCTTCCTCTATCACATCTACTGGAGTATTGAGGACGGCTACCATCTTGCCTGAACCAGCAGGCGCCGCCTCTTCCATATAAGCCCCGCGCTTAGCAACCAAGGCAACTGCCTCTTCAAAGTCCAAGGCACCGCTTGCTACAAGAGCAGAATATTCACCAAGAGACAATCCTGCTACCATATCCGGCTGATAACCCTTTTCTTTCAATAGTCGGTAAATAGAAACCGAGGTCGCCAAAATAGCTGGCTGTGTATAACGAGTCTGGTTTAACTTTGTTTCTTCCTTATCAATCAAGTCACGAAGGTCATAACCCAGTACTTGACTAGCTTGATCAATGGTTTCCTTGACAATAGGATAGTGTTCATAGAGGTCTCGTCCCATCCCAAGATATTGAGCACCTTGACCGGCAAATAGAAAGGCTGTTTTAGTCATTTCTTACAACTCCTGCCCAACGAGAGGCTTCTTCTTGAATTTTTTTGGCAGCGCCATAGTATAGATCTTTTAGGATTTCTTCGACAGTTTCCTCTTTAGAAACCAAACCAGCGATCTGACCTGCCATGACGGATCCACCTTCTACATCTCCATGAACAACGGCTTTAGCAAGAGCACCAGCTCCCATTTGCTCAAAGATTTCTAAATCTGGATCTTCTTGTTTAAAGGCATCCTTTTCAGCCTGTTCAAAGTCACGTGTCAACTGATTTTTAATGGCGCGAACAGCATGTCCAAAATGTTGAGCTGAAATAGTCGTATCGATATCACGCGCTTTTAAGATTTTTTCCTTGTATTTTGGATGGGCGTTAGATTCCTTGGCTACTACGAAACGCGTACCAACTTGAACAGCCTCTGCACCAAGCATAAAGCCTGCAGCGACACCTTCACCGTCCGCAATTCCTCCAGCTGCGATAACCGGAATTGAAACAGCTGCAGCAACTTGGCGAACCAAGGTCATCGTTGTTAATTTACCAATATGTCCACCGGCTTCCATTCCCTCTGCAATAACCGCATCTGCACCAATTTTTTCCATGCGTTTTGCCAAAGCAACACTTGGAACAACAGGAATAACTGTAATTCCTGCATCATGGAAACGAGTCATGTATTTACTTGGATTTCCTGCACCAGTTGTAACCACCTTGACCCCTTCTTCAATCACGAGATCAACGATGTCTTCTACAAAAGGTGACAAGAGCATGATGTTGACACCAAAAGGTTTGTCCGTAAGTGATTTGATTTTATCGATATTAGCCTTTACGACCTCTTTAGGTGCATTCCCACCACCGATAATTCCTAGACCACCAGCTTTTGATACTGCACCAGCCAAGTCACCGTCTGCAACCCAGGCCATTCCTCCTTGAAAAATAGGATAATCAATGTTCAATAATTCTGTAATACGTGTTTTCATAGTGCCTCCATCATTCTTTGCTTACGTAATAGTTCGATGAGTTTATCGTTTGAGTTTCAAACTATTACCTAAACAAGAGGGAGTGGGTTTCCCCTACTCCTTCTAGTAATATGTTAATTATTTTGTTTGCTCTTCAACGTAGGCAACCAAGTCACCAACTGTTTTCAAGTTATCTTCTGCTTCGATTTGGATATCGAAAGCATCTTCGATTTCAGAGATTACTTGGAACAAGTCCAATGAATCTGCATCCAAATCATCAAAAGTAGATTCAAGTGTTACTTCTGATGCGTCTTTCCCAAGTTCTTCAACGATAATTTCTTGTACTTTTTCAAATACTGCCATGATAGGACTCCTTTAAAATATAAAAAATTTATAACTATGTGTTTACCACATGATTACCTAGATTGTAAGAATGAGTGTGCCCCATGTCAAACCTCCACCGAAGCCTGATAGGAGAATCGTCTGGCTACCATCTAAACGAATCATGCCATTTTCCACACACTCTGAGAGCAAAATCGGGATACTTGCTGCACTGGTATTTCCATACTCCATCATATTGGCAGGAAGCTTGTCTCGGTCTACGCCGATCTTCTTAGCCATCTTATCCAAAATGCGGATATTTGCCTGATGAAGCAATAGATAATCCAATTCCGATGCTGCGATTGGACCATTTTCAATGGTTTCTTTGATCGATCTAGCAACATCACGATTTGCAAAATCAAAAACTGCTCGTCCATCCATCTTCAAAAAAGCAGGAACTGCTTCTTGATCCGAGAAAGGAGAAGCCAAAGCCGTTTGACCATAGGTCAAACACTCGCTCCGAGAGCCATCTGTATAGAGACTTTCCACAAGGAAGTGCCGTGTTTCGCTCGCTTCCAAGAGAACCCCACCAGCTCCATCTCCAAAGAGAACAGCTGTCGAACGATCTGACCAATCAACTGCCTTGGATAAGGTTTCAGCCCCGATAACAATCCCTTTTTTGAACTGTCCAGAACTTAAAAACTTTTCTGCAGTTGAGAGAGCGAATACAAAGCCACTGCAAGCTGCTGTCAGATCAAAGGCGAAAGCTCTGTGCGCTCCGATATTTGCCTGAACTCGAGCTGCTGTGGAAGGCATCATCGAGTCTGGGGTAATCGTCGCTACAATGATAAAATCAATCTGATCCGCTGTTAAGCTCCCTTTAGCCAGCAAGCTCTTAGCAACTTCTGTCGCCAAGTCACTTGTAGACTCTGTTTTTGAAATATGTCTCTGTTTAATTCCTGTCCGACTTGAAATCCACTCATCGCTTGTGTCCATGATTTGGGCTAAGTCATGATTAGTGACCACTTGCTCTGGAACATAATGAGCAACCTGGCTTATCTTTGCAAAAGCCATTATTTCAAATCCTCCAAAAATTGATAAAGTTTCGTTAAGCCTCTGCCCATGACTTCTTTTTCCTCAGGGCTCATGCCATCGATGATTTTTTCGACCATAGCCTTGTGGAATCGTTTATGAAGGCGGTGAACCAAACGACCTTTCTTTGTCAAATGCAGATAGACCACTCGACGGTCTTGGTCAGAACGAATACGCTCAATATAACCTTTTCTCTCCAGGTTATTCAAACTCGTCGTCACTGTTCCAAGAGTTACCATCAGTTCTTTGGAAACCTTACTTGGCGTTGCCTCCGGGAACTTCCCAATCACATCGATCGTGTGCATTTCTTTGATGGAGATGTCTTTGAATCGACTACCTCGTAAGCTAACCTCCTCAATCACAAGGACGTTATTAAAAATAGATGTTAGATAATCATTTACTTGTTGGTAGTCCAAATCGTTTCCCTCCCCCTCAAAAAGCTTTTACAATCAAAACATTTGATAAAAGAAGTATAACAAACTTCAAAAAATTGTGCAAGTATTTTTTTACATTCCTGTAAATTTTGGTCTTCTTCTTTCAGAATGCGCTCGAACCCCTTCTTTGAAATCTTCAGTTAGAGATAACGATTCTTGTAGTTTCAATTCTAATTCAGCATAATTCTGCCAATCCTTGAATTGACTTTCCCAAACTAACTTTTTAATCGCTGCGTATGAGTTTGCTGAACCTCTTCTTAATTTTTTCAGAACTTGTTCTCTTGTTTTTTCTAATTTGTCAACTTCACAAACACGGTATACCACGCCCCATTCTAGCGCTTTTTCAGCAGTTAAGGCTTCACCTGTCATGGCAAGTTGTGCAGCCCGTGTTACCCCGATGCTACGACTCAAGAGATGAATCCCACCAGCGTCTGGCGCCAATCCAACTCCGACAAAGGCTTGAATGAATTTTGCCTTGTCAGTCGCTAAACAGAAATCAACTGCTACTGCCATATTTGCTGCAGCACCAGCAACCGCTCCATCTACCTCCATCAAAACAGGTTTAGGAATTTGCTTGATTTTAAAAGAAATTGTATTGACTAATTCTGCAATCTTATTCAAAGAAGGGATATCATCTTCGTCTACTGCGCGTTTCATCTCAACCAAGTCTCCTCCAACTGAAAAGACCTTCCCATTCGCATTAATCAAGATGAACTGCACAGCTTGATCCTGCTCCGCTAGAGTCAAAGCTTCTAAAATTTCCTCACACATTGGGATATGGAAACCATTTGCCACTTCGGGACGATTCAAAGTAATGATAGCCAGATCATCTACGATCTGATATAAGATATGATTCATAGCTTCTCCTTTTCTTTTATAAGGCAATAAAATTGTTTTATCATCAAAGTATACCTTTTTTTGGATAAAGAGGCAAGGAAAAACTAAAGGAAAGTGTCTCAGCTGATTATTTACCCATCATTTATGAGTGTGAGTAAAATTTGACACCCTTACTTTTAAACTGTTATCCCTTTTCAAAATAAGTTAGTGTTTTCTTCTATTATAATAGGAAGTTATTTTCTTCATTGAAAAATACCCCTCTTTCTGCTATAATCGTATAAAATACTTACTTGAGGAGTCCTTATGAAGGTTGTAAAATTTGGCGGAAGCTCGCTTGCCTCTGCTGGTCAGTTAGAAAAAGTTTTAAACATCGTTAAAAGTGATAAAGAACGCCGTTTTGTAGTCGTTTCTGCACCCGGCAAACGCAATGCTGAAGATACCAAGGTAACTGATGCTTTGATTAAATACTATCGCGACTATGTGGCTGGAAATGACATCAGTGCTAGCCAAAGCTGGATCATTGACCGTTATGCCGCTATGGTTAGTGAACTAGGGTTAAAACCTGCTGTTTTAGAAAAAATCTCTAAAAGTATTCGGGCCTTGGCAACTCTTCCTATAGAGGACAATGAATTTCTCTATGATACCTTCCTAGCGGCTGGAGAAAATAACAATGCCAAATTGATTGCAGCCTACTTTAACCAAAACGGTATCGATGCACGCTATGTTCACCCAAGAAAAGCTGGGATCGTTGTCACAAGTGAACCAGGAAACGCACGCATCATCCCATCTAGTTATGACAAGATTGAAGGCTTGGCTGATAGCAACGAAGTCCTTGTCATCCCTGGTTTCTTTGGTGTGACTAAGGAAAATCAAATCTGTACTTTTTCACGTGGTGGTTCAGATATCACAGGTTCTATCATTGCAGCAGGTGTTAAGGCTGATCTCTATGAGAACTTTACAGACGTAGATGGTATCTTTGCTGCCCACCCTGGTATTATCCACCAACCACACTCCATTCCTGAATTAACCTACCGTGAAATGCGTGAGTTGGCTTACGCTGGATTTTCAGTTCTTCATGACGAAGCTCTTCTACCCGCTTACCGCGGAAAAATTCCTCTTGTCATCAAGAATACCAACAACCCTGACCACCCAGGAACACGCATTGTTTTAGAACACAGTAGTGATAAATTCCCAATAGTAGGGATTGCAGGTGACTCAGGATTCGTCAGCATCAACATGTCAAAATACCTCATGAACCGCGAAGTCGGGTTTGGTCGCAAGGTTCTGCAAATCCTTGAGGACCTCAACATCGGTTGGGAACACATGCCTACAGGTATTGACGATCTTTCAATCATCCTCCGCTCCCGTGAATTAACTCCTATCAAAGAAGAAGAAATCCTACGTCAACTCGTTCAAAAGGCTGAAGTGGACCATGCTGAAATCGAACATGACCTTTCCATCATTATGATTGTTGGAGAAAAGATGAAGAGCCATATCGGGGTAACTGCTACTGCAACACGTGCTTTGTCTGAGAATAAAATCAACATCCAGATGATGTCCCAAGGTTCAAGTGAAGTTTCCATCATGTTTGTTGTCAATAAAGAGCAAGAAAAAGCAGCTATCAAGGCTCTCTATCATGCCTTTTTCGGTGAAAGTAAGGAAGACTAATCATGGCCCAATCACTCAATCAAGTCATTGACCTCCAAACTACTGGGACATCTTACCTCTCTATCTCTGGAAAAGTTGGAAAATTTCTAGTTGGGGATCAAGCCTTAGAGTTTTATCCTGATGTCAATGTCGAACAATATATCCAAATCCCCTGGTCCAGCATTCAGCAAATCGGAGCCAACGTAAGTGGTCGCAAGATCAGCCGCCACTTTGAAGTCTTCACTGATCAAGGAAAATTCCTTTTTGCTTCAAAAGACTCTGGAGCTATCCTCAAAATCGCTCGTGAAAAATTAGGAAACGACAAGGTTGTCAAACTTCCTACTTTGATTCAGACCATTGGTCAAAAATTTAAAAATCTATTTGCAAAAAAGTAGAAACTTTAGTATAATCATAGCAACGGATAAGTAAGTTATCTCCTTCTTTCAGAAAGTCTGCGGGTGCTGCGAGCAGATAGGAGGGATAGGTGAAATTCTACCGTTGTTCACAATTACATATATAATCAAGTGCACACCTGTGAAGTTGGATGGAACCGTGGCCCTGCCACTCCAACGCTTTGTCAGGTGTGCTTTTTTCATAAAGGAGTTCTTATGTTAGATATTAAACGTATTCGCACAGATTTTGATGCTGTCGCTGAAAAATTAGCTACACGTGGTGTAGATGCTGCTATCTTAAATGAGATGAAAGAAATCGATGCTAAACGTCGTGACGTCTTGGTCAAGGTTGAAACTCTAAAAGCAGAACGTAACACAGTTTCTGCTGAGATTGCCCAAGCCAAGCGCAACAAGGAAAATGCCGATGACAAGATTGCTGCAATGCAAACCCTATCTGCTGAAGTCAAAGCCTTGGATGCTGAATTGGCAGAAATCGATGCTAAATTAACAGAATTTACCACTACTCTTCCAAACATCCCAGCTGACAGTGTTCCTGTTGGGGCTGATGAAGATGACAATGTGGAAGTCCGCCGTTGGGGTAGCCCACGCGAGTTTGACTTCGAACCAAAAGCTCACTGGGATCTTGGTGAAGACTTGGGTATCCTTGACTGGGAACGCGGTGGTAAGGTAACGGGCGCTCGTTTCCTCTTCTATAAAGGACTTGGGGCTCGTTTGGAACGGGCTATCTACAACTTCATGTTGGATGAGCATGGTAAAGAGGGCTATACCGAAGTCATCACACCATACATGGTTAACCATGACTCAATGTTTGGTACTGGTCAATATCCAAAATTCAAGGAAGACACTTTTGAATTGAAAGACACTAATTATGTCCTCATTCCTACAGCTGAAGTGCCTCTTACAAACTACTACCGTGATGAAATCCTTGACGGTAAAGACCTACCAATCTACTTCACTGCTATGAGTCCTTCATTTCGTTCTGAAGCTGGTTCTGCTGGTCGTGATACACGCGGCTTGATTCGTCTGCACCAATTCCATAAGGTTGAAATGGTCAAATTTACCAAACCAGAAGAATCTTACGAAGAATTGGAAAAAATGACAGCCAACGCTGAAAACATCCTTCAAAAACTCAACCTTCCATACCGTGTCGTTGCCCTCTCTACTGGGGACATGGGCTTCTCAGCTGCCAAGACTTATGACTTGGAAGTTTGGATTCCAGCCCAAAATACCTACCGTGAAATCTCAAGCTGTTCGAATACAGAAGATTTCCAAGCCCGTCGTGCTCAAATCCGTTACCGTGATGAAGCGGATGGCAAGGTGAAACTCCTTCACACCTTGAACGGTTCTGGACTTGCAGTCGGACGTACAGTGGCTGCCATTCTTGAAAACTATCAAAATGAAGATGGTTCTGTAACTATTCCAGAAGCACTTCGTCCATACATGGGTGGAGCTGAAGTTATCAAACCATAACAATAAGGCCTAGCTATTTCTAGCTAGACCTTTTTTCGTAACCAAATCAGATAAGCACCCAAGACAAAGAATAAAATAGTGAGGCAAATAACGGTTTCAGCCAATACCAGATAATCCAGAAATGGAAGTTTCAAAATTCCCTGAGCCATCTTGAGCGAAGTAGCTGTGATAATGGTTGGGAAGGTGAGGGCTGAGAAGGCTGGTTGAAATCCTCGCTTTAAAATATGGGGCAGGCGAGTCAAAACAAAGAAAAAGAAGGACTGAGATGCCAAAATCATGACGATCAGGAGCCAAGTCGGTAGGCCTGCTCCTCCAACTCGAACCAGGGAAGCCAAGAGTAGAGAAAAGGGAGCACAGTAGATCCCTTCTTGTCCAAGCAAGGCTAGTGGGAGTGGTTCTTTCTTTAAATCGCTATAAATAAGCGGATAGAGATAGAAGGTCAAGACAAAACCAAAACTCAAGGTTGCATAGGCAATCTCAATAATGCCTACCAGAGGATAGGTCAAGGCTGCTACTGCAATCCCCACATAGAGTACCGTCCAGCTAGGAGTCGCATTGACCCTCCGACCTGGACAGGCAAATTTGATGGTAAAAGTAGCAATCAAAACCAAATCCAAGAGAAATGAAAACCACCAGATCCCTTGTGCTACCAAAGGAAGAGCAGGGAATACGCGAAAGACATAGGTCGACAAAATCATCCCAGCCATAGGAAAAGTGGCCATCCCAGATAAAAGAGGGGGCTTGGTCAATTCTTTCCTGGTTTCTTCCCAATTAAAAAGATGAAGAATCAGAAAGAAAAGCCACAAAACTAATCCAGTCAGACTAAATAAATGCGACAGAACTGGCCAAGTATCTGCAATCAGATTTCCTGCACCTGCTAAACCTAATAAACAGCCAGAGAATACTAAGGGGAGCTTTTTCATCCGAGCCTCCAATAATCATGTTATTATTAGTATAGCATAAAAGCGCTTAAAATAGCATAGAAAAATGAAAACTGGATTGCTCAGTCTTCATTTTTTCTTTCTGATTCGAACTAGGCATAAGGTTGTAATTCTGGATTAATAGGCGTATTAGCTAGGTTGTTGGCATAGTTGCAAAGACTTGCAAGACTAACACCGAGAACCACATCCAAGGCATTTTGTTGCGTGTAGCCAGCTTGCAAAAATTCACTAAGCGCTTCATCGCCTACACGACCCTTGGTATTGATGACTGCCAAGGTAAACTTGGCCAGAGTATCTAGCTTAGGATCTGACTCGATTGGAGTGCGATTGCGAAGAGCTTGAAGAAGATCATCATTCATCTGGATTTGTTTGATCGAAAAGGCGGTGTGACCTGCGACACAGAAGGCACATCCATTGGTTACCGCAGCTGTGATTTGCACCACTTCTCTCTCAACTGGGGTCAGACTATTACGGCGGTTGATGGCTCCGACAGTTCGGTAGGCTTCAAGCGCGGTAGGAGCGTTGGCCAAGAGACCGATTAGGTTGGGAATATAGCCATTGTTGTCTTTTTGTACTGTTTCAAGAACTTCTTTCACTTCTGCTGGTGCTGATTCTACTGTGTGGATGGTAAATGTTGTCATAAGAAACCTCTTTTCATTTTATTGTCATTTAGTCTATCATAGAATTTTTCACTTGGATAATATATATTTCCAATAGCCTTGATAGGAAATGTCTATGAAATGAAAAAATCACACTAAAAGTGTGATTGGGTTAGTGTTTAAAATACTGTTTAGTCTCAGCAATGACGACTGGCGATAAGACTAAGAGGGCAATCAAGTTTGGTAAAGCCATCAAGGCATTGACGATATCTGCAATAATCCAGACCATATCCAACTCGATAAATCCTCCCAACAAGACCATGACTACAAAGACTACACGGTAAAGCCAGATAAAACGAACACCAAAGAGAAACTCAAAACAGCGTTCTCCGTAGTAGTTCCATCCGAGAATCGTCGTAAAGGCAAAGAGTACAAGGAAAATGGTCAAGAGGGAAGGTCCAAAATATGAAAAAACTGTTGAAAAGGCTGACTGGGTCAAGGCAACCCCATTCAAATCACCACTCCAAACCCCAGTTACCAAGATTGTTAAACCAGTCAACGTACAGATAATGAGGGTATCAATAAAGGTTCCTGTCATGGAAATCAAGCCTTGCTCGACAGGCTCATTTGTCTTAGCTGCAGCCGCTGCAATGGGAGCAGAACCAAGACCAGATTCGTTAGAGAAGACTCCCCGCGCCACACCATTTTGGATAGCCATCCGAATACTGGCACCTGCAAAACCACCTACCGCAGCAGTTGGACTAAAGGCTGAAGTAAAGATGAGGGCAAGTGTGGCTGGGATTTTCTCGATATTAAAGAGAATAACTGTAAGAGTCCCTAAAATATAGACAATAGCCATAAAAGGAACCACTGCTGTCGAAACTTTTGATATGGATTTGAGGCCACCAAAGACGGCAATCCCTACAAAAATGGATAAAATCAGAGCTGTGATAGCTGGATCAACTTGGGCTGTATTTTGAATGGATTCTGTAATCGAATTGACTTGTGTAAAGGTACCAATCCCTAGAAGGGCTACCAATACACCCGCTAGGGCAAAGAAGATAGCAAGTGGACGCCACTTTTCTCCCATCCCCAAAAGGATGTAATGCATGGGTCCTCCAGCTACAGCTCCATTTGCATCCTTTGTGCGGTATTTGATGGCAAGTAAGCCTTCGGCATACTTGGTCGCCATCCCAAAGAAGGCTGCCATCCACATCCAAAAGAGGGCCCCTGGTCCTCCAACCTTAATGGCTGTTGCGACCCCGATGATATTTCCCGTACCAACGGTGGCTGCTAGAGCCGTACAGAGAGCAGCAAAGCTCGACACATCGCCGTGCCCATTGTCCTTGGTAAAGATCAACTGAAAGGCCTTAGGGAGACGAGTAACCTGCAAAAGGCCCAGTCGGATGGTCAAATAGATACCCGTTCCGACCAATAAGATCAAGAGGGGAGGCCCCCAAACGAAAGCATCAAGCGCTTTAAGCAATTCTAACATATCCTTCTCCTATCTTTCAACCCCAAAAGAAAGAGCACATGCAAGATACATGTACTCTGGAATGCTTAGATAAATGCCAAAAAGCGGTCTATCCTAGCTCTGTCCTTTTACCTGAGAGTTTGAGCAGTTGCCTGCCTTGCCCCTTCGGTGCCTTTACGGTCTCTCCAGAGTTCCGTCCATTTACAGTCATGGAAAACAAACCTTTCTCCACTTCTATTAAACTTCATTCGGTGTTGGTATTTTATTTTTTATTATTCTACAAGAAAAGTTAGCCTTTGTCAATATATTCTATGAAACTTTTTGACTTTTCATTTCTTTTTTCAGAAATATTGACTCCATCTCCTCTCTATCCTTTAAATGTCACAATGGTGGCGCCACTGCCTCCAGCATTTTGTGGAGCATAGCCGAAAGTCTTAACATGCTTGTTTCTTTGTAGGTATTTGGTGACTCCTTCACGGATGACACCTGTTCCGATACCATGGATGATGTCGACTTGCGCCATGTTATTGAGCAGGGCTTGATCAATAAAGGCGTCCAGCTCATTCATGGCCTCTTCGTACCGTTTGCCACGAAGATCCAGTCTCGCTTGCGGACCACGATCAGAAGCGCGTTTCACAACATTGACTTGTTTCTTCTTGACTGGAGCTTCTTGCTGGGCCTGAACAAGGTCAAATTCTTTCTCTTCCAAGGTCATCTTGATCAAACCGACTTGGGCTTCCCAGCGGCCGTCCTTAAGCTGATTGGTCAAGGTACCACGCTGACCATAACTGAGAACAATGATATCATCCCCAACCTTTGGAGCTCGTTTTTTCTTGGCCTTCTGAAGGACCTTGTTTTTAGACAAGTCAACTTTTTCAGGAGCTAGTTTTTTCAGCTCAGCCTTAGCTTCAATGATTTCATGGGGTTTGAGTTGAGACTTACTGTGGAGGTTCTTGAGAATCTGGTCACTCTCACTTAGAGCAAGTTCCACAATCTCGGCAGCTTGTTCACGCGCCTTGTTGAGCTCAGTTTCTTTTTCACGATTGAGTTCGTTATAGAGTTTTTTGAGTGCACGGTTCATCTTGAGGTTTTCTTGCTCCACCTCACGAATATTGTCCAAGCGTTTGCGACTTTCAAGCGTTTGCTCTTCCAATTGTTCAATGATACGGTTGACATCATTATCTTGGTTGACCTGCTGGCTGGCATCTCCTACGATGACCTCTGACAAGCCCAGACGTTTGGCAATTTCAAAGGCATTGCTTCGGCCAGGAACTCCCTGCATAAAGCGATAGGTCGGACGCAAGCTGGCAGTATCAAACTCCATGCTGGCATTTTGCACAAAGGCTGTCTCAATACCATAAGCCTTGAGTTCTGGATAGTGGGTCGTAGCCATAGTCTTGACCTGACGCAGACGAAGATCCTCCAGAATAGCCATAGCAAGCGCTGCTCCTTCCTGCGGATCGGTACCTGCCCCAAGCTCATCTAGCAATAAGAGCGAGTGCTGATTGACCTTGCCAAGAATATCTACGATATTGGTCATGTGGCTGGAGAAGGTAGACAGGCTTTGCTCGATAGACTGCTCATCCCCGATATCTGCGAAGATTTCTTCGAAAATACCGACACGGCTTCCCTTGTCAGCTAGAATGGGCAAGCCTGACTGGGCCATGAGTTGAGTCAAGCCCAGGGTTTTGAGCATGATGGTCTTCCCACCAGTATTGGGACCTGTAATGACAATGGCTGTTAATTCCTTACCAAAGTGTACATCGTTTGCAACAGCATTTTTGACCAAAGGATGGCGAACATGAAGGAGTTGAATCTCTTGATTCTCTGAAAGTTGAGGAACAACTGCTTGTCTTTCTTGGATGAAACGCACCTTGGCACGAATCAAGTCTAAATGGCCGATAATCCATGCGTCATTAGCAATCTCTGCAGCATGAGGGCGGACCCGTTCTGAGAGTTCCTGTAGGATGCGAATCATCTCATAGCGTTCGTCTGCTCGCAGACTAGCGATTTCTTCGCTCAGCTTGACCACTTCACGGGGTTCGATATAGACGGTGTTTCCACTGGCAGAGATGTCATGGACAACACCCGCAATCTTGTTGCGGTAAGTGTTTTTCACGGGTAAGACTTGACGGCCATTTCGGCTAGCGATTATGCCTTCCGTCAACATTTGCACTTTTTGCTTGAGCAAGTCTTGCAAGACATTTCGAACTTGACTCTCGCTATCATGGATTTTCCGACGGATGCGTGCCAGTTCTTCGCTGGCAAAATTCTCGATAAATCCTGCATCATTTAGGGCTTGAAGACTCCCTTGCAAGTGTGGAAAATCATGTAGTTTTTCAAACCATCTCGCCAACTGCTCCAAACGTACATTTTCAAGATTGGCATAAAAACCTTGCAACTCTCTGCTAGCAAGCAAGACCCGTTTGAGGAGCAGGAACTCCTCAATATTGAGGTCCGCCCCCATCTCCAGACGCTTGCAGACAGCTGAAATCTCACGTGTCGCTAGGATGGTAAAGTGGGGTTGCTCCACAAATAGAGCTTGCATTTCCTCCATCTCTGTAAAGGCTTGCTTGATCTTATCCACCTTGGCAGTTGGGGCCAAGCCTTTTAGCTCCTCTAGTCCTTGTTCTGTCAGGAGATGCGGTTCAAACAAGGCTTTGATTTTATTAAATTCTAAGGTTTCTAGTATTTTTGTATTCATATTTTTTCCTTGTATACTGGTTTACAAGATTATAGCAACTAGGGGTTTTGACTTAGTCGTCCAATCTGTAAACAAAGGGCTAGGAAAAATCCCGCCCTTTTTATCCGATTAAATTTGTCACCCAGAGTTGTTTGATAAGATTTGTCGTAAAAGGGACACTTTGGATGATGTGTTTGGCTACTATACTTTTTTCGAGTGAATTTTGAATGACTGCCAGAGGCACTGTTGCAAGGATGGTCAGAGCCATTTGCAAGACAAATAAGGTTACCAATAGAGATAAAAGGCCTGATCCGATACGCAACCATTTGACATCGAGCTTTTTAGTTGGAATCAAGTGCAGGAACAAACCGATAAAACGTCCGAAACTATAACAAATCCCAAAAACTAGAAGATAGGCTAGACCCGCATAAAAGACCTTGTCTAGATGAAACAGCTGGTCTGAAGGGAAGAAAAAGGTTCCCTGTCCTTCCTGAGGATTGGCATAAGGGACAAGCAAGTGGAAGTGGTCACCCAGTGATTTATAAAACTGTCCCGCAACAAAGGCTGAAATCACTGCCACGAGGAAATAATAAACTTGCAGGACCAAACCTCTACGGTAGCCGATGTAAAAGCCCCAAGCCAGAACCAATAAGAGTAGGATTGAAATCATAGGGAGTCCTCAATCTTGCTCTGTTCTTGTTTGACAGCAATCAACTTGTGACGGAGTTCTAACAACTCTTGCTCCTTGTCATCAAATTCAATTTCACGATTGAGCTGTGTAGACAGACAGTTGACCGCCAAAAGAAGCGCAATGGTTTCATCATCCGCCCCAGGCATTTGTTCTTTAATTGCTTGGTATTTTTCAGTCGCAACCTTGGCAATTTCCTCCATAAAGAGGTTGTCATGCTCGGTTGTCAAGGTTAATGTCTTTTTCCCGAATGTAAACTTATATCGATTTAGATTTGCCATAAAATTCACCTCACGATATTATACCAAATTTCGCTAACTTTGTCAGTTTTTACCAATTCTCCTGCTTTTGTGGTACAATAGAGACTATGGCAAGTATCACACTCACACCAAGTGAACAGGAAATTCAGAGCTTTTTAAGTCAGTATCAGAAGGCTCTCAGTCCTAGTAAAAATCCTTATATTCGCTATTTTTTGAGACTGCCTCAGGCAACGGTTTCCATCTATACTTCTGGAAAAGTCCTCCTGCAGGGCGAAGCTGCTGAGCAATACGCCAATTTCTTTGGCTATCAGGTTCAACAAGAAAACAGTGGACAAGATTTCCCTATGATCGGTACCGATGAGGTGGGAAATGGTTCCTACTTTGGTGGGCTGGCTGTTGTGGCTTCCTTTGTGACACCTGACCAGCACGACTTCTTGCGAAAACTCGGTGTAGGGGATTCTAAGACTCTGACGGACCAAAAGATTCGTCAGATTGCCCCTATCCTCAAGGAAAAGATTTCGCACCAAGCGCTCCTCCTTTCACCGAGCAAGTACAACGAAGTTATCGGAGAGCGTTACAATGCTGTTTCTGTAAAGGTTGCCCTTCACAACCAGGCTATCTTTCTCCTGCTTCAAAAAGGAATCCAGCCAGAAAAAATCGTGATTGATGCTTTTACAAGCCCTAAAAACTATAATAAGTACTTGGCACAAGAAGCCAACCGTTTTCCAAACAAAATTAGCTTAGAAGAAAAAGCCGAGGGCAAATACCTAGCTGTTGCAGTTAGCTCCATCATCGCGCGGGATCTCTTCCTCGAAAACTTGGAAAATCTAGGACGAGAACTGGGCTATCAACTGCCAAGTGGCGCTGGAACTGCATCTGATAAGGTTGCTAGCAAAATCCTGCAGGCCTATGGCATGAAGGGACTTCATTTCTGTGCCAAATTGCATTTTAAAAACACTGAAAAAGCAAAAACACTTCTAGAAAGGTAAATTATGAATTCGTTTAAAACATTTCTAAAAGAATGGGGAGTTTTCTTCCTGATTATCGCACTGGTCGGTCTTAGCCGTATCTTTCTTTGGAGCAATGTCCGTGTAGAAGGACACTCGATGGACCCTACCCTAGCCGACGGAGAAGTTCTCTTCGTTGTTAAACATCTCCCAATTGACCGCTTCGACATCGTGGTTGCGCATGAGGAAGACGGAAATAAAGATATTGTCAAAAGGGTTATCGGCATGCCTGGTGATACCATCCGCTACGAAAATGACAAACTCTTTATCAACGGTGAAGAAACGAATGAACCTTACCTAGCTGAATACCTCAACTTGTTCAAAACAGAAAAGTTGCAAAACACCTATACTGGAAAAGGATTTGAAGGCAATAAGGGAGTTTACTTTAGAGAACTTGCTCAAAAGGCACAGGCCTTTACAGTCGATGTCAATTCCAATACCAGCTTCAGCTTTACTGTCCCTCAAGGTGAGTACCTTCTCCTTGGTGATGATCGTCTAGTCTCTAGCGACAGCCGCCACGTTGGTACCTTCAAGGCCAGCGATATCAAAGGCGAAGCAAAATTCCGTTTCTGGCCACTTAACCGTATCGGAACTTTTTAAGATAAGGAAGAGGCCGAGAATGCTAAGTCTCAGTCTCTTTTTCTATTGCGAGAAGAAGGACTTTTAGTCTCCTAGCTTGTTGAAAGAAGCTAAGGGTCCAACTCTCACGAACTCATGTAAAGGAAACCTATGGAAGTTTATTTTTCAGGCACCATTGAACGGATTATTTTTGAAAATCCCAGTAATTTTTATCGCATTCTCCTCCTAGATATCGAAGATACGGACGCGGAGGACTTTGACGATTTTGAAATCATCGTTACAGGAACCATGGCTGATGTAATTGAGGGTGAAGACTATACTTTTTGGGGGCAAATCATTCAGCACTCCAAGTATGGAGAACAGCTTCAGATCAGCCGTTATGAGCGGGCAAAACCAACTAAAAATGGGCTAGTCAAGTACTTTTCTAGTAGCCATTTCAAAGGAATTGGTCTCAAAACGGCCCAAAAAATCGTTGATAGCTATGGTGAAAATACCATTGACGAAATTCTTGAACATCCTGAAAAGCTAGAAGGCATCTCAGGACTCTCTGCCAAAAACCGTGAGGCTTTTGTTTCCACTCTCCGTCTAAACTATGGGACAGAAATGGTTTTGGCAAAACTAGCCAACTACGGCATTCCCAATAAACTGGCCTTTCAGATTCAAGACTTTTACAAGGAAGAAACGCTGAATATTGTCGAAAACTATCCCTACCAGCTGGTCGAGGATATCAAGGGCTTGGGATTTACCATTGCTGACCAACTAGCAGCCGAACTAGGTATTGAAAGCCAAGCTCCTGAACGCTTCCGTGCTGGCCTTGTCCATAGTCTTTTTCAAGGATGTATGGATACGGGGGATACCTATATGGAAGCTCGAGATTTGCTGGAACAGACCCTGACTCTCCTCGAGTCTTCTCGTCCTGTGGAACTGGACCCCAGCCAAGTCGCTCAGGAATTATCTCATTTGATTGAAGAAGACAAGGTTCAACAGATTGACACTAAAATCTTTGATAACAGCCTCTTTTTCGCCGAAGAAGGAATTCGCAGTCACTTGGTTCGTATCCTTGAAAAAGAAAAACAGAAGAGCCAAGATCTAGAAACCATTCACAAGCATATCGCTAGTGTTGAGGAAGAGCTGGGTATCCAGTACGATGACATTCAAAAGCAGGCTATCTGTGACGCTATCCAGAACAAGGTTTTTATCCTGACAGGTGGACCCGGTACTGGTAAGACGACTGTTATCAATGGGATTATTGCTGTTTATGCACTTTTAGAAGGACTTGACCTCAGGAAAAAAAGCAGTCTGCCTATCCTTCTAGCAGCTCCAACTGGTCGAGCGGCTCGGCGCATGAATGAATTGACAGGATTGCCAAGTGCTACTATACACCGCCATTTGGGAATGACGGGGGACGATGATACCAGCCATCTGGAAGATTATCTGGATGCCGACTTTATCATTGTAGATGAGTTTTCCATGGTGGATACTTGGCTAGCCAACCAGCTCTTCTCCAACATCTCCTCAAACAGTAAAATTCTCATCGTGGGGGATAGCGACCAATTGCCTTCTGTTAGTCCCGGACAAGTCCTGGCAGACCTGCTCCAGATACCCCTGATTCCGCAGACTCGCTTGGAACGGATTTACCGTCAAAGCGAAGAATCAACTATCGTTACCTTGGCGAGTCAGATTCGACAAGGCATCTTGCCAGCTGACTTTACCCAGAAAAAGGCAGACCGCTCCTACTTTGAAATCGCTAGTGGCCATATCCCAGCTACCATTGAGAAAATTCTTGGCGCTGCCCTCAGAAGTGGCATTCCGGCTCGCGATATTCAGGTGCTAGCACCCATGTATCGAGGAACTGCTGGTATTGACGCCATCAACCAACTTATGCAAGACCTGCTCAATCCTCAGCAAAAGGGGCAAGTTAGCTTTGAAGCAACTCAGTGTCACTATCGAACAGGGGACAAGGTCATTCACCTAGTCAACGACGCTGAAGTTAATGTCTTTAACGGAGATCTAGGCTACATCACAGACCTGATTCCTGGAAAATACACTGAGTCCAAACAAGACGAGATTGTCATTGATTTCGATGGCAATGAGGTCATCTATCCTCGAAACGAATGGTACAAGATTCGACTGGCCTATGCCATGAGTATTCATAAGTCGCAGGGAAGTGAGTTTCCTGTTGTCATCCTGCCCATCACTAGTGCTAGCAAGCGCATGCTGGAGCGAAATCTCATCTACACAGCCATTACACGCGCCAAAAGCAAACTTATCTTACTAGGTGAATTACAGGCCTTTGACTATGCAGTTAAGCATATCGGGACTGCCCGCAAGACCTATCTGATTGAGCGTTTCAGTGATTTAATTGAAAATAATATTGAAGAAAGCAAACAAGCCTTCTCTGAAACTGCCACACCAAGTGACTCTGAACAATCCTACATCCTCACCGAAGAAAACTGGTCTAGCATCCCAGCCATGATTGGGATTACAGATGCAGACCTCAAAGAGATTTTTGGAAAATAGTGCAACAGAAAACCCACCTAGTCAGGTGGGCTTTTTCTCTTTTAAGATTATTTAACTGTTGCAGTGCTTGTAATCAATTCAACAGCTTTTTTGATAGTGATATCGTGTTTCAACATATCAGCTGAAAGCAAGTTTTGTACTTGTGCAACTTCCATGTTGTAGTCTGCTGCCAATTGCTCAATTTCTTTTTGGATTTCTTCTTCTGAAGCATCAAATCCTTCAGCTTTGGCAACTGCTTCGATAACAAGGTTAGTCTTCGTACGTGACTCAGCTTCTGCTTCGTATTGTTTGTGAAGGTCTTCTTGAGTAGTTCCTGTGATTTGGAAGTACATGTCAGGGTTGATCCCTTGGCGTTGCAAGTTTCCAAGGAATTCATTTACTGAACGGTGAACTTCTTCGTGGATCATTTCTTCTGGAAGTTCTACGATTTCAGCGTTTTCTACAGCTTTATCGATTGCTGCACCTTCAACGGCATCTTTGTATGCTTCTTCTTTCGCAGCAGTCAATTCTTTGCGGTATTTTTCTTTCAATTCGTCAAGAGTTTCCACTTCTTCGTCGATGTCTTTTGCAAGTTCATCGTCAAGAGCTGGAACTTCTTTTGCTTTTACTTCGTGAATAGTTGTTACGAATTTAGCTTCTTTACCTGCAAGGTCTTCTGCTTGGTAGTCTTCTGGGAATGTTACAACTACATCAACAGTTTCGCCAGCTGAGTGTCCAACCAATTGGTCTTCAAAACCAGGGATGAATTGACCTGAACCAAGTCCAAGTGAGAAGTTTTCACCTTTTCCACCGTCAAATTCAACACCGTCAATAGAACCAACGAAGTCAATAACAACAGTGTCGCCATTTTCAGCAGCGCCTTCTTTGATAACCAATTCAGCCAAGTTGTTGCGTTCGCGTTCGATACGTTCTTCAACGTCAGCGTCAGTTACTTCTTTTTCTACATCAACTGATACTTCAAGGTTTTTGTAGTCACCCAATTTTACTTCAGGTTTTGTCACGACTTCAGCAGTGATAACCCAGTCTTGACCTTTTTCCATTGAAGTTACGTCAATTTTTGGTTGCGCAACGACTTCAAGACCAGCTTCTTTTACTGCAGCTTCATAAGCGTTTGGCAAAAGTGCGTTCATTGCATCTTGATAAAGAGCTTCTTCACCAAATTTTTGGTCGAAGATAGGGCGTGGAAGGTGACCTTTACGGAAACCAGGAACGTTAAGAGTTTTCTTTACTGAGTTAAATACACGGTCCAATTCTGGTTTGATTTGGTCTTGAGAGATTGTGAAAGTCAAGACACCACGGTTTGTTTCTTTGTTTTCAAATGATACAGACATTCTGTCATTTCTCCTTAAAATTTTTTAAATACAGTCTATTATAGCATAAACCACGGTTAATTTTCAAGTAATGAATGCGCTTTTCAATGATGCTAAAGGTACTTGCTTGCTTCCCTGATACTGAGTTCAGCCATTCTTTCCCTGTTTTTTTCGATGAAGCTTGCTACCCATTCCGGATTGGTTTTGGAGTAGTCTCTTAGGGCCCAACCGATGGCTTTGTTGATAAAAAATTCGGTCTGGTCCAGATTATTGAGCAGGACCTTTTCCATTAGTTGAACATCCGTCTTCTCTTTTCTTAACAACTGGTGGTCAATAGCGACTCGCCTCAGCCAGATATTGTCTGATAGGCTCCATTTGAGGATGATTTCTCCCAGTTCTGGCTTGTCATATACCAAACTTCCTACTACTCGGTCTAGGATATCTACTGTGTCCCACCAGGATTTGGTTACGACTAGACGCTCAAGCTTAGGCAAATCGTTCTCCGTCAAATAAGACTGCATAGCTTTCAAATAGTTGGCAGCCACATATTGATATTCTCTAGCATCCTTTTCCCAGCAAGTGTCTACAAAATCCCAATAGATGAGCTTTGTTTTTTTCGCACTTGGAAAGTATTTTTTGTAGAGGGCATTTCTTTCAGGAGCTGCAATACCTAAAAAGGAAAATTGGTATCGCATATAGGCTTCCATTGGGCCTGCTTTCTCAGGATCTTTCGCCGCTTCTAGCTCCTCAAGTAAATCTGCAAGACTCATCTAAAAGTCCTCCCGCCCTACCAAGTGGTGCTGGAAGGCATAGACCGCAGCCTGGGTACGATCGCTGACCTCAAGCTTGGCTAGAATGTTGGATACATGGGTCTTGACCGTCTTGAGGGAGATAAAGAGTTCATCTGCAATGCGCTGATTTTCGTAGCCCTTGGCAATCAGTTGAAGCACATCTCGTTCACGCGCAGTCAGATCCTCATGAAGTTCCATATAATTGCGGTGGTATTCGACCTTCTTGCTGACCTCTTGTTCAATAGCAAGCTCTCCAGCAGCAACCTTACGAACAGCGTGCAGCAATTCGTCTGCACTAGAAGTCTTGAGCATATAACCTTTGGCACCCGCATTCAAGACAGGCATGATTTTTTCATTGTCTAGGTAAGAGGTCACAATCAAAATCTTGGCTTCAGGCCATTCTTTGAGAATAGCCAGGGTTGCATCAATCCCATTCATCTCAGGCATGACAATATCCATGACAATGACATCTGGACGCAGTTCCAAGGCCAACTCAATACCTTGAGCCCCATTGGCAGCCTCGCCCACAACTTCCACATCGTCTTGGAGATTAAAATAGCTTTTCAAGCCCAATCGGACCATTTCATGGTCATCTACCAGTAAAATTTTCATCTCTACTCCTTTATGATTCCTTGTCTAGCAGGGGAATACGGATATCGACCGCCAGTCCTTGCTTAGGTGCTGTCAAGAGTTGAACCGTTCCTGCCATATCTTCAACCCGCTCCTTGATGTTTCGCAGTCCATAACTCAAGTCATCTAAACTCCCTAACTGGAAGCCAATCCCATTGTCCACCACCTTTAGTTGCAATTCAACATCTGTCTGATAGAGGTAGACATCTAAGCAAGATGCCTGGGCATGGCGGAGGGTATTGCTGATCAACTCCTGCAAAATACGAAAGATATGCTCTTCAATCTTCTTGGGCAATTTAGACACATTCTGCTTGAGACTAACCTTGAGATCACTCTTGTCCTCTAGCTCTTTTAAGAGGATTTGAATCCCCTCAACCAAACTCTTCTCTTCCAACTCAACAGGTCGCAAATGTAGGAGCAAGACCCGCAAATCTTTCTGGGCTGTTTCAAGGATAGCTGCAACACTTTGCAACTGGGTCTGCATCTTTTCTCTATCCAGCTTCAAAGCCTGCTGGCTGACACCTGATAAAATCATATGAGCCGCAAACAACTCCTGACTAACTGTATCGTGCAAGTCACGTGCAATCCGCTTTCGTTCCTTCTCGATGATTGCTTCTTCCTTGACCAGGCTTTGATTTTCAGCCTTTTGAACAGCCTCTGTCAAGAGGTTAAGCTTGCCAGACAAGGACTTAAAACTGGCATCCAAGTCTGGATCTGCAAAGGCAACCACCTCTTTTCCTGCTAGCAGTCGCTTGAGATTGACTTGCATTTTTCTGCGAGAGACTTCTTCTATCACGCGCCAAAAGAGGACAAAAAAGAAGGTCATGGAAAGGCTAAAGACCAAGATCAAGAAGATGAGTTTCTCTGTTTTCTCGATATCCTGTAGCAAATAGGACCAATCAAGATTTAGAATATCAAGCAGACTATTAGCCAAAAAGAGAATAAAGAGGAGTGAAGTCAGGCCGATTAACAGATAAGATTGCTTTTTCATCCTCTGACCACCTCCACATCGCCAACCATAGTAGTTAGGAAAATCTTGACACTCTTGTTACTCTTGAGGTAGTCTCTGGTTTCCTGATGATAGTGTTCATTACGGAGGGCTCGCTTAGGTTGATGAAGGAAGGTTAAATCTCCATAAAGACAGTTAACACTGAGGCTGATTTCCACATCTACGGGCAAGATAATCCTAGTCGTTCCGACCATCTTTCTAAGGATAATGACATTGTCATGATTGGTTAGGATGACTCTTTCTAGATGAATGGTGTCCTTGCCCATGAGGCGAAAGAGGTTGATATCGTCAAATTGACATGTCTGGTGACTAGAGAAATGATGGAGATTGCTAAACCAAGGATTGTGTTCATTTTTAACCGTTACCACCTCTTCAAAGACCAAGTCGGTCTCCTCTCTTTCTTGATTCATCATCGGATAGAGAAGAAAGAGACTATAGATCACCGCTACAAAGATGGCTAAAATCACAAAGGGATTGAGCATAACGATAAAAAAGAAAAGAATAGTCGTCACAAGGAGGAAGACGTTGTTGGCTTCCTTACCTGTATAATAGCGGAGCAAGAGCAAAAAGAGGAACAGAATCAGCAGAAAACGCGAAAAATGCTCTGATACCATCAAAATCAGAGCTCCCGTCAACAGACAGGCTTCAATAAATAAAAAGATTTGAAATTTTTTCATAGATGCATCCTCTCCCTTCTATTTTATCACAATTCAAAAAAGTCACCTCGGTCTGAGGATGGAAAAAGGAGATTGGACAGAAATCGCTCCTACAAGCTAGGTTTCATCAACTCACTACAGTTGACAAAAGGCTACAAAAAAAGGGCGGGATTCTTGTCCCGACCTCTCTACATCTGATCTTTTGCTTCTTTTAGTTTGCCATAAAGAATATAGTCTACGTTTTGTAGATCCGCTATGGTGGCACAGTTAAGGGCACACATGATCAAACGCAGATCTTCTTTCCAGCCTTGGACAATGCCAATCACCTCTTCGACGGAGTAGGTTTCAATCAACTCAAGAACGGTACGTGACAGTCCCACAGCCTTGGCTCCAAAGACCAGGCACTTAATCATATCCAGCGGGTTCCGAACGCCTCCGCTAACCAAAAGTTCGACCTTGTCTTTCCAGTCTTGGGCATTGAGAAGGGCTTGCATAGTAGACTGCCCCCATTGATTGAGGTAATCACGCTGGCCACTGCGACGGTTTTCGATATAGGCAAAGCTAGTACCACCACGACCTGATAGGTCAACCGTTCGAACACCCAGATCATAGGCTCTCTCGATGGTCTTCACATCCATTCCAAAGCCCACTTCCTTTAAGACAATAGGAACGGGAATTTGCTTGCTATAGTCTGCCAGATGCGATTGCCAGCTTCGAAACTTTCTTTCTCCCTCCGGCATGAGTAATTCCTGCATGACATTAACATGCACTTGGAGGAGAAGAGGATTCATCGCTTCTACAGTCTGAAATCCCAACTCAACAGGCTTGTCCAAGCCAATATTGGTTCCAAGGAGAAGCTTTGGATGGCTAGATTTGACAGAAAAAGAGTCATCTGTTGAATCTTTGAGGGCTGCGCTATAAGAGCCCGTCACAAACAAAATCCCACATGCTTCTGCCACCTGAGCCAGTTTTTGATTGATTTCTTTACCTTTGTCGCTCCCACCTGTCATGGCATTGATATAAAAAGGAAAGTCCCACTTTCGACCTGCAAACTCTGTAGACAAATCAATCTCATCCAGGTCATAAAGAGGCAGGGAAGAATGAATCAACTCCACCTCATCAAAGCTATTATAGGAACTTTTCTGCTCAAGGGCATAGCGGATATGCTCGTCCTTACGATTTGTCGTCATGTCCTATCCTTTCTTGGTATAAGAGCTCAATCCCCAGATCGGCCCAGCGATTTTTTATGGTTTCAGTTGATTGCTCATCAAAACTCAAGGCAATCCCACAGTCACCACCACCAGCGCCACTACTCTTGGCAACAGCCTGCAAATCTTGACTGGCTTCTTTCAACTGTCTCAGCGAAGGTGTGTATATATCTAGGCTCAAGCCTTCTAAAAGCTGACTGGCTGTTTCCACCTGCTCGATGATTTTTTCTGAATTCCCCTGCTCCAAGGCTTCTACCAAAGCAGCAACCGTTGCTTTTGAGGAACTTAAAAAATTCTGGTCTATGCTTTGCTTGATTTGCTGAACCATTTGACTCGATACGGCCACTTGCTTGGTCCATCCCACTAGGAAATCACATTCTAGGCCCGGTTGCACTTGTGAGATAGAAAAGCCCCAGTCACGCTCCAAAACTGTCATCAAGTTTTCTTCTTTCAGCCACGTAGCCACCTTTTTGCGATCAAATGACTGGTAGAGAACCAAATCTTCTGCCACAATACAGGCTAGATCTCCCATAGAACCATTGTCTCCTCGCTTGAGTAAGACCGTGCTAGCCAGCTTGAACAAGAGTTCCGGATCAACCGTAATATCATATTGAGCCAGCAGGGCCTTGATCACCAAGACAACGACGCTACCACTAGAACCCAGACCAAACTTTTTGCCTTCCCGTTCCATTTTTCCACGAATTTCCAAGGAAAAAGGTCGCAAGGCTTGCCCACGATAAATGAGGAAATCTTCCACTAGAGCAATCGTTTCTTGAATCAAGCTGTAGTCAGGATTTGGCGTCAAGTCCACTGCGAAATCAAACATATCTGAATAGATACGGTAGCTATCAGAAAAAGCAATCTCAGCCTTCATATAGATGGGAATGGCCTTTATCAAGGCTAACTGTCCTGGCTCTAGAATAGCGTATTCCCCTGCCCAATAGAGTTTTCCGCAAGTTTTAACAGCAATCATCTTGACTCAAATCCTTTGTTTTTGACACAATCAGGCGGTAACGTTGACCAAAGATTTCTGATAAATGCTCCAAGTCTTTCTCCTGACAGAGGACCTTGACATTGGGACCGGCATCCATGGTAAAGTAGCAGGCTTCCCCTTGCTCACGAAGTTGGCGGACAAAGTCCATCGCTTCATAGGATGCATCCGTCAGATATGAAAAGGCTGGACTAGCAGTTTTGGTCGTAGCGTGCATGGCTAGGGCATTTTTCTCCGTTAATTCCCCAACCTTGGCAAAATCATTCTCTTTAAGATAGACGAGCATATCTTGATAATCCTTCTCAGACTGGCGCACCCAATCATCAAAGGTCGTCGAGGTTTCCACACAGAGTTTCATCCCATCACGGCTAGAAATTGGTTTTTTCTTGTCCTCTAGCACCAACATAATCATAGCTAGTCTCAAGTCTGTCTCTACAGGGTAAATCTCCCCACTATCCTTGTCCCAGGCACCGAGTGGCCCATAAAAACTACGAGAGGAAGAACCAGAAGCAAACTTAGCCTCCTGTGCCAACTGACTCCGATTCAAACCAAGCTGGAAATAAGCATTGCAAGCCTTGACCAAGGCGGACAAACCACTAGAACTGGATGACAAGCCAGCCGCAGTCGGCATGTTGTTTTGGGTATCGATACGGACAAATCCCTCACCTTCTGGACGGTAACGGTTGATGATTTTGCTCATTTTAGCATGCTCAGCCTCACTCTGAAGCTGACCATTGATATAAAAGGCATCAGCAGTCGCATCCGTCGGTAGAGGCGACAAGGTCGTCTCTGTGTACATATTTTCCAAAGTAAGAGAGATACTGCTAGTAGCAGGAACCATCTCTTTTTCTTTTTTCTTTCCCCAATATTTAATAATGGCAATATTTGCGTAGGAACGTACTGTTACAGGCTTTCGATCCATGTCTGAACAGCTCCTTTCTCTTCTAATCGTTTTGCTAGTTCTTCTGCTTGATCCAGATTGGCTGCCAAGGCTATGATACAGCCTCCTAACCCACCACCACTCATCTTGGCACCTAGAGCACCATGGCTAAGAGCCGTTTCAACGAGGGAGTCTGCCTCAGGGCTGCTGACACCAATTTCTTTTAAATGTAAATGCGCTTGACTGAGGATTTGTCCCAATCCTTCAGCATCTTTTCGTCTAATCGCATCTTCTGCTTGCTGGGTCAATTCTCCCAAGGCATGCAAAAACGGTAGGGCATCCTTCCCCATACTTTGAACCACTTGGATGGCTTCACGAGTGTGGCCATACACACCTGTATCTGCAATCACCAAATAGGCAGATAGGTTCATCTCAAGTTCTGTAAAACCAACATTCTTGATAAAGCGAATAGGTTGGTCACTGAGACAGGTCTTGGCATCCAAACCACTTGGATTCATATGGGCAATCATTTCAGCCCGATTGACCAAGATTTCTAGTACATCATGAGGCAGATCGGCTTGATAGTAGTCAAATACCGCACGTATGGCCGCTATGCTGATAGCCGCTGACGAACCCATTCCCCGTTTTTCAGGGATAGCCGAGTCAATCACACATCGAATGCAAGCTTCTTTGATATCCAAATACTCCAGCGAGGCATACACTGCCATGGACAAGGTATCCTCCTCATAAAGACGCCACGGACTTTCAGCAGGGACCACCTTACAAGTCACCTCCACCTCTATGAGAGGCAGGGAAATGGCTGGATAACCGTAAACAACCGCATGCTCTCCTATTAAAATAATCTTACTATGTGCCTGACCGACACCAACTTTTTTTGTCATGTTTTCCTTTAACCAGACGGAAAGACCGTCTCATTTCATACAGTAGTATTTTCTCCTATCTATTTTATTATATTTTCACAAAAAAAGCGATTGTTTCCTTCACAATCGCCTCTTTCATTATTGAACCCATTCGCCATTATAGTTGACAGAATAGCCTTCTACAGTCGTATTCACTGCTAAAGCACCTGAACTATAAGCGTAGTACCATTTGCCATTAACCTGGAACCAGCCTGTCTTCATATCGCCATTACTTGCGTTTAGATAATACCAAGTCGAACCTTCCTGATACCAACCAGTCGCCATAGATCCTGATGAACGGAGATAGTACCACTTGTTACCAAGATATTGCCAGCCTGTTTTCATATCGCCATTTTCAGCATCTAAATAGTACCAAGTTGAACCTTCCTGATACCAGCCAGTTGTCATAGCTCCTGATGAACGGAGGTAGTACCACTTATTGCCAATTTGCTTCCAACCAGTTTGCATGATACCAGTTTCTGAATCTAGATAGTACCAAGCTGAACCATCGTTTATCCAACCTGCACGTCTTTCACCACCAATATAGTTTTCTCCATTAATTTCCGTTTTAGCTAGATAATACCAATTAGACTGGTCATAAAGCCAACCTGTCTTTAAAGAATGATTTTGATTAAAGTAATAGTTCGTGTAAAAACTCTTCTCTTCTTTATCTTCCGGATTTGTACGTTTTTCACCATACTTTCTTCCAACACTGTCTTTAGTTTTAATTTCTAATGCTTTCCAACCAACAAACTCTTGTAGCACTCCATTTTTGTCAAAGTAGTACCACTCTGACTTTGGAAAACCTTCTAATCTGATACCATTTGGGTAAGGACCAATTGTACTACCTTTAGATGGAAACGGGATATACTGCCAGCCGACAACCATCTCTCCAGATAAAGGATCAAAATAATAGTACTTCCCATCAATCACTCGCCAGTAGGTTTCTTTGAGTTCCCCCTTCTTGTAGTAGGTTCTACCATTTTCTTGGACAAATTGCCAGCCTTCTGAATCAGTATCATCCGCCAATACTGCACTTGTCGCTAGCAAACCAAAGAAAAAGACTGCTAATGCGATTTGCATCAATTTTTTTATTATTTTCATTAGACGTATCCTCCATAACTGATTGTAGCAAAGACTTTATTGTATGTCAATATATAGAAACTTCTCAAAAAAAGCAGTTACAAAACTGCAACTGCTTTTCTATTCTTGCATGGTGTACCCAACACCACGCACAGTTTTAATGTAGCTTTTTTGACCTTTTACATCAAGCTTGCTACGTAGATAACGGATATAAACATCCACGATATTGGTTTCTGTCGCACTTTCGTACTTCCAGACACTTTCCAACAACTGCTCACGAGTCAAGACCTTCTTGCTTCCCATGAGAGTGGCCAAAAGGTCATACTCACGGCGCGTCAGAGCAATCATCTCCTCGCCACGATAAACGGTATGATGTTCTACATCCATACGCAAATTGCGGTAAGACGTTGGGACCTTCATCTGACTACAGTGTTGGTCGATAAAGTCCCGACCTCGGAAAATCGCTGAAATACGAGCAACTAGATCATCAATAATCACTGGCTTATAGATGTAAGAAACGGCGAAGCGCTGGATTGTCTCAATCTGGTCTTGCAATTCTTCGCGATGGTCTAAGACCATAATCACTGAGGCTGGTTTTGTCCGACTCAGCCTCTCTGCAAAATCCTGGGCCGTCATATCCCCCAGACGAGCATTCAGTAAAATCAAGTCATAATCTGTCTGGAGAGCCATGGAGAGGGCTTTTTGCCCCTCCTCAACCAGATCAACACGGTATTGCTCTTTTTGGAGTTCCAGACTGAGAAAATGAGCGAGATTTCGTTCTTTCTCAAGTAATAAAATCCGTTTCCCCATGGCAGACCTACTTATTTTTCGTCATACCAAGAGTAGTGGAAGGTTCCCTCTTTGTCTTTACGTTGGTAAGTGTGGGCACCAAAGTAGTCACGTTGCGCTTGGATCAAGTTAGCAGGAAGGTCAGCTGAACGGTAGCTATCAAAGTAAGTAATAGCTGCTGAGAAGGTTGGCACTGGTACACCAGCTTGAACAGCAAGAGCTACGATATCACGCACTGCTTGTTGGTACTTAGCAGTAACATCCAAGAAGTACTCATCCAAGAGAAGGTTTGCAAGGTCTGCATCACGGTTGTAGGCATCTGTGATCTTTTGCAAGAAACGAGAACGGATGATACAGCCATCACGCCAGATAGAGGCGATGTCTGCAAATGGCAAGTTCCAGTTATTTTCTTTAGAAGCCACACGCAATTGGGCAAAGCCTTGTGCGTATGAGATAATTTTTGAGAAGTAAAGTGCTTGACGGATCTTTTCGATCAACTCAGCCTTGTCACCTTCAAATTTGAAGGCAGCTGGTTTTGGAAGAACCTTGCTAGCATGCACACGCTCTTCTTTGTATGTAGAGATGTAGCGAGCAAATACTGACTCAGTGATAAGTGACAATGGCACACCAAGGTCAAGTGATGATTGGCTAGTCCATTTACCTGTTCCCTTGTTGCCAGCAGCGTCAAGGATGTAATCTACGATTGGTCCATCTTGACCTTCATCGTCTTTACGGCTCAAGATATCAGCTGTGATTTCGATCAAGTAGCTGTCCAATTCACCCTTGTTCCACTCAGTAAAGATTGCAGCCATATCTTCTGCAGAAAGACCAAGCAAGTGTTGCATCAAGTCATAACTTTCTGCGATTAATTGCATGTCACCATACTCGATACCGTTGTGAACCATTTTCACATAGTGACCAGCTCCATCAGGACCGATGTAAGTCACACATGGTTTGCCATCTTCTGGTGCTTTAGCTGAGATTTCTTCAAGAACATCAGCAACCAATTCGTAGGCTTCTTTTTGTCCACCAGGCATGATAGAAGGACCTTCAAGGGCACCTTTTTCACCACCGGAAACCCCAGTACCGATAAAGTTGATCCCTGAGTTTGCCAATTCTTCATTACGACGGATGGTATCTTTGTAGAAAGTGTTTCCTCCGTCAATCAAGATATCTCCCTTGTCAAGGTGTGGAAGAAGGGCTTGGATAGTTGCGTCTGTACCAGGTCCAGCTTGAACCATGAGCATGATACGACGAGGTTTTTCGATTGAGTTTACAAAGCTTTCCACGTCATAGCTTGGCACAAAGTTCTTTTCAGGATGGCAAGCAATGACATCTTCTGTTTTTTCTTTACTACGGTTGTAAATGGCAACTGTATAGCCACGAGATTCGATATTTAGGGCAAGGTTACGACCCATTACGGCCATACCAACGACACCAAAGTTAGCTTTTGTCATGTGACACTCCTCTTGTTTAATATGTTTTATTTTATCATTTTTACCTATGAAAGGAAAGAATTTTGTAACGGTCGCTTAGTAGTCCAAGTCATCTGCATGACCAGAACCATTCCCTACAAAGTAACCAGTCTTACAGTTAAGGGTGAAGAGATAGGTTCCATCTGGTTTATAGAGGTTATAATAACCATTTCCGTTTACGATATTGACACGTTCTAGGATATATTGATTTCCAGTGATATAGCCACGAGCACGTGATGTTGCTAGGACTTGTTCCAATACACCATCCGCAAACGTCCAAGCAGGGTTGTTGCTATCGTCTACAGCTGATTGGTTGTACGGTACACGACTAGCACTTCTTTGAAGATTAACCCCATCGCCAGACAAACCACCATTCGTGTCTCTAGCTGGTGCCGTGTTGCTTGTTGAAGGTGTCGTACTACTTGCATTGCTTTCTGTAGCTGAACTTGAGCTTGCTTGACTCGTGCTAGAGCTCGAACTTGAGCTGGAAGCACTGGTTTGTTGACTCTTACCAAGACTAATGGCCTTATCCAAGAGTTTGTCTAGTTCTGTGTTACCTGTCTTGATTTCTGTAAACTTAGCATCTGCTTTGGCTTTCGCATTGGTATCCAAGACACCGTCAGTGATTGCTGGACTTTCAAAGAGGGCATTAACATCTTGAATGGCCTTGATTTGAGTTGCTAGGCTATCATATCTTGACTTAGCTAGTGTATATTCACGGCTACCTTCTAACTTATCTAGCAAGGTTTTCAGTTGGCTCAATTTATCAAACTGGCTGTTTTTCAGAGCTGTCTTATTGGCATCCGTATAGAAAGTATCATAGAGATCATTGAAGTCTTTCAAAGCTGTTTGTGTCCCTTGATCATCCGAAGAGGCTGCTTGAGAAGACTGGATTTCTTGGTTTGAACGAGATACTTGACGGTAGACATAATATGTTCCAGCAAGCACAAGGATTGCAGCTACTACAGAAGCAATGATGATGACACCTTTCTTCTTAGAGCCTGTTTCAGGTTCTGTTTGAGCCGAACGTGATAGAGGTGTATAGGTCGCCTCTTCTTGTTCCTCATTTATTTCCTTGGGCTCTGTTTCTGTTAAAACGAGAGGCTCTATTTCAGCACTTTCTTCATCTTGAAGTGGTGGGACAAACTGAGTAGTCTCTTCATTTTCTATCTCTTCAATAGATTCCTCAGCAACCATGTCTGAATCGTCTACCTGATCAGAAGGTTCACTTGATTCACGAACTTCTTGGATCATTTCCTCTAGGTTTTGAGTAGAAGCTAGCTCTTCTTTTTTAAACTGACGAGTTTCAAACTTGTCGGCTTCGATTTCTTCACGGTGCTGTTTGATGTATTTGTCTAAGATACTGTCCTCAGGCAATACTCCTGCTTCAACCTCTTCATTCTTACGAATGACTTGACCAACAGTCAAGTCTTTTGCTTCGTCAAAGTCGAATTGTGGTTCTTGATGTCCTTTTTTATGACGATCACGTCTTTTCTTACTCATGAGTTCACCTTTCTATTTTACCTCTTGGCGTTTGACACGCTGACCAAAGTATTGATACAAATCCACTTTTAAGGTCCCGTTATAGAGTTTTCGCTTTTTATCAGCTGGACTTCCGTACTTGCTTTCAAAAGCTTCGTCACTCGTCAGGATAAACTTACTCCACGTTTTCAGTGGTGCAAAGACTTGTCCCATCTCAGCATAGAGCTTGGTAACTCCTGCATCATCAGACAAGCGTTCCCCATATGGTGGATTGGAAATGATAACGCCATTAATCTTGTCTGTGCGCAAGTCCTGTACCCGCATTTGCTTAAAGGTGATATCACCTGCGACGCCTGCTGCTTGAGCATTTGCCTTGGCAATTTCCACCATGCGAGCATCTATATCACAGCCCATAATGTCCAGCTCAAGTTCACGATCAATTTTCTTAGCCGCCTCTGTGCGAACTTCCTGGATTAACCGATCGCTGACCCAGTTCCATTCCTCAAAAGCAAAGGAACGTCGAAGTCCTGGCGCCATCTTTCTAGCAATCATAGCCGCCTCGATACAGAATGTTCCTGACCCACAGGTCGGATCAATCAAGGGCTTGTCTGGATACCAGTTAGATAGTTGTAAAATGGCCGCTGCCATATTTTCCTTGATCGGCGCTCCACCCTTTTCCGTACGATAACCACGTTTAAAAAGGCTAGAACCTGTCGTGTCAATCATGACAGTTGCCACATCTTTCAGGATAGATACCTCAATCTTAAACTCGGGACCAGTTTCCATCAAGGGAACTCCTTCTGGACGGGCATAGTGTTTTTGTAATTTCTTCACAACAGCCTTCTTAGAGATAGCCTGAACACTGGGCTCGTTGTGGAGTTTAGACTTAACACATTTTGCCTTTGATATCGGGAAACGTGCTCCTAGAGGGAGATAGTTTTCCCAATCTAGAGCAAAAACACCTTGAAAAAGCTCTTCAAAAGTCTTAGCTGGAAAACTTCCGACTACAATCTTGATGCGATCCGCCGCGCGAAGCCAAAGGTTGGTCTCAATGATTGCCTTCACATCTCCTTGAAAGCGAACACGCCCATTTTCAACCTGGCAATCATAACCAAGGTCTCGCACCTCACGTCCAACGACAGCCTCAAGACCCGCCGCAGCAGTTGCGATTAAATTAAATTGTTCTTTCATTTCTAGTCTTGCAAGACCTTTCTCTTGTTCACTTTAAAAAATGAGGTTGAGAAAGATTTCTCAGCCCCAACCTATATGCAATTTTCTATAAGCCATGTTTTGTTCCAGAAGTGACTAGGACCACTTCCTTCGATAATCATCTGTCTACCGCTAACAGCATAAATCTGCTAGCAGTCAGAGTACTACGTTCGTTTCCGTGCACTCCATGCCCCGACCAAAATTTGGGTTGCTAGCTTGAGGGGTTTACCGCGTTCCACTCTCTCTGTTTCCAGAAAGACTCCGTCACTGTGGCACTTTCAAGCCTATTCTGACCTATCCGAAGACTTAGTCATTTCGACTGCCGTAACGATTTCTCGTCCCTAGGCTTATGGATTCGCCTAGCACAAACACTACAGGCATCACAGCCTGTGCTAGCATGGACTTTCCTCATGAAAAGAGAACCTCTTCACGCGATTATCCAAAAATTGCACTCATTCCTTAGTCAATTATAAATCTTGGTTGTCTAAGATTTGCTTACCAAATACTTCTTTTTCGAGACGATTTAAGCGTTTCAAAATATCAAAGTTTGTCATTGAGGTAGAAGCTGTTACTTCAATAGAGTCTGGTTGAGTTGGCGCTACCTGTGGTTTATGAGATAATTCTTCCTTCAAATCAGCAATCTCTTGACGAAGGGATTTGACCAAAGCTGCGTAGGTTTCATAATCCTTAATCACATCATCTAGGAATTCATCTACCTCTGCTTTGCTGTATCCACGTACTTCACGTCCAAATTCTTGTTCAAAAATATCTTTCGCTGAAAATATAATACTTGCCATGTCTCTCTCCATTCTGGGTTACTAGTATTATTATATAAAAAAAGACAAGTAAAAATCAAGGTCAAAGGCTTACTTTTCAGAAAAATTTTCTACTATTTCATTCAAGTCCTCAAATGTTAATCTTCTTGTAACATAGTCCGCTTGATTTTTCATCATTTGGTAAAAATATCGTAACTTGGTTTCCTTTTCTTCGTCGTAAAAAAGATAGCAAGTATCTGTATTCTCCAGCAGAAATTTCTGATAATCACGCAGTTGCCCCTTGTGCTCATATTGTGGATAGGCATATTTGACAAAGTCAACCTGCTTGAACTCACTCAATTTCGCTTGATTTGCTTCATTCCAATTACTGCCATGGGTTTCAAAATCAAAAATGGTCGCCAGCTGAAATCCATAGTCTGCTTTCATGTCTTTCGCCACCTGAAGCGCCCAGTACTCAAAGCCCAAGGTCCCTGTAAAGACAAGCCAGTTCACCCCATCCTCTGCTAGACGTTCCAGGTCTCTCCGAATGGCTGTTTTGATAATATCAACGCGAATATCCTTGTCATTAAAGAGACCAAGGTCCAAGGCTGAATAGCCTAAAATCAAGGCTGATGTCATTTTTAACCCTTTCTTTGTAAATTTATGATATAATAGAGTGATGTTATTGTACCAATAAGGAGAATTATGGTCAACTATCCACATAAAATTTCATCTCAAAAGAGGCAAGCACCCCTGTCACAAACTAAAAATTTCGCAAATCGGGGAATGTCTTTTGAAAAGATGATCAATGCTACGAACGACTACTATTTGTCGCATGGGTTAGCTGTTATTCATAAGAAACCGACTCCCATCCAAATCGTACGTGTTGATTATCCCCAACGAAGTCGTGCCAAGATCGTTGAAGCCTACTTTAGACAAGCCTCAACTACTGACTATTCAGGGGTTTATGATGGATACTACATCGACTTTGAAGCAAAGGAAACCAGGCAAAAACATGCGATACCGATGAAGAATTTTCATCTCCATCAGATCCAGCATATGGAACAAGTCCTTGCCCAGCAAGGAATCTGCTTTGTACTCCTTCACTTTTCTTCTCAGCAAGAAACCTACTTATTGCCGGCTATTGACCTCATCCGTTTCTATCATCAAGATAAGGGACAGAAGTCAATGCCACTTGGATATATTCGAGAAAATGGATATAGGATTGAGCCTGGTGCCTTTCCTCAAATTCCCTACCTCGACATTATCAAAGAACATTTACTAGGTGGTAAAACAAGATGAACAAACAAACTTTTCTGCGAATAGCTAAGTATGTCAGTATCAGTCTCTTAACTGTATTTATCGCAGCTGTGATGCTTGGTGGAGGTCTCTTCCTCTACTATGTTAGCAAGGCTCCAGAACTTTCTGAAAGTAAACTAGTCGCTACAACGTCAAGTAAAATCTATGATAGCAATGACGAGCTTATCGCTGATCTTGGATCGGAACGTCGGGTCAATGCCCAAGCAAACGAAATACCGACCGATTTGGTCAACGCTATTGTTTCGATTGAGGACCATCGCTTCTTTAATCACCGAGGAATCGACACGATCCGTATCCTAGGTGCTACCCTCCGAAACCTTCGTGGTGGTGGAGGTCTGCAAGGAGCTTCAACCTTGACGCAGCAGTTAATCAAGTTAACCTATTTCTCTACGTCAACTTCTGATCAAACCCTTTCTCGTAAGGCCCAGGAAGCTTGGTTAGCCGTTCAGCTAGAACAAAAAGCGACTAAACAAGAGATCTTGACCTACTACATCAACAAGGTTTACATGTCAAACGGTAACTACGGAATGCAGACAGCTGCCCAAAGTTACTATGGCAAGGATCTCAAAGATTTAAGTATTCCTCAATTGGCTCTCCTTGCTGGTATGCCTCAGGCTCCAAACCAGTATGATCCATACTCGCATCCAGAAGCTGCTCAAGAACGTCGTAATCTCGTCCTCTCTGAGATGAAGGGACAAGGTTACATTTCAGCTGAACAATATGAAAAAGCGATTAATACTCCGATTACAGATGGACTTCAAAGTCTAAAATCGGCTAATAGTTATCCTCCATACATGGACAACTATCTCAAAGAGGTAATCGATCAAGTCGAACAAGAAACAGGCTACAATCTCTTAACGACTGGTATGGATGTCTACACCAACGTTGATCCTAAAGTTCAACAACATCTCTGGGATATCTACAATACCGACGAGTATGTCAACTATCCAGATGATGAAATGCAAGTAGCTTCAACGATTGTGGATGTGACAAACGGGAAAGTCATTGCTCAGTTAGGTTCTCGTCACCAATCAAGCAATGTTTCCTTCGGAATCAACCAAGCTGTTGAAACCAACCGTGACTGGGGTTCTACCATGAAGCCAATCACAGACTATGCTCCTGCCTTAGAGTATGACATCTACGACTCAACTGCTTCGATTGTACATGATGTTCCATACAACTATCCTGGAACAGATACCCCTGTTTACAACTGGGATAGAAGTTATTTTGGAAATATCACCATCCAATATGCGCTCCAACAATCACGTAACGTTACAGCCGTAGAAACCTTGAACAAAGTCGGTTTGGATAGGGCCAAGACCTTCCTAAATGGAATCGGTATTGACTATCCAGATATGCACTATGCCAACGCGATTTCAAGTAATACGACTGAGTCAAACAAAAATTACGGAGCAAGTAGCGAAAAGATGGCTGCTGCTTACGCAGCTTTTGCTAACGGTGGTATCTACCGCAAGCCGATGTATATCAACAAAATCGTCTTTAGCGATGGTAGCTCAAAAGAATACGCTGATCCTGGTACTCGTGCCATGAAAGAGACGACCGCCTATATGATGACAGAAATGATGAAGACTGTCTTAGCATACGGAACTGGTCGTGGTGCTTATCTCCCTTGGCTACCTCAAGCTGGTAAGACTGGTACATCAAACTATACAGACGATGAAATTGAAAACTACATCAAAAACACAGGCTATGTCGCTCCAGACGAAATGTTTGTTGGGTATACTCGCAAATATTCAATGGCTGTGTGGACAGGTTACTCAAACCGCCTTACTCCTATCGTTGGTGATGGCTTCTATGTTGCAGCTAAGGTCTACCGTTCAATGATGACTTATCTGTCTGAGGATAACAACCCTGGCGACTGGACTATGCCAGAAGGCCTCTATCGAAGTGGTGAGTTCGTCTTTAAAAACGGTGCTCGTTCTGCATGGACTGCCCCTGCTCCGCAACAGGCTCCAACACCTGAAAGTTCGAGCTCGACATCAGAAAGTTCAACTTCACAGTCAAGCTCAACTACTCCAAGCACGAATAATAGGTCAAACAATAATACCAATAACCAGCAACCAAATACAACGCCTGGTCAACAAAACCAGAACCAAAATCAGAATCCTCAACCAGCACAACCATAACATTTATCACCCAGATTTTTCTGGGTGATTTTTTCATAGCACTATTGCATTTATGTGCTTAACAAAAGCCTGAGAAGATATCTTCTCAGGCTTTTTCTGTACTATAAACCTCATTAGGAAAGATAGGAAACGGATTTCGTAATCTTGTTAAGAGGTTTTACTAAATACTAGTCTTTCTTTGTTTTTGCTACAAAGAGAGCAGATAGGGCTAGGCTAACACCTGCTAGGAAGAGGGCTGTGTCAGATCGGCTCTCACCTGTTGCTGGCAAGCTCTGTTTTGCTGTTTCTTGTCTAGCAATTTCTTGTTTATGATCTGGAGTCTTACCTTGATCAGAAACTAGAGTGCTAAGTTTAAACTCAGGTTTCTCTACTGTCGGAGCGGCTTGGTCTCCTACTGTCGATAATGGACCTGTGTATTCTGGCAATTCATGCACTAGAGCCATCACTGCATTGACACCGCCCTTGAACTCAGGTTTCTCTACTGTCGGAGCGGCTTGGTCTCCTACTGTCGATAATGGACCTGTGTATTCTGGCAATTCATGCACTAGAGCCATCACTGCATTGACACCGCCCTTGAACTCAGGTTTCTCTACTGTCGGAGCAGCTTGGTCTCCTACTGTCGCTACTGGGCCTGTGTACTCTGGAAGTTCATGTACTAGGGCTTCAACTGCATTGACACCACCTGTGAATTCAGGAACCTCAAGAACGGGTGCTGGTTCTTCACCCTTGCTTGATTGGAGCGGTTCTTCTGTTAATTCTTGATGGAAGCTTGCCAATTCATAAAATTCTGCCTTGCCACCTTCCCAAACGAGTTTAACATCTAGAAGGGAGCCACCATTTCGGATAGCAAAAGTTTGGAGACTAGATGTAATGGCACCGAGGTCTGTCCAGCTGTCTTGACCATCCTTGAGTGTTCTAGCAAGAATACGTGCCTTAGCTCCTTCAGGAAGACTGGAAACGAGACGAAGGTGGTTGGCATTGGTTGGCTCAGATAAGTGATACACCAATTCGCCCTTGTCTTTTTCAGACTTGTAGCTGGTCAAGACTTTGCCGTCTACAAGATTATTATAAAGGTTGCCCTGGCTTTCTCCACTACTTCCTTCTACTGTTGGATCATTGATTGGTTTGACAAATTCACCATCGTTGATGACCAATTCTGTAAAGCCTACAAAACGGGCATCATAGTCTGCTGTATAGAGGACGCGGAGGTAGTTAGCTTTAACTGGTGTCGTCAATTCACCCTCGATATAGCGATTTCCTGGCATCTTAGAATCATGTGTCCAACCATCTGTCAATGAATCATCGTGTTGGCTATTGGCCACACCATCTCCTACTGTAACGACATCAGTCCAAGTTTTACCGTCTTGGCTGACTTGAATCTTACCATCACGAAGGTAGTTTTGTGTTCCGTCTTGGATATAAGCTCTAATCTTCTTGATAGTGCGTTCGCTGCCAAGTTTCAAGGTCACATGACCATCTTTATGGGCGTAGTCTGAAAACTCAACGAAGTTGTTGTAAACACCGTCAAATAGTTGATCTAGGTTGTTCAGTTTACGAACATCATTGCTTCCGTATGTTGGATGAATGCCCATAGTTGTAGATTCTAGTTTGGTTGGTTGCACTTCTTTGGTTGTCACAAGGAGAGAAGTGGCTGTCACAGCTTGTTCCTGATCTGTTTTATTGACCAGACGAACATAACGTACCAAATGGCTCACTACAGATCTGTCTATCAACTGGCTAGCTGGCGTCCATTCTTGCGCATTTGCAGAGTACTCTAGATTAAGAGCTGGATTGGCCTGACCTTGGAGTTGGATGCTCTTGATTTGATGGATACGGTCAAGCTTCATTCCTAGATAGCTATGAGCAGGGAGTTTGGTTCCAGCCGGAATTTGAAGCTCGTAACTGCCCGAGCTATCCACTACCGGCGTTTCCTTCAAGGCATCCACGTTGGTGTCTGTTAACTCACTGTTTCCAGAGCGTGTCTCAACAGAGAAGTCTTGGATACGCCACCAAAGGTCGAGTGCCTTAGTATTGCGGACTCGGATGTAGCGAGCATTTATAGCTCTGGTCACTTCCTTGGTTTGTTCTCCTGATAGGCGATCCAACTCTTGCCATGCAGTTCCATCTGTAGAGTACTCAAGTACACCTGCGGCAAGCTTATCGCCCGTTCCTTGGCGAAGTCGTACTTTAGTGACTGACTTGACTTCACCGAGGTCCAGTTGTGCCCAGGCATCTACTGGAGTTGTATTGCTTCCATCAGCATTTGCCATCATGGCTTCTGTATTGTCCTTGCCATCAGTGATTTGACGGGCTGAGGTATTTAGTTTATAAACTAGATTTGAGCTTAGACTAACTGTCGTTGCTTGTTGGCTACGAGCTTTTTCAACTGGACGGTTGACTGCAATTTCCTGAACTGCAAACCAAGTATTCTCGCGGTCTGCTGTCGCAATCATGCGAACTGCCTTGGCCTTGATAGTGAGATTGTCAAACTTAAGTAGGGATTCATTTCCGACATAGCTTGGCTCTTTCAAGGTTACCCAGTTGTCATTTTCATCTTGATACTGCACTTCTGCCTTACTAAAGGTATCACGTGGATTTGCCTGCGTTCCCATTGCAAAGGTCAAGGTTTGAATCGCTACTGGTTTGTTGAACTTCATACCAATATAATCACCTGTCTTGATGCTATTTGGTGATTTAATAATCGCATGAGTTGCCAAATCGCCATCCGTTACTTCTGCCAAACCACCTTCTACCCCTGTTCGATTGGTGATAAAGGTGCTGATGATTTGGTCTGGATGCAAGACTTTTTGAACTTCAGACGCTAGAACTTCTTTCAGGGATAGGATAAATGGACGAATATGTTGAACACCCAATTCAGCTTTTTCCATATGGTCTACATAATGGAAGGTGTGAGTTTGAGACTGTTCGTACAATTTCAAACCTTTATAGTAGCTATCCCAAAGTTTGGCTGCATCGTTTGTAGCCATGGCTTCAGTTCCTGTAAGGAAGGCATCAAGAGCATTCATTTGGTCGATTGCATTATCCAACCAATAGTGGATTTGGGCAACCATTTTTTTATCGCCTGATGCTTTATAGAGTTCGGCTGCTTCTTTAATCTTGGCAAATTCTGCACGCAAGGCTGTACGTTCAGCAGTCACATCCTGACCTGCTTTAAGCTTGGTCATAAAGTCTGTTAATTTTGGAGCCAAGTCTACCGATTCTTCTAGTTTGACGACACGATTATCCATGTTTTGGTTGATCATGTGCTTACCAAGTTCACGGAAGGCTGCTGATACCTTGCTATCTTCAAAATGACCATTTTCTACAAAGTTGAAGGCAATATCATTGATTTTCTTAGCTTCTTCTTCTGATTTCCACTGTTTCCATGAGTATTGAGCTCCTGAAAAGAGGGCAATCTTAGATGGTTCAGACTGTTGCATTGGGTTCAACATGATACCAGACAGCAAGCTTGGATCCACATTTGGATGAAGGAATTTCTCACCACCACCTAGAATCAAGTGTTGTTTAGAGTTATCTGTTACAGGCCAGTTAATCCAAAGTGAAACAGGGCGATAGGTCTTGCCACCTGCGGATAGATTGTTCTTGAGAGTTGAAAGGAAGCTTTCAGAGACTTCGCCCCAAATCTTACCACCCGTCAAGGTCATGGATGTTGAACTTGGGAGATTTTCATTGAGGGATTTCAACTCATCCTCACGTCCATTACCCCAATACTGTCCAGGAACAAAGATCATTTCTTTACGAAGACCACTGTAAGTTCCCTGCATCTCAGTCAACCACTTGGTCATATCTTGCATCAAGCGGTTATAGCTATTGTAGCCTCCGACTGGGCTTGGAGCATCATCTGCAAGGATACCAAATTCGCGGACACCCACTTTCATCAACTGGGTAAATTTAGCCTTGATGGTTGCCAAATCTTCTTGGTAATGCGCTTCATTGCCAAAGCGGATGCGGTTGTTCATGAATGGATGGATAGTCCAGACATAGCGTGTTTTACTTTGATTTCCGACGCGAGCTAGTTCACGGATTTCAGCTAGTTTTTCTTCTGGATAGAGTTCACGCCATTTCTTGTTGTGGTATGGATCGTCTTTTGGTGCAAAGAAGTATTGGTTCAATTTCAAATCGCCACCAAAACGCATGAGTTCTGCACGATCGGCATTCGACCATGGGTTTCCATAGTATCCTTCGATGAAACCACGGTTCTTGAGCTCTGCGTAATCTTCTACTGTCACATTGCGAAGGACTGGCACTTGGCTTTCCTTGAGCATGTGTTTCAAGGTTGTCAAACCATAGAAGACTGCATCTGTGTCTTTTCCGACGATGGAAATCGAGTTATCCTTGATGCTCAAGACATAGGCGTCAATCTTGTCAAAGAGACCTGCTGAAACCTTGGACAAGTTTTGTTCTGCTTGTGAACCTTGTCCATGCACTCCAAGATAGATGTTGGTTGCGCCAGCGATTGCTGCCTTACCAGTTGTATAAGATACTTGATTGTCCTGCAAGACACTCTTCAAGCGATTGCGAGTATAGATATCGAGTTGATCGCCCATAACCAGATTGACTTGCTTACGAAGGGCTGTGACTCCTTCTCCATAAGTCACTTTTTGTGGCGTTGGGAAGACCTTGTACTCTTTCTTGAGATAGTCTGCGCTCTTGCTGGCAGCTGCAATGCTGTCTTCGCTAGCTGGTTTACTTGCAGTAAATTGATCTGCCAATTCAACTGTTCCATCACCTGTTTGCTCTACTTTTGGTTTTTCAGGTGTAGTTGGTTTTTCTGGTTGACTTGGTGCAGGCGTTTCTTGCTCTTCTTTGACAGGTTTCAATAGATGAACTTCAGCTGCACTTGCAAAGCCACCAACGCCTTCCAATACTTTCAACTCAATCTTATTGGTATCTACCGCCGCAAAGTTGACTGTTTTTTCTTGGGCGTTGTTGTCCCAGTTTCCTTCTGAAACCTTGACCATTTGGCCATCTTTTTGTGCGTAGATTTCGTAGCGCGTCACAACACCATTTCCACCACCTGGACGTGGGAGATAAGTCAAGCCATTGACTTTTTCTGCTTCTTTCAAGGTCATAGTAAGGGTGTATGGCGCAGTGTCACCAGTCCACTTAGTATGCCAGAAGGTATTTGGATCATTGTCAAAGGCCTTTTCAACAGCGCCTTCAGTCGCGTTTCCTGGAAGTTGCTGACTGCTTGCGGTTGCAGTAATCTTATCATTTGAAATCAAACGAGGATTTACAAATGGTTTGTCTGACAACTCTGCGCTATGCAAGATTCCTTTGAAACCACCGATGCTTTCAAGCGGTAGAACCAAGCTATTGTGGGCAAAGCGAGGGTGGGCTGGATTTGCTATACGCTCAATCTTTTCACCATCCACATAGACTTCTGTAGATTGTGGTTTGGTCACGATAGAGATTTGATAACGTTTGTTCTTTTCAAGTTTTTTATTGAATTGGATATGGAACTGTTCAAACTGGTAAGCAAGATAGCCGTCTTTATCAGCTAGATAGATACGGTTATCCCCACTTGCTGAGAAGGTTTGTTCTCCGTCTCCAGTGACAGTTACATCAAACTTCAAGACGTGACTTGGACCAACATCACCAGCCAAGCCTTCGATACTGCTATCTTTCTCAAAAGCCAATCCCTGTTCGCTTGCCTTCACTTTCTTGCTTGCATAGTTCTTGACTGTTTCAGAATTGATGGTAAACAGGTCGCTTTGATCAATCTCTTTATCAGGATTTGACTGCGGCGCATAAGGACTGGTTGGTAGGGTGCGTTCTGCAAAGGTCGCAGCTGCACGGTCAGACCCCCAGGTGCGTTCTGCAGTGGTTTGCATGCTCTTGAAGAAACGTTTAAAGATGTCATAAGAGGTCAAACCTGTCTCATGAAGGTCGATATTGTCATTCCAAACTGCGTGCCCACCACCAAGGATACTTGGATGAGAAGCTGGTAGAAGTGGACCTCCACCTGTTCTAAAATCATTCGGTGTCCAGCTATTGTACTGACGTTCGTAGTTAGCATAGTCCCCGTAGGCTGCTTGACTATTGCTTCCACTTGGCACACTATAGGTCGGTACATCCGTGATATTGATAATCTTAGCTCCCTGAGCAATGGCTTCATTTGGTCGTTGCCATCCGATACTCCAGATATCAACTTCTACTCCGTTCCAATCAACAGGGGTGTTCCCTCGTTTCGCACTGAGCGAACCCCAGATACGAGGGGTATAGCCTTTAGACTTGATATATTGGGTCAAATCATTGACATAGCGGCGATAGCTTTCGCGGCTACCATAGTATTCATCCGTTCCGATATGAACAGTAGATACGCCATGAAGCGGTGCATCTGGACCATCGAGGAGTTTGTCATAAACTGATTTGACAAAAGCTAGCGTTTCATCGTATTTATTATCTAGGTCGAGCATTGCAACACGTTCAACATTGTGTTTGCCAGCATAATCACTCAAACTACCTTGATACATGAGGTCTGGGCGGACTTTGACAAATGATAGTGCATGACCTGGTGTGTCAATTTCTGGCACTAGATTGATATGCAAGGCCTTGGCAAGTTTAATCAGATTTTGCATTTCTTCCTTGGTATAATGCTCATCTGAAGTCAATTTTTGATCATTCTTACCGACAATGTCTGTCTCCACACGGAAACCAGTCTTAGCGTGTTCAAGTACATACTTGAGTTGTTCTTCTGGACTTAAATTCTTACCTGCCAAGTGTTCCTTTAGGAAGATATAGTTATCGTTGAGGTGCAACTGCAAGTCGTTCATCTTGTAGTAAGCCATGTTGAGCATGATGTCTACAAGAGTGTCATAAGGGATAAATTTACGACCTGTATCTAGCATAAAGCCACGGTGGCTGAAACTTGGGAAATCGCGAATTTCGCCATTTTGGAGGTTACTTTCTCCCATTTGAAGAAGAGTCCGAGTGGCGTAGAAGGCTCCTGTGTTTGTGGCAGCTTCGATGGTAATCACATCATCTTGGATAGTGATGCCATAGCCTTCCTTGCCATAACCTTTGTTTTCAACCTTTTTAAATTCGATTCGTTTTTGAGCTTGCTTGTCACCTGTTGCCAGTTCCAATCCACGGCTAGCAAGGTCTGACTGGTAGAAGGTTGCTGCCTGATCAAAGCCAGAATCACCTGTCGCAAGGACTGTATCTGAAGTGATAGAAGATTGGCCTTCTTTCCCATACCATTGTTGAACAGCTGGTGCTACTTTTGGTTTGACACCTACACCCTCGTTCTGATGTAGACCCTTGATGACTACTTCAAATTCCTTAGTGAAAGTATGACTGTCTCTGATTTGTTGGACCATGACCTTGACGCGTTGATCTGTTAGAGGTTTATGGATGTGATTTTGAAGGTCAATCACACCTTGCTTGTTGCTTCCGATAAGGCTAACTTTCCCTGGTAAAGTTGGTAAGACAAGAGACTGTCCATCTTCTGCTACTGTTAGTTCGGTTACTTGGCGGATATCCGTTACCTTACTTGTATCAGGAATATTCGAATAAGCTCGAATTTCTTGGATACCAACGTTTCTCCAGTTCATTGTACCAGCTTGGTAGTCGTTAATTTCTAACTTAAGATACTTAGCTTTGATACTTTCAGCTAGGTCAACTTTCTCATCTAAAACAGGATCTCCAGTCTTGGTATGAGCGAGTTTCCATTGTTTTTCTCCATTAGCGCCCACATCTTCTTGGCCTGCGTAATAGAGACTCCAAGATTTGATATTTGGGTCATTTTGCCCATTACGAAGACGACGATCCCAGTCAATTTCTATATGTTTGATGAGAGTAGTTTTTGGAAGAGTTAATTCGAAGGTTGGTTTTGGTACATCTTTGTCTGTAGCCCAACGGGTATTGTCATCTCCGTCGATAGCCTTATCCGCAGTAAAGTTGGTACCAGTCTCATGGTTGCTCGCCTGAGCAGTAGCACCTTCAAGATGGTTCACATCTTCTCTATCTTCGATTTGCTTTTCAGCTGGTTTTGGTGCGGGCGTAGCAGTTTCAGCTGGTTTAGCAGCAGGGGTGTTTGTTTCTGATGGTTTAGCTTCTTCTTTAGGCGTTTCTGCTGGTTTGGGACTTGCAGGACTTGTCTCTGGTTTTGTCTCTTCACTTGCTGGAGGATTGGTTCCCTCATCAGTCGCTGGAGTTTCTTCATGACTTGCTTCTGTTGCAGCTTCTGCATCTGCTTTTTCAAGCGCAGCGGCTAAATCATCTGGTAACTTATCCAAGGCTTGAACATGAGTGATACTTCCCTCTGTCTCTGAAGGTGTTGCTGTTTCTGCCGCCTGAACCATATTGGCGCCAAAGATACTAGCACCAATCATAACGGAGGCTACACCGATTGCAAATTTTCTTATACTATAGTGACAGCGTTTCTCAAAAAAATGTCTATCCATCTTTCTCCTATTCCTTTCATCCGCATACATGAGTAAGCGGTATCATTTCTCCTTTGAAAAAGGAGAGAACCAAGAGGTCCTCTCCGGCTGTTTGATCCTATTTGATTCGAGATCTTTTGGATTTCTAAAACCAAATCTGTTTAGTCTTCTTTTCGTTTTGTCGTAAGAACAGCAGCAGATAAAGCGATACTCACACTTGCTAAGAAGAGGGCTACTTCTGAGCTGTGCTCCCCTGTAGCAGGTAGTTTTTCTTCATCTTTCGCTCCCGGAGTTTTGGTTTCAGCTACTGGACTTGGAGTGAGCGGGTACTCAGGTTTTTCAACTGTTGGAGCTGCTTGATCTCCAGCTGTAGCCAATACACCTGTGTAGGCTGGCTTTTCATTTACCAAGGCCTCAACTGCATTGACTCCACCTCTATACTCTGGAACTTCATTTGCAGCCGCTAGGACCGCATTGGCTCCACCTTTGTATTCTGGTAATTCGTGAACCAAGGCTTGGACCGCATTAACGCCGCCCTTGAACTCAGGGACTTCATGTACAGCTGCTTCTGTTGCATTGACGCCGCCTTTGAACTCAGGTACATCAAGAACTGGTGGTTGTTCTTCACCCTTGCTACTTGTTGGAGCATCTGGTTTCGTAGCAGAATCTTTTAATTGGTTGAGATAGTCTGCGAAGTAGGCAACCATTCTTTCCGTCAAGAGGTGGTTATCCGTCGCATATTTCATGCTTGCCTGAACGCTAGCTACTTCCTCTTGATTGTCTTTGTCCGTTAATTTCTGCGCCTTAGCCAAAGCTGCTTCATAGCTAGACATGTCAAGCGGTGTTTCTGCTACCTGTGGACGGGTAAAGATGAGTTCCGCTGCAGATTGGTATTTATCGCCACCATCTCCGTAAGTCTTGATACCAGTAAGGACAATTTTCTTAGCCTTGATTGTCTTACCAAAGTCAATGTCTTTTGGCTTGTTGTTATTTGGCCAATCTGTTACGGTAAAGGTATGTTCCTTGCCAGACTCATCTGTGACAACCAGTTTCACATCTCGCAAGTTTCCATTTGAATCAGATGCACGTGGAACATAACGAAGTCCAGTGATTTCAGTTGGTTCTTTCAAGACCATGGTTGCAGGCTTTCCTACATCTCCACCATTCCAAGATGTATGCCATAGACTAGACACATTTCCATCAAAGGCATTCTCTAGACCTTCACCTGGTTGAGCTGGCGCATCCAAACTTTCAAAGTCTTCTGCTACCAAGGCTGTTTTCTTCTGAACCAAAGCATTCTTCAAGGCTTCAATCTTGGCAATCTCTGCACGCGCTTCTTCTACGCTAATGTCATCATCTGCTTGGCTGAGGTTAAAGACCGCCTCTTTCAAAGCATCCATAGACTCTTTCGTATAGTTAGTCATGGCAACCGTTGGCAAGTAGTTCTTCAGAGCATTTTCTGTCAACATCTTACCTGTTAGGGTAATTTCTTCGATGTGAAGATTATCCATCATGAAGTCGTTATAACCACGGAAGTTGGCATTTCCACCAGAATCACCACGAGTATTGCTTGCATTTCCAGTTGAGTAGATACCTACCCAAGTATCGCCTGTTTCTGCACCTGTCACGAGGAAGGTTGCCTTCTTGGCTTTCTTAGAGTCTGTCCAAGTATTTGGCAATTCATGCATTTCCAAGTTGCTTGCTTGAGTACCACGACGACCTGACTGGAATTCTCCCTTACCGACTACAAAAGCATAGGTATTGTCTGATCCTGCTTCGTATTCAAAGGTTACACGATAAGTCTTACCAGCTTCAAAACGGAAGTTTTGAGGGATTGTTTGGTAAACCAAGTTACGACGGCTCACTAGTCCATTTGTCTTCAATGACCAATTTCCTTCGATAACATCATCGACTTTCTTACCATTCCAACCACGCTGTGTATATGGATCGTGTTTTTCAGACAAGTGAGTGCGGTTGTCTTCGACACCTTCAACACCACCTACTACAAATGGGAAGATACCTTGAGCTACATTTTCAAAGTCTTGTTTAAATGTTCCTTTACCTGTATCATGCTTGTCTCCGTACATGCTTGAATTGTTTTCAAAGGTACGGATTTCATCAAAGTATGTTGCTTCATCACCAGCTTCACGACTCAATGTAAGAGTAACATTTGATACGTCCGATCCAGTTGTAAAGAAGGCGTACATGTTTTGGAAGTAACTTGTATCATCAACTGTAGCATTTTCACGACGATTGTTATGAGCATAAGCTTTGATATAGTTGAGAGCGAGTGACTTATTGGTGTAAGTAGTCACTTCTTTTTCGCCAGTATTCACTGTGATACTTGCCTTAGCATTACTACGGTTATCAACACCGACATAAACAGCATACTTGGTATTTGGTTTCAAGCCAGTCAGTTTCTGAGTAAGACTGACCTTGCTCTTATTGCCTTGGATACGAAGCATTTCATTTGCGCCCTGTGATTTGACAATTTCTGCCTTAGAAGCATCACCAGAAATGGTCCAATGTTTCAAGGTTCCGCTGTTAAATCCTTGGTCATAGATATGCATGCCTTCGCTCCATGACATTTCAGGATTGGTTTGTTTTGAACGGTAGAGAACGTATGGTTGATTTGCTAGAAGGTCTAGGGTAATCTTACCATCTGTTACAGTTAGTTCTTGCTCTTCTGTCTTACCTTGGTCAGTTAGCTTGTAGAGGTAAACCTTGCTATTTGCCCAATCGCTTGGAAGTGTCCAAGTTGTTGCACCAGCTTGCGTATTGAAGTAGTACATTTTTTCCTTATCAGTAGGAAGTTTCTTACCATTTGCATCCCAGTTCCAAGGAGTCAAGTAAGCTGAACCATCTTGGATGACACGTCCGTTGAGCGTTACTGTACGCTCACGGTATTGCGGGCTATTGACATCGTTTGACTTACGAGTCACAACTACTTTATTGTTATCCGCATCTACCAACTCCACTCGCATTTCTGGAGTCCATTTATAGGTGCTACCGTTATCGGTCATGGTAACTGGTGTACCATTTTCCCATTTACTTACAGTGAAGTGTTGGAAGTACTTAGTCATGACATCATGGGCAAATAAGTTGGTTACATAGCCATTGTAGTCGCTTCTTCCTTGCCAGCCTTCAAAGTCTTTCATGCTGTAGCCACCTAGAAGTGGGTAGTTGGCTGCACCACCGTAACTTCTGTAGTCCCCAACCCATGAATCTTTTTGGTGGTTGCGGATAAAGCGTGTGATGGCACTGTTGATACCTTTATTAGTGTAGCCACCATAGGTCAAGTCAGCTGCCCAGTGTTGGAAGGTAGAGTCGTATTCACCACCATGACCCCACTCAATCGCAAAGCGCCAGCCTTGTTTGTTGATTTCTTTAGCAAGAACGTGGGTAGCCCAGGCACCGTTATCACCTGATTGACCATTGCCCCATACGTCCACATAGATAAAGTCGAGACCTTCACCCAGTTTTTTCTTCAAGTCTTCCCAGCGAGCCAAGCGTCCATGCGCCAAGTCATAAGCAGCATCGATGTTGATACCTTGGTCTAGCCAGTTCCATCCGTAGCTGTAGCTTCCATCTGGATTCTTACGAAGAATATTTTCATTAAAGTATTTAGACTCAGGATAAGTCTCAGAAGCGTTCACGTGGATACCAAGATGAGCTCCATATTTCTTCGCTTTTTCGATCAAGGTCTTGAAGTCTTCAACACCACCAATACGTTTACCAATATCAGCATAGTTCAAGTGTCCAGAGTCATGACCTTCACTACCATAACCTTTAAGGAGAACACCTTGCCCAAGACCATCTGTGTGGAGATTGATTTTCTTGATACCATCCAAGGTCATAAGGAATGGGTTTTGGGCTTGTGAGCCAAAGTTCATCGCGATACGGTAAGCAGTGATATCCTTAACTTTTTCCCAACCTTGAGGGTTGTTCATGATGCTACGATAAGCAATGGCACCATCTTGCCAGTCGACTTTGTTGTCAGCATTGGCATCTTCGGTGATAACAACCTTGGCACTTGGAAGTTCCTTGGTGTATTCTGGGAAGACAATGCCCTTATAAGCCTTTTCCCATTGCCATTCAGAGCTGTGAATTCCGACATAGTTGGCATTTCCAACTGTTTCTTTATAGGCTGTCAAACGAGTCCAGTCATTCGAACCACCACCATAGCTGTTTTGAGAATTGCTCCAAACACCTGCAGCAAGCTTATCTGTAGAAACAAATCCATACATGTAACCCTTAGCCAAATCTTTCATTGGATTGGTTACATCGATATGATCATCCCCGCTGACATGGGTATTGTTTGACATGGTTGCCCCATCAAACTTAGCACCAGCTTGATCACTCGAAACAGAGACCAAAGCATTACCAAGGAAACTAATAGTTGAAAGCAATTTTCTTTCGTCATCAATCTTTTGACCTGGAGTAACTTGATTGTGGTTGACAATCTTGGTCACATCAAAGTGTAATTGATTATCCACAACTTGCAAGCGTACTGTCATTTCCGCATTGATTAAGTGAGCATCATCGCGAAGCTTCATCAAATACTCTGCTGTTGTCTCATTGATTTTCTTATAAGTAACTTCAGGGGTGATTCGGTGGTTATTGATAAAGACTTGATTGAACTGTTGCACCTGTCCTGGCAAAGTATGCCCATTCAAAGTATATTCTTTCACGCGTGGAAAGGCTTGGTCAATCACTGCCTTGAGGACCTTAGACTGGATCGTATCATAAGTCACCTTGCTATCATCAACAGCCGGACCTGTTTCTTTCTGGGCAGGAGTATCATCCGCTTTTACACCTTCTTGATTGTCTGTTTTAACGCTGACAACCGTACGGTCATTGCTATAAGTTCCTGCCTTGAGAAGGATCTTCTTCTCATTTTTAAGATTCTCATTGACCGCCCCAGGTAGGGTCACTGTGTCAAAGAGATTTACATCATTGTTGCTGGCATTGAGTTGTCCATCTGACTTGAGAGTGATAGAAAGACGATTTACAGAACCTGGTTCTGGTGCTGCCACACGGTTGCCTTTATACCATGTGCTATTACCTGGAGTTTTGTATTCCCAGAACCAGCCACCTTGGTCATATCCAACAAAAACATTGTTCTTGGTATCTTTAAATTTCAAGAAGACACCAAAGCGTGATTTGCCCTTTTCAGAATCATCTTTGAAGGTTAAATCAACCGTCGCATTTCCATTAGCATCAACTGTCAATCCTTGTTTTTCAAACAAGGCTGGTTTGCCATCATTGTCATTTTGGGCCGTTGAAGACAATTGATTGTAGCGAACACCCTTTTCTTCACGAATAGTGACGGTTCCTTGTTGCTCTTTATTCGCTACTGTTTGCCATTCAGGAGTTACTGCCTTAGGTGTTTCAGGTTTAGCAGCTGCAGGTTTATCCTCTTTTGGTTTTTCTTCAGCCGGTTTTTCTTTCTCTTCCAAGTCTGCTGGTTTCACACTTGAAATTCCCTGCATGTGGTCTTGGATCCATTTTAGTTGAGCTGGTGAGAAGAGAATACCGCCACTCCGTTTTCCAACTACACCATTTTGGTGTACACCGACTAGTTTGCCTTCTGTATCAAAGATACCGCCGCCACTAGCACCCGGTTTTCCTCCTTGGTAACCAATCCCTTGGACACCTTCTCCGTATGGTTCCGCAAAATCAACTGTAGTATTGACAATCGGATTCAATTTTCCTTCTGGATAACCAAAGACATGGAGTTTATCTCCAATTTTCTTAACAACTGGCTTTTTAGTTACTTCAACAGGCGTATTTTCTAGAACTGTACGCAATCTCACTAGGGCCAAATCATTTTTGAAGCCTTTCAGATAGCCTTCACGATCCCAATGAATGATATCTTTCTTGCTAAACTTGACATCTGGCAATCCTGGATATGAGATGCTATAGATATCTCCATCCCCTTGGTCATTGTCCACAACCTTACGGATATTGCCTTCTTGGCTGTCCTTGATAAAGTTATGAGAAACCGTCAAGACAAGGTCTTTAGCAACGACAATACCGCTACCTTCTCCTGATGGCGTCTTAATCTTAACAGTTGCGCCGTAGTTTAATTCCCCATTAGTAGTCTTAGCCACATCTTCTGGGACGAGTTTCCCAGTATCTTGGGCCAATTGATCCTTGTCAACTTCGCGCCCATTGTCTTCAGCTTTCTCCAACTTATCTTCTAATTCTTTTGGCAGATTGCTTGGCTTTTCAGACTTTTCTTTTTCTTGAGCCAACAACTCTTCTTCTGTTTGTGGGCCTTCAGTAGTCTCAGCTGAACCAGGATTCTGAGCGGCAGCTTCCTTGTCAAAATCGTGCCCCTCATCACTAGCCTTCTTATCCAAATCAGCTAGTTCACTCGGCAAATTATCTGTTGAACCAACTCTTGCTTGATCAGCTAATACTGGGCTAGCTGCGAAGAAAGTCGCTCCAATCATCACTGAAGCTACTCCAAGCGTAAACTTACGAATACTGAACTTACAGCGTTTTTCAAAAAATCGTTTATCCATGAACTCCTAAATCCTTTCATTTTCCAGTAAGCGTTTACATTTCTTTTTTAAAAAATACTCCTTTCTCTGAAAGTGCTCTGCTTATCTGTTATAAATTAAAAATAATTGTACTTTTAATATAACAAATAAAAAGTCAGAAAGCAATAGGAAATAGGTAAAATTCACTAAAATTTTCTCTTTTCTGAAAAATCCTATCTCTAATCATTCAGGGACTTATACCAAGATAAAAAAGGACTTAACCATCATGCCGATGGCTAAATCCTTTACTTTTTTAAAGTTATTTCACTTGGTTTGCGAGATCTTCTTGGGCCTTTTTATTTGACTCTTCTTTTTCTTTCAACCATTTTTCTTGAGCTTTTTGGTATTCTTCTGTTGTCACTGCCTTATCTTGTACTTCTAGATATTTGTACAAAAGGGCTTCGCTCATACCCTTGTTACCAGAGTATGCAAATGGAAGTGTAAATGGTACCATCTTAGACAACATTGGACGACCAGTTTGAGAAGTTGTTGGAATGAGCAAGGCACTGTCTGTCAACCAAGCTTGGGCAGCAGCATATTTCTCATAACGTTTTGAAACATCAGTAGTTTCTTCACCAGCTTCCACAACCATTTTTTCGTAGTCTTCTAAACCGACTTGCTTAGCCGCAGCGTTGTTTGTCCCAGAATCAAATCCTAGATATGTTTTCGTATTTTCTCCTACAGAAGGCTTGATAATATCAAGATAAGTAGATGGATCGATATAGTCTGGAGACCAACCCACGTTATCTGAGATATCCCAGTCTTCTCCAGCCGCAGTTTCAGCGAAGTAGGTAATGTTTTGAACATCATCTTTTTGGAGCTGTTGGATGTCGATAACCACATTATCTGATCCTAGATTTTCTTCAACTGACTGTTTAAAAGATTGAACACGTTGAACTTTTGTTGTATTGGTTTGATCTACAGGCATATCCAAGTGGATTGGGAATTTCACACCTTCCGCTTGAAGGGCCGCCTTAGCTTTAGCGAACTCTGCTTTGGCTTTGTCAGGATTGTAGAGTCCATCTTGGGCATCATCCAAGTTTACGTTGCTCCACTCATCTCCATAGGTCACCAATTTTTCCTTAACTAATTCCCCAAAGTTTTTCCCATCTGCCTGTACAAATGTAGGAGGAACAAATAAGTTACGAAGCAGTTTAGTAGCCCCGCTTGCACCATTTACTTGAGAAGCGTAGGCTGTTCTGTCAAAACCAAATGCAATAGCTTGACGGAAGTCCTTATTCAAAAGTGCCTTCTTGGTTGATACTTTTTCCTCATCTGTTGTCTTAGAAGTGTACTTATAAGACTGGCGATCGATATTTGTGCCTACTAAATAAGTAGTAGAATCTTGTTGGGTATAAACGATATTGTCTTTGAATGTTTTTTCAGTCTCTGAGTAACTAGCACTTGTTGGGAAGAGGCGAGCCATTGTAAAGCTACCGTCTTTGAAAGCTTCAGTTGGCTTATTAGTATCTTGACCATCCCAGAAGGATAATTTCACTTTATCAAGATGGACATTGTCTTTGTCCCAATAGTTTGGATTCTTTTCGAACTCGACTGATGATTTGGCTACGATTGATTTGAGTAAGAATGGTCCATTATAGAGAATGCTGCTTGGGTCCGTACCTTTAGCAAAGTCATCCCCTTTAGAGTTCAAAAATTCTTCATTAACAGGAGCCAGAACACCCATTGTTGTCTTAGAATTCCAGAAACTTTCTGGCTTGTTCAATGTGTATTGAACGGTATAATCATCAAGAGCTTTGATTCCTACTTGAGAAAAATCTGTAATTTCTCCTTTGACGTAAGCATCCAATCCCTTGATAGATTCCTGAACCAGGTAAAGACCATCTGATTTCTTATCAGCAGCATACTTAAGACCAGTTACAAAGTCTTGAGCTTTAACTTCTGCATACTCCTCACCTTCAGATGTATACCATTTTGCATCCTTTCGGAGTGTATACGTGTAAGTCAATCCATCCTTAGATACAGACCAATTCTCAGCCATAGATGGTACAAAGTTACCGTAGCGGTCATTTTCAAGCAAGCCATCGATAACGTTGCTCGTAATATTTGCTGTAGCTGCCTTACCAGTTGTCAAATAGTTTAGGTTATCAGGATCCGTTTCGTAAATGTATGAGAATGTTTTCTCACCTTTAGCATTTGAACTTGATCCAGAGCACGCAGCCAGAGTCGCAGCTGCCAATAACGTCACACCCGCAAGGGCAAGTAGTTTTGAACTTTTCATTGTTTTCTCCTTTAAAACTTTCACCCCATTATAGTCCCTTTTCAGAAACATGTCAATATAATTTTCAGAATTTTTGAATTACTTTGGTAAATTCTGAAAAATAAGTTTTCTATTATAAAATTATTATTCTCTAATACTATATTTTTATATCTTAAACCAGCAAAACAAGGGTCGAAAATCAGATTTTTTATCATTTTTTTGCTATGATTAGATAGAAGAAAAGTTAAGGAGAAGACAATGATATTAATTACAGGTGCAAATGGTCAACTCGGTACCGAACTACGTTATTTACTAGATGAACGAAGTGTGGACTATGTTGCAGTGGATGTGGCCGAAATGGATATCACTAATGCTGAGATGGTTGAGAAAGTCTTTGCCGAGGTTAATCCAACTCTGGTCTATCATTGTGCAGCTTATACTGCTGTTGATGCGGCAGAAGATGAGGGAAAAGAACTGGATTTTGCCATCAACGTAACTGGAACTGAAAATGTAGCCAAGGCCTCTGAAAAATACGAAGCTACTCTGGTCTATATCTCAACAGACTACGTCTTTGATGGGAAGAAACCCGTCGGACAAGAGTGGGAAGTCGATGACCTACCTGATCCGCAAACAGAGTACGGACGTACCAAGAGAATGGGTGAGGAACTTGTTGAAAGCCTTACGTCACAACATTATATCATCCGTACTGCTTGGGTCTTTGGAAATTATGGCAAAAACTTTGTCTTTACCATGCAAAATCTTGCCAAAACCCATAAAACTCTCACTGTTGTCAACGACCAACACGGCCGCCCAACTTGGACACGTACCTTGGCTGAGTTTATGACCTACTTGACTGAAAATCAAAAAGCATTTGGCTACTACCATTTGTCAAACGACGCAGTTGAAGACACTACTTGGTACGACTTCGCTGTCGAGATTCTTAAAGACAGTGATGTTGAAGTAGTTCCAGTAGACTCCAGCAAGTTTCCTGCCAAGGCTAAACGCCCCCTCAACTCAACCATGAGTTTAGCCAAAGCGAAGGCGACAGGTTTCGTCATTCCAACCTGGCAAGATGCCCTTAAAGAATTTTATAAACAAGAAGTAAGAAAATAAAAGATTACGACATACATAAAAAGCAAGAGGCTTTAAATTCTCTTGCTTTTTAGTATCTGATTACTTAATTACTTGTTGTGTCTTAGCATAGTTGGCTTCGACTGCTTCTTTTTCAGATTTCCACCATTCTTGGTTGTCTGTATACCACTTAATGGTCTCTTTGAGACCTGCTTCAAAGTTGGTAAACTCTGGCTTCCACCCTAATTCATCACGGAGCTTGCTAGCATCGATAGCATAGCGAAGGTCGTGACCCGTACGGTCTGTCACATGATCATAAGCATCAGCTGGCTGTCCCATTTCCTTGAGGATGAGTTCTAGGACTTCCTTATTGTTCTTCTCACCATCCGCACCAATCAAGTAGGTTTCACCGATTTGACCTTTAGTCAGAATCGTCCAAACACCTGATGAATGGTCATTGGTGTGAATCCAGTCACGGACATTCTTACCTTCACCATAGAGTTTTGGCTTGATACCACTCAAGATATTGGTGATCTGGCGCGGAATAAACTTCTCGATATGTTGGTAAGGACCATAGTTGTTTGAACAGTTAGAAATAGTCGCTTTAACACCAAATGAGCGCATCCAAGCTTTGACAATCAAGTCTGAAGCCGCCTTGGTTGATGAGTAAGGCGAGCTGGGATTGTACTTGGTTTCAGCCGTAAATTTCTCACCTGGACCTTCTCCATGACCTGGCAAATCTTCACGCAGAGGTAGGTCACCATAGACTTCGTCAGTTGACACATGGTGGAAACGAAGGTCGTATTTACGAGCTGCTTCCAAAAGAGTGTAAGTCCCGATGAAGTTGGTATGGATAAAGGGACTCGGATCATTGAGCGAGTTGTCATTGTGACTTTCTGCCGCATAATGAACGATAACATCCGCTTCAGCTGCCAGCTTGTCTACCAAGACTGCATCTGCAATATCTCCAACAACCAACTCAACACGGTCACCTAAAATTTCTTCAATATTGGCACGATTACCTGCATAAGTCAGCTTGTCCAGCACTGTCACATGGACATCTGGGAAGTTGTTATAGACATAATGAACAAAGTTAGAACCGATAAAACCAGCCCCACCTGTCACGATGATATTTTTGTATTCAGTCATTTTTATTCCTTAACCTTTTTACAAATCTTCTTTTCTTAGTGGTTTGACATCCTTAAGCAGTGGATGATGTTTATCTGCTTCCGAAACTTCTGCTTCTGCTAGGTTTTCCCACTGGATGCCCAAGGCTGGATCTGCATAGTTGACAAAGGCATATTTAGGCTTTAGTTCAAGTGCCCAGTAGTCATTGACCAGATAGCTATAAGAAACTGTATCCGAGAGTACTTGGAAACCATTGGCCACGCCACGAGGGACAAAGATTCCCTTACTTGCATCAATCTCGGTCTGATAAACATTTCCAAAAGTCTCACCTTCACGTAGGTCAACCCATGAACCCAGAACCTTGCCACCATCTGCTACTGAGATGTACTTATCCCAAGGTTCAGCATGGAGGCCTCGGAGAACATTTTTGCGAGAAAAGCTGACGTTGTTTTGCAGTTTTCCTTCAGCAAAGAAGCTTTCAGGAAAACCAAGTGGTAGCATCTTTTCTTTCTGAAAATTTTCCTTAAACCAGCCACGATTGTCACCATGAACCGGAATGTCAAACTCTAACAAACCTGGAATGGCATCAATCTTGTGCACTGCAAGTGTTTTGCCGAAAAAATTATCTGTCATCTAGATTTCTCCAATCAAACGAAGCAAGTATTGCCCGTATTCATTCTTCTTGAGAGGTTGCGCCAACTTCAGCACATCTTCGCGGCTGATATAACCCATTCGGTAGGCAATTTCTTCCAGATTGGCAACCTGAACATTTTGCATCCTTTGAACCGTTTCGATATATTGGGAGGCCTCTAACAGGCTCTCATGTGTCCCAGTATCCAGCCAGGCAAAACCACGTCCCATAACTTCAACTGACAAATCCCCACGCTTCAAATAAGCATTGTTAACATCTGTGATTTCCAACTCTCCACGAGCACTCGGTTTTATCTGTTTGGCAATCTCCACAACGTCATTGTCATAGAAATAAAGACCTGTCACTGCATAGTTAGAGCGAGGATTCTCCGGTTTTTCTTCTATGGAAATAGCATTCATGTCTGTATCAAACTCGACCACACCAAAACGCTCTGGATCCTTCACTTGGTAGCCAAAAACAGTCGCACCCTTCTCTTTCTTGGCTGCCTTTTGAAGCATTTTGCTCAAACCAGGCCCATGATAGATATTATCGCCTAAAATCAATGCAACACTATCGTCACCGATAAATTCTTCACCGATAAGAAAAGCCTGAGCAAGTCCATCGGGACTAGGCTGTCCCGCATAGGAAAGCTTGATCCCAAATTCGGAGCCATCCAAGAGCAGGTCCTTAAAACGGGGTAAATCCTGTGGTGTTGAGATGATCAAAATGTCCTTAATCCCAGCCAACATCAAGGTTGACAAAGGATAGTAAATCATGGGTTTATCATAAACCGGCATCAGCTGTTTTGACGCAGCTCGAGTAAGTGGGTACAGGCGCGTTCCCGAACCACCCGCAAGAATAATACCTTTCATAGTAGGTTTCCTTTCTGGCTAATTACCTATCCTATATTATATTTCATCTTGTCCCAAATTCCCTACGGAATTTACTTCAATTTGGATAATACAGCTTTTAAATAGGCTCCATCTCGAAGAGCAGCTCCAACTTTCCTAGCTTGTTCTGAAAGTTCCTTGTAGTCTTGAAGTGTCAAATCATCTAGTACTTTTTGGAGGTCGTGTAGAGAATCAACTGCTAGACCACACTCTTTATCCAGAACGAAATGCGCGAGGGCAGACTCTTTCCAAACCACTAGAGGAAAGCCCGAAGCCAAATAAAGAGAGGCCTTGTGCGAGTTGTTAAAGCGTAGATAGTTTCCGTAAGAACCTTGGCAGGTTTCTGAGCTGTCTCCGTCCCAGACCAAACCAAAACTACCTTCAAGAGCAGCTGGGAGGTCATCTGGCATAAAGGAACCAAAGTAGCTAGTGTTTTTCAATGCACGACTTTCATCATAGCCCACTCCATACAAGTTATAGGCTGGCTGGTCTGGCAAGTTATAAAGATAACCTGACTTTGCAGGGTTCAAATTTCCAGCTACGATAATAGGCTGGTCTTTTTGGAGATTTGATTTTTCAGCAAAGTTTGGAATCAGATAGTCAAAAATCTCCAAGCTAACCATTTTATCTGCTGGCACTCCTTGACCTACCAGAACTTTCTTCATGATATCGTTATGAACGATAATGCTATCCACTGACATCAAAGCTTTCTTTTCCTGGAAGTAATTGCGCACTTTATGACGAAATTTCACTTCTGAACCTGCTGCATGACGCAAGGTTTCAATATCATGGATCAACAGATAGAATCTTGCTCCTCTTTTTTGCGCCTGCTTAATGAGTTGTGAGATGAAAAATGTATGGTGGATAATAGGGAACTGAATCACCAATTCATCTCCGGCTCCCAACTGATCAAACACAGACTTGGTCGCACGATATTTGTGTTGTTGAGCTTTAAAGAAATTCATCTTATACCAATTCTCAACCTTGAGCTCCAACCCCTCATAACCCTCTGAGATTAGAATAGCTTCCACGTCATTTCGCGCCTTACTCCCTGCATTCTTTTCATGTGCATTATGCAGAAATGAATCCTTCAGATAATATTTCACCTTTTCTCCCCTTTATCCGTGATGTTTTTATATACTCCCGAGTTCTTTTTCTACCACATCCAATGCACGTTCAACAGTCACATGCATATCATAGTATTTATAATCTGCCAAGCGACCACAGAAGATAACGTGGCCATTTTTCTCAGCTTCTGCTAGGTACTGCTCATAAATAGCATTGTTTTTGGCATCATTGATTGGATAGTAAGGTTCATCTCCTCTTTTCCAATCTGCTGGATATTCTCGAGTAATAACCGTCTTGTCCTGAGTCCCAAACTCAAAATGTTTGTGTTCGATGATACGCGTATAAGGAATATCACGTTCAGTATAGTTGACTACAGCATTTCCTTGATAATTTTCTTGGTCCAGAATCTCATGCTCAAAACGGAGACTGCGATACTCAAGTTCACCAAATTTATAGTCAAAGAACTGATCAATCATCCCCGTGAAAACAATCTTATTCGCTGAAGCCTCCAAGTTCTCACGATCAGCAAAGAAATCTATATTAAGCTCTACTTCGATTCCTTCCAACAACTTTTCGATGATGACATTGTAACCACCAATTGGAATCCCTTGGTAACGGTCATTGAAATAATTGTTATCATAGGTCAATCGAACAGGTAAACGCTTGATGATAAAGGGTGGTAGTTCAGTAGCAGAACGCCCCCATTGCTTTTCGGTGTAGCCCTTGATTAGCTTTTCATAAACATCCGTACCAATCAACTTAATGGCTTGTTCCTCTAAATTTTTAGGCTCAACATCTTGCATGTGTGTCGTCTGCTCAGCAATCTTGTCCTTGACTTCTTGGGGTGTCTTTGTCCCCCACAAAGCATAGAAAGTGTTCATATTGAAAGGCAGATTGTAAAGATGTCCTTGATAGTTGGCAATAGGAGAATTGATATAATTGTTAAACTCCGCAAACTGATTGACATATTCCCATACCTTTTTATTAGATGTATGGAAGATATGAGCCCCATACTTGTGGACATTGATTCCTTCAACAGATTGGCAATAGATATTCCCACCAATATGTTCTCGTTTATCAATCACCTTCACCTTCTTGCCACGTTTGTTAGCTTCGTAGGCAAAGATTGCACCTGACAAGCCAGCACCGACAATCAAATAATCGTACATAAAATCTCCTTATTTCTTTAAAACACTTTTTAGTTCTTGAAAATCCAAGACACGTAAGACCAAAACCAAGCCACCGTAGACTAGGAAGCCAAGCAGAGAATAGATCAAGACATTCACAACAGACGAGAAGTGCATGAAAGCTTGTACAGAATACAAGGCGCCGTACATCAGGAGTGCTGCTAGAAGTATTTTCAGCATAGATGGAAAGATCTTGACCTCTTTTAGATACGAACGTGTAAAGTAGAGTTGGATCAGCCAGACCAAACCTTCAGTCGCAACAGATACAATCGACGCCCCAATATAGCCCAGAGGCGGGATTAAAAGGAGATTCAAGCCTACACTGAAAATAGCTGGAATAGTTGTTGACAGCATAAATTCACGATTCTTATTATGAGGAATCAAGATTTGAATTCCCATTATATTGGTCCAGCCAATAAAGAACATTCTAAAGGCCATGATGGCAATCGCATAGCGAGCATCTTGGAAGTCTTGCCCTAGGAAAAAATTAACAAAATCTTTGTTAACAATCAAAATCCCCGCAATCATCGGAAAGATGACCAAGTTATACACTAAGAAAGACATTTCATGTAGCTTGTTAACCACCTTTTGATTGCCTGATGAGAGAAGATTAGAGACCCGAGGCAACATGACACTACCTAGGGACGTTACCAAGGTTAACAAAATATTCAATAATTTCAAGGCTTGATCATAGATTCCAACATCCTTTGTCGAAGACAAGGCACCCAACATGGTGCGATCTAGCGTGATGTAGAGCGAAATGGCAATCTGTGGCAGAAACAAGAGAATAACTGGTTTGATATGCTCTTTGGCATAGGCTATATCCAGATGCGGCTTGCGAATGTGTTCCCGAGCAGGAAGCCACATACTCAACTGACCTAGTAGATCATAGGCAACCAAGAGGATGATATACAAGTACAAGTCGGATGGTTTCTTAACAAATAGGAATATCGAAACAACACCTAGAAGTTTGACCATTGTGTTACGAGTTGTGATTTTTTTGAAATCTTCTAACCCTTGAAAAAGCCAAGAAATATCAAAACCACGAGACAGCAAACTAAAGCCAAGTATATAGGCAATTGGATTGTTCATCGACGGCACAAGCAAGCAGACAATGATATAAAGCGTAACCGCTAAACAGGTTGAAAGGACTTGTAAACTGTAAATGCCCCAGAAAGTCTTTTCGACTTCCTTACGATGGCCAGAAATTTCCTTGGTCCCATAATTCGCTACTCCCAGCGTCGCTAGTAGGATAAAATAAGTCACGATGGAGTTATAGTATCCATAGGAACCCAAATCATCCGAAGAGAAAACCCGGGTGATATAGGGAGTTGTAATCACAGGTAAGACGATGACAAGTAACTGATAGGACAGATTGTACAAATAATTTTTTAAAACTCTCACACAGCTTCCCTCATCTCAGATTTTTCCTCTTTAAATTCCATCACTGGAATAGTAGCAAAGAGAAGGAACATAAAGATATTGTATGATGGACGAACCCAGAAGGCCTCAAACATACAGTTGACTGCTATTAAGGATAAGGCCGTCAATAGCAAATAATTCTTTTTGCGATAAAGTGACCAAGACCTAACTATGTATAACACGACCAATAAGAGAACTGGAATCATCCCATAGGTAAAGAGCATCTGAACGTAGGAAGAGTCTACATAGTCGTAGCTCAAAACGGATTCTGTACGCCCCCCATAACCGACAAATGATATGCCCCGAATCCCAAACCACTGCACTGCATATTTTTTTAGTGCCTCATGTCCTAGGTGTAATCTCATACTAAAAAAATTGTTTAGAGCCACATACATTGGATGAGACCAGGTAAATTTAGAAGAGAGATAAATCATTACTGAAGACGCTATACCAGCCGATAAAGGAAGTAAAGCAAAAAGCCGTCGCTGTTTATCATTTCGGAAATAAAAGTACAGAAAAATGAGCGCCATTACAGTAATAGAAGCGGCATTAAGCCTCGCATCGCAATATCGAATAATGAAATAAGCCAGACCAAATCCTAAGGCAGTCCGTAAAACAATGAATTTCTTTCTAAAGATATACGATATAGCTGTATATAGATAAAAACAGTGAGAAGCAAAATCAGTTGGATAAATAAAGCCAAATGAATTTCGAACAACGACTCCCGCAGATCGTGATTGGACAAATTGCAAGTTTGGAATAGCACCAATCACAGCCAAGAACACTATCAATACAATAAAAAACAAGGCTACAACAGAGTATATTTTAAGTACACTTTCCATCTCAGCCTTGTAAAGAAAGACAAGCAGAAACATATACATCAATGCATTAAGGTTCCCAGTCTTATAGTAAACCATGCCCCCAGCAAAAAGAAGAATTGGTGCAAAGATGAGATAGCTTATAGAGTAGTGATGAATATAAGCAAATCGCATAGCAAGTAACAGGACCGCAAAAAAAGGAACTACATTAGGAATATTAGGTAAAACAGGAGCTAACATAGACGTATTGATCATATCTATGGAGACAACCACTATTAAAACTGCTGCAATTAGCAATTTATCACGTTCTAACTTTAACATTTTCTTTTTCCTTTTCTTCTTTCATCCCTAACTCTTACTTAGGATTTTTTTAACTTTTTAAATTGATAATAGAGTCGCGGATACTTAGTAACTAAAACATAGAGGATCCTACGTTTCTTGCTAACTCTAGCATTCTTCAAGACAAGAGGCAAATAAGGCCTGGTTTTCTCCTGAAGTCTCTTGAATTCTACCGAATCCCCATCCTTAATCATCGTAAAGATAAGAAGACTTCCTGTAAAGAAGCGTGAAATGATGGCTTCTTGGAGTTCTGAACTCTCAGGATAGGTTGCATTCACAACCTCTTTTAAATGATCAATTGCTTCGTAAAACTCGTATTGTTTTGGCGTGAAAGCCGAGGCAGTAATGCTACCAGGTCTATGGTAATAATGGTAAATCGGAAGATGGTACAAGGCCACGGATTGGGCTTGGTTGAGATGCTCACTGATCACATAGAGGTCTTCGTAGATGCGCCCCTTGGGGAAGGGAGCTTTCTCAAGAAGTTCTTTCCGATAGAGTTTCCCACAAGCAGAGACCGTTACAAGGTCTCCATAAAGCATCTCAGTCAGAGCCTTTGCCTTGTCATAGACCTTAACTTGGTCTAAATCAAGCTGATCCAAGTGAAAATTTTGAAAACGATGATAGTGAGCTGTTGGCTCTACTTTGCCACTCACCATATCTGCTTGGGTACGACTTTGTAGCTCTGCTAGCAGTTCCAAGGCGCAGGGTTCCAGATAGTCGTCTGGATCTAGGAAAGTAATCCAGTCGCCCTTGGCTCTCAAGACCCCATAGTTCCGAGCATCAGACAAGCCACCGTTGACCTTATGGTAGCTAGTCACCCAATCATATTGCTGGGCATACTGGTCACACAAGTGTCCTGAGCCATCACTCGAGCCGTCATCAATCAGGAGGACTTCCATATCCTTGTAAGTCTGATGTTTCAAACTCTCCATGGCATAATGAAGGTAGTCCTCCACATTATAAACAGGCACAATTACCGAAATCATATTTTCTTTTCTTTCTCTTACTTAGTTTTACAGTTTAAATCTCAAATGAACTTCTATCTGGAAGCAGTTGATCCATAGCCTTGATAAAGTCTGTCATCACCTGCTCCTCGTCTTGAATGTTAAATCCATCATTGATACACATAATTTGGTATTTGCCAGAATTTAGTATCTTCCAAAAATCTGGTCCGGCATTATCCAAAGAAAAGAGTCCTCCCAACTTAGGATTTCCGATAGCGTATTTACCACTGGCAATCTGCCAATACTTAAAGAGCCAAACATTGGTATCAGAAGGATTTCTAAAGCGACTAGCCGAGGTTCTTTCCAAGACAGCTTTTTCCTTTTCCCATACCAAGTTCATCGTTGATCTTAGTAGAGGATAGGGCAGATGACTCTCCCAGAAACCACAGATAAACTGACTATTTCTGTATAGTAGTGACTTAACGATACTTTTTAATCCCTGCTTTGGATCAAAGAATTGGCCATTCTTCAAAATTTCATTTCGACTGAAATAGCTAGTGACAATCTCCATGTCATTTATCTGAAAATTCCCCGTTCCATATCTTTCAGGAATAATCGGAGAAAGAGCCGTATTATATTTGGGTAAACCATCCCCTGAGAAAAAATCTGTCGGTTCAACTGGAGCCGTCAAATACATATCGTCATTAAAAAAGACAAAGTGCTCAGAGAGACCAGGAATGCGATGGATATTACTTTCGATCGGATTGGCAGAAAAAACTGGTAGGTAATCCTTACAGATAATCTCTGTATGATCTACCAAGACCAATTTTTCACTGTTTATATCTAACCAGCTTGGCTTTTGCTGGTCGGTCACGAGGTAGATCTTATTGACCCAAGGAGCAAATCTTTCAACTCCTCTAAACCAGTATTTAAAGGTTCCCCATTCACGATAAGCTTTATCCGAATTCATGCTCTGTTTAGAAGTATTGACCGAACCATCATAGCTTGATTTTTTTTCTTGCCACACAGGATCATTCCCATCAACCCAAGTAACAACAAAATCTATTTTATTCATAACTAATCTTTTCTATCTGTTTTATACAACTCCGAAAAGTTCTTAATGTAACTCTCCAAAGAAAACAGCTCTTTTTGTCTCTGATATCCTACTCGCCCAAATTTTTCTCTTTTTTCAGAACTATCTAGTAAGAGAGAAATGGCATTAGAAAGTTCTTGAGGACGATTTGGTTTGACTAAGCAACCACTTTTGTCATCTACTACCATTTCAGCTATTCCCCCATTGTTATAACCAACAACTGGTTTTGAACAAGCCATGGCTTCTAGGACTACTGTAGGTAGGGAATCAGGTTTTATACTTGGTAAGACAAAGATATCAAACATATTATAAAGTTCAGAAGTCTTATCGTAGTAATCAATACGATGAATTTGTGATACAACAGATGAAGAAGCTATTCTCTTATCTAGTTCTTCTAAGCGCCATTCTTCACCAGGAAAAACACCTCCAGCTAGGAAAGCCACCGCTTGCTCATTCTTTTCCAAAAGTGGCTCGACTGCTTCTATGAAATCATTTTGTCCTTTTATAGCATTGACCCGACCAATCATGCCAATCACAAGTGCATCTTGCGCAATGTCAAATTTTTCACGAATAGAAGACGCATCCATTGGATAATAGACAGCATTATCGACACCGTTATAAATCACTTCCACTTGGCTATCTTTGATAAAGGGAGACTGCTTGATATGATTAGCGACCGCTTGGGACACCGTCACAATCTTGTCTGCATATCGTCCCATGAGCATATTGATAAAGTCAGAAATAGCTTTGGGTTTGACGATAATCTCATGAACATGCCAAATCAAAGGCAGCTTGAGCTTGCGTTTCAAATAGATGCCCTCCAAAACAGCCGCTGTATTATTGTGAACCATATCTATACTGTGTTCTCGAGCATAGAGGGCGATTTGCTTAGCATAGAAATTATAAGAGCGAATATAGTCGGCAATGCCTTTAGGATTAAAGTATTTTCTACGTAAAATCGGATAATCCAACACGCTGACCTTAGCTCCAACTTGGCGCAAAGCCTCGACTAAAACACCGTCATTTGGCAAGATGACGTGAGCTTCAAATTCTTTGGAATCCAATCCTTTTATCAATTCCAATAAAACCTTATCTGCTCCATACATTTCTGCACCAGCATGCAAGTATAAAATCCGTTTCATTCCCTATCCTTTAAACACTTCTTCATAATCTGACACAATCTTTTCCCATGTGAAAGCTGAGATAATTCTTTGGCTTGACTTGAAATCCAAGTCAGCTATCACTACCTGATCAAATCCCTCTACTTCCTCAATGACGCGTGCCAACTCATCTTTTTTCCAATAAATGGCCCCGTCTTCACCAACCTCACGGTTAAAACCAACATCTAGCAACAAATTTAGTTTTGTGGATGCTAAAGCTTCCAGTAGAGAAGGGTTGGTTCCTCCAACCTCATGCCCATGTAAATAGGCAAAGGCATTTTCACGGATGTACTTGAGCAACTCTTGGTCATAGACAGTACCGACAAATTTGACCCTAGGATCTTTGTCAAAACCAGTATCCCGTAACAACTGGTCGTAAAATTTATTCTGCTCCACATTTGTGATGAGAACAAAGTCCTTTTTGGACTTGGACTTGATAAATTCACGAATCATGGCTTCGTAGTTATTTTCAGGAACAAATCGTCCCACTACTAGATAATAGCCATTTTCGCTAACTTCTTTTTCCTTATACCAATCTCGAACTTTGGCATCTTCTGCTTTCAGGATTGAAGGAGCTGTATCTGTCCCATAGGCAATATAGGTGGTCTTTGGTTGGTACTGCTTATAATCCTCTTGGATATATTTTTCAATGTTTTTACTGTCACAGACCAGTAAATCTGCATGTTTGACCATGAGCTGCTCTGAAAATTTCCAGTACTTACGAACTGGAAGGCTCCATTTTGCTCGCAACCATTCATGACCATCAGGATTCACCAGCAAAGAGCCACCAATCGCACGAATTTTTTTCTTAAGTCCAGAAATAAAAGGACCGATGCGACAAGCTAGAATGTAAAAAATGGGAGCTTCGTCCTTGTTTTCCTTAGCCAATTCAATAGCCTTGTTGACCGCTGCAATATCGTAAGCGATGGCGCGGGCCGGGCCGATATTGGGTACATCGATGTTGAAGCAAATGGCTCCATTGTGCTCAAACTGGTCTTCCGTAATGCCAGACTTAGCAGAATTTTCACGCATACAAGCAACATAGTATTGTATGTTGCTGTCTTTTTGATATTCGGTTAATTTTTCAACAAAGGTTTCAAATCCTCCATACTTAGCAGGAATCCCCTTTGAACCAATAATATAAACTGACTGTTTCATTTCTCTCCTAACAGGACTGAAGGGCAGAAATTACTTCGCCCCATCTCTCATAAATACAACTTTAACGGTCTTTAACAATATTTCAATATCTTTCCAAATAGTCCAATCATCAATATAGGCCACATCTAATTTAACAACTTCATTGAAATCCTTGATCTCACTTCGCCCGCTGACTTGCCACAAGCCTGTTATCCCAGGTTTAAAACTCAATCGACGTTTTTGTTCAGGAGTATATTTCTCATACTCATCCACTGTTGGGGGACGGGTTCCGACCAGACTCATATCTCCCATTAAAACATTCCAAAACTGCGGTAACTCATCTAGGCTGGTCTTACGAATAAAGCGACCAATTGGAGTGATACGAGGATCATCATCGACCTTAAACATGCCCCCCTGCATAGTATTTTGCGCCAAAAGTTCTTGTTTCCGCTGCTCAGCATTCACGCACATAGATCTAAATTTATAGAAAGTGAAATGTCGACCATTTTTTCCAATACGCGTTTGAGAAAAAATCGCTGGCCCACCATCTTGTCGAATCATCGGAACCAAAACAATGCTCACCAAACCACAAATAATCAAGCCGACAATCGAACCGACAATATCAATGAACCGTTTAGCAATGACATGACTGGTCTTATAAAATTTTGTAGAAAACGTGATAACATTCAGCCCTGCCATCCCACGAATCTTTTTATCACTACCTAGATAGTTATTAAAAGCATTCAGATTAACTGTAACATCAATTCCCATTGTCTCAAAAAGTGAGATAAACTCCCCGATGTCGTACTCTTCACTTGGTAGATTGATAAAGACCTCATCGACAACTTCATGAGTAGCAAAGTCTAAGATATTCTCAGCAGGTACAACCGTTAAGGATTGATGCTGAAAATCAGGCTGGTCTAAAACACTGACTGCCACCAAGTTCCAAAAAATTTCTCCCGACTCTATCAGCCTATCGATGACTTTTTCAACCCTAGAGGTCGCTGTTATCAAGAATATCTTCTTACTCCCCTTGAGATTTGGAAAGATGCTTTTTCTATAGCGTTTAATGCATAGATTCAACAAATACAACAGAATAGAGTGTATTGTCAAAAAATAAATCATTCCTCGTCTAGAGATACTAAAACGATCTTCTAAGAAAAAATTCGAAATACTGATAGCTAAAGCAAAGAACACAATGTACTTTGCAGTGTTGATAAACTCTGCTAAATAACCCCTTTTAAAAAAATCATGCCCATAATCACTGATATAAAAAATAAAAAAATGAAGAATGAACAAGATAATAACAGAAGTATTTACAATCTCTGTTTCCTTAACAAAACTAAGTAAATAAGCTAATAAAATGACAAGAAAACTCTGGATTGTCGCCAAAGTAATCTTCAATCCCTTTTCTTCCATAATATCTTCCCTAAACTATTTATTATTTTTTGCCATAATTCCCATAGTTTCCATATGCTCCATAGGAGCCATATTTTTCAACTGAAGTATTGAGTTTATTAAGCACAATTCCTAAGAATGGTTTGCCTGTTTGTTCGAGTTGTTCTTTAGCTTTTTGGACATCACGACGATTTGTTTCACCAGCAGCAGTTACTAAAACAGAAGCGTCACACTTCTGCGTGATAATCGCCGCATCGATAACAACTCCAATCGGAGCAGTATCTACAACGATGTAGTCAAAGTACTTACGTAAGGTGTCAATCATGGTCGCAAAATTTTCACTTTGTAACAAAGCTGTTGGGTTTGGTGATACAGAACCCGCTTGAATAACAAACAAGTTTTCAACATTGGTATCACATAGGCCTTGTGATAGGTCTGTCGTCCCAGATAAGAACTCTGTTAGGCCTGTAATCTTTTCCCGTGATTTAAAAACACCTGACATGACAGAATTACGAATATCGGCATCGATTAACAGCGTCTTATAGCCCGCACGCGCGAAAGCCCAAGCAATATTTGTAGAAGTAGTTGACTTCCCTTCACCCGGTTTCACAGACGTGATCGAAATAACTTTCAAATTATTCCCACTCAACTGTATATTGGTACGAAGCGCATTATAATATTCTTCAGCTTTTCTTGCCAAATCTAATTTTTTTTGTACAATCTCTAATGTTGGCATCTCTCTCTCCTATTTCAATTTATCCAAATTTGGAACTACTCCCAATAGCGCAATTTGCATCACATCTTCGATATCTTCTGGACGTTTCACTCGTGTATCTAAGAGCTCAACTAGGAGAACCGTAACAACCATTACAACTGCGCCAGCAAGAAATCCAACCATGGTATTGCGACGGATATTTGGAGACGATGGGGATGTTGCAGGACGAGCTTCTTCAAGCGTTGTCACATCTGAAACTCGCGTGACACTGATGATTTTTTGGGCAGCAACCTCTCTCAAAGAGTTAGCGATGCGGCTCGCTTCTTCAGGCAAACGATCTGTCACAGAGATAGAAACAATACGCGTATCCACTGGAACTGTTACCTTAATTTTACTAGCTAGACCTTTTGGAGGGAGATCTAGTTTCAAATCAGTCGCAACTTTTTCTAAAACGTCTTGCGAGAGAATGATTTCACGATAGTCTTTTACCAAGTAAGATCCAGCTTGCAAGTCTTGGTTGGTCAAACCTGGCTTATCTCCCTGATTACGGTTGACCACATAAATTCGGGTCGTACTCGTAAACTCCGGCTTCACAATAAAACTACTGTAGGCAAATGCTACTGTCCCTGTCACGAATGCTACCAAAGCAATTAAAAATTTTCGTTTCCAAAGGATTTTAAGTAAGTGAAATACATCGATTTCCATCATATTTTGTTCTTTCATTTTTTCTCCTAAATCAATTGATCCATTATTATTTTTCGGGGATTATCCTTAAAAAGTTCCTTAGCCTTATCTTCACTGTATTTTTTGGCAATGATATCATAGGCTTCCTCCATATGAGGAGGTCTGTGATCCAAGTTGTGCATATCACTTGCGATCACGTGAACCAGATCTCGTTCCAAGAAATACTGAGCTCTCTTTTTCATGAATTTATAAGTTTCTCCGAAGAGTTTAGGTTTCAAGACATGAGAACTATTGACTTGAGTATAACATCCCATATCAATCAGCTCTCGCACGCGCTGCTCATTGTTTTCTAAAGCATCGTAACGTTCAATGTGGGCAATGATGGGTGTAATGCCTAACATTAGAATATTACTCAGCCCCTTATGCATATCCCGATAGGGTGTATTCATACTAAACTCAATCAAAGCATAGCGACTATCGTTGAGAGTCGGGATTAATTTCTTTTCTAACTTCTCAACAACATCTGGCGTATAGTAGATTTCTGCCCCATAGGCAATGATTAAGTTATCCGCAACTTCCTTAGCCATTTCTCGCACCTTTAGAAAGTTAGTCGCGATTTTTTCTTCAGGAGTTTCGAACATCCCTTTTCGTCTATGCGAAGTTGAAACGATTGTCCTCACTCCTTGACTGTAGGCCTCTCTAAGAAGTTTTTTACTTTCCTCTATCGACTTTGGACCATCGTCCACATCAAAAACGATGTGCGAATGAATATCGATCATGCTACTTGCCCTCCATCACATCATTGATAGCAGCTTTCGCAGCGGCCAAGCTACTTTCATCAATTTCCATCATGTAGAGGTTACTATCTGGCATAGCGTATGAAGGAAGATCCGTGCGTCCAGTTCCTTTCAAGTCTTGAGAGTTGACTTTGTAGTTCCCACCACTCTCCAATTGAGTATTAACCAGATCCATCATGGTTTCCAAAGGCATATTGGTCTGAAGAGAATCTTGCAATCCCTTGATGATGTTATCGTAGTTTTTTAAAGCCTCAGTTGACGTCAACTTCTGAATAATAGCTACAATAACCTTTTGTTGGTTTCGACCACGGTCACGATCTCCATCTGCTAGAGAGTAGCGCTCACGGACAAAACCAAGAGCCTGCTCAGAGTCTAGATGAACATTCCCAACTGGGAAATGGAACTTCCCGTGTAAAGATGTGAAATCTTGGTCATTATAAACATCTACGCCACCTAAAAGGTCAATCAACTTCAAGAAAGAAGTGAAGTTCAAACGGACGTAGTAATTGATATCCACACCATATAGGTTTTCCAGGGTATGAATCGACGAGTCTACTCCATAAATCCCTGCATGGGTCAATTTGTCCTTTTGATTGTTTCCTCCATCCGCAATCGGAACATAGGAATCACGAGGAGTTGTAGTGAGAAGGATTTTTTTGGTATCACGGTTCACTGTCATCAAAATATTTACATCTGAACGCGAAACTGAACTAATCGGACCATAGGTATCAATACCACTCACATAAATATTGAAAGCTTTATTCTTCGATACCTTTGGTGCCGCAACATCCTTAGTTAATTGTTTTGTATAGATTTTTTTGATTTTTGAAGCATAATCTGGATACTCTACTTCAATGATATTTTCAAAGACACTATTTAAGACAATTGCTTTCGTTTCACCAGAAAGCAGACTCTTATAAGCTGCTAGGTAAGAAGTCGCTTTCTCAACTGTCAAGTCCTTACTCTGGCTGGTCTTAATATCTGCTAACAACTTTTGAATATTGTCATTGTCTGTCTCTGTTGGCCCCGTAACCGTATCCAGTTGAGTCACATTATTGATCTCACTATCTTTCAAAACGACCACACTGATTGAATACTCTGAGTAATTTGACGTCGAATTGATATGATTGGTAAAACCGACAAACTGTTGCAAAGCATAGAGAGAAACTGAACTAACTAAGATGGCAAGCGTCAAAAAGAAGACCGTAAACTTCTCAGCTTTTTTATAAACAATCAGCAGTAGTCCTACTAAAGCAGCTAATAAAATGAGAACTGCAGAAATAATATTCAAGTATCTAAAGGCTAAAATGTTGTGTCTAAAAATCAAGAACAGCAAAAAACCACCCAACAGTAGATAAATGGTTAATAAGACTATGTTAATATTTCGTTTCATGTTGCCAGAACGAGCTCTCTTTGAACGTCTACTCATGATAATCCCCTATACACGTTAATAGTTATAAATATTATATCACAATCATGATGGAAATTCCATCCATCCTTGCTATTTTCAGCGTT